>JBAPSB010000282.1:0-8822 GCA_049281435.1 Desulfobacterales bacterium
GAGGATGATCCTGGTTGATACTTCGGTATGGATCGAGGTCTTGAAGGACAAAACTGGTAAGGTTGTAGCGGCATTTAAAAAAATGACCGGTTCCGGGACCCCCGTTCTCACTCGATTCAACCAACTCGAACTCCTGCAAGGGGCAAAGGGACAGCAAGAGTGGAGGCTGCTCGACGATTATCTGGCGACGCAGTATTATCTTGAGGCTTCAAACGATACCTGGCGCGAAGCTGCCAGGATCTATTTTGATCTAAGACGCCTGGGTGTAACCATAAACAGTCCGATCGATTGCTGTATTGCCCGGATAGCGATGGAGCATGACGCGCTTCTTCTCCACAGGGATAAAGACTTTGAGCATGTGTCCCGAATACGTCCTTTGCACCAGGCGCGATTTGATTGGCGTTAAATGCTTCCGATGCCAGTTCTTCTCACGATAATTCTGCTCTTTTCAGCCCACTCGGGATGGACCTGCCCGTATGATCTGGCGACGATTCCGGTGGACGTCAAGGGACACCGCCTCACTGTCGAACTGGCAACGACCCCCGCAACGAAATCCTGCGGACTTTCCCACCGCGCGAGCCTGCCGGCAAACCGGGGCATGCTGTTTGTTTATCCGGAACCCGAGATTCTGACCTTCTGGATGAAAGACACCTCCATGCCGCTCGACATTGCCTTCATCGATGCCGCCGGCCGCATCGTCAGCATCCAGCAAATGGACCCCTTCCCGATCACGACGGTTTACTCGTCACCCGCACCGGTTCACTATGCCCTGGAAGTCAACCGGGGCTGGTTCAAGGCAAATGACGTTGGCATCGGCGATGTGGTCTCATTCGATTTTTCCTCCGGACTCCAAATCCGTTGATCCTTCCTATAGCGCGCCAAAAACAGAAAAAGACTTCTGCTCGGTTGGCACTTATATTGCATATCCTGCCATAATTTACCGATAGTTGGGTCTCACTGCCGCCAATGCGCTGGCGATTCAGCTTGCGAAACCGAAGCACAGATACGTTCAAAATGAAGTTCAATCATCAGGATAACATAATCAGCATCGTCGATGACGAAACGCTTTACCTGGTCAAGATAACCTCGCGCGGCGAAAGTAACGCCGTTGGCACTATCCCACTTGAGTCATTGCTCGGCGAGAATCCTCAGACGGAAACAATTTCCGCGGCGATCAGGGGCCGCAGGAATGCGCTCTTGATTGTCCCGGATTATTGGTTTGGTAATGCGACCTACAAGTTTCAATCCCGCAAGAAGTCACTGGCGGAGGCTTATGTCGCCCGCAAACTGCTGGAACAGTTTCCCGAACAACCCGAAATCGGAGATTTTTTCGAGCTTAGTTTTTACCTGCGCGAAAAGACCGAGAAGTGGATATACGCCTTTTTCCTCCAGCATCCGCATTTTTTTCAGTTATACCGGAAACTGGCGCGGGTGAACCTGCAGCCGCATCATATCACCTGCCCCGCCTTTGTCTGGCAGGAGAAGATAAGGCAGTCGATACCCGATTTCGACCAGGGAGGAAAGGGGTTTGTGCAGCTGCTGGCCGACATCGGCCTCTTGTATTTTTACTCTGAAGGCCAATTTTTGTTTTCGCGCAGCATACCTTTGCCGGACGTGCCATCGTCTCCCGATGAAAAATACGCTTCTGTTGCCCATGAGGTAAATCAGTCGCTGTACCTTTTTTCGCAAAAAACCAAGAGCGAAATCGACAAACTCTACCTGGTGGCGGGTGAAAATGAAAGCAGATCCGCCTTGTCTTCGGCCTTCGACCGCGACGTTCAGGACTTGAATCACTTACTGGCGGACGCGGGTGCGCCGGCAATCTGGAGCGCCGCGCGGGGGACACTCGGATTTCTGGGACCGCGGGACATCGTCTCCGTCGGCAACTTATCGTCAATCTGTCACCGGGCCTTGAAAAAAGAGCTGGAATGGAAACCGGTTCAAACCGCCGCGACGGCCCTCGGGGTGATCCTCCTGATCCTTTTGGGCCTCGAAGCGACGCTGCTCGACAAATGGTCGAACCAGGTGCGGCTGACAGGGTCAAACGGCCGCCAGAATGTTACCGTCGAAGAAAGTCAAAAAATCCAACACTACAACCAGGCGCTCGATGGTCTTTTGGGCGAAGCGAGAAGATCCTCGCCGCAGGAAGTTCTGCACAAATTGGCCCGCTCGCTGCCGCCGAATGTCCGCCTGCAGGAAGTGGTTCTGGAGGCCGAAGAAACCCCCGGTGTGACCCTCAAAGCATTCGTGCGATCGGTTGATCAGGAACAGTTTAAAACCTGTCTTTCGGCTTTGATAGCCGGTTTAAACGCCAATTTTAAAGGCAATCGTCCGATGACCGTGGCGGATATCGATTTCGAGGCCAAGCAGAACCAGCCGCTCGAAGTCCTCCAGGATTATATCATCAAATTTCGATTGGACTTGTGATGCGCAATAACGTCAAGAAGCGCTGGACTATGGTCGCCGTGGTCTGGGCCGGGGTTCTCGTGCTCAACTTCTGGACGATGGATAAGATCGATCGGATTCAGGAAATGCGCACGCAAAAGGAGATTCTGGAAAGGGATCACCAGTTCTGGAAAGATAACGGGGCGCAGATTTCAGCCGTGCTGCACCGGCATTCGTTGCTGACCCAAAACGTCGCGTCCCTGAAGCTGGGCCTTTTGCAGTTGGAAAACTCTTTGAGGGTCGGTGCTCTGCATTACCATCTCGAAGAAGTGACCTTTGTCAGTCAGCCGGAGGCGGCTGGTGAGGAGAGCCTGCCGATTAAACTCTCTTTCGTCGGCTCGCCTAACGATGCCATCCGGTGGCTCGATTCAATGCGAGACAACCATGCCTGTCTTAAAATTCGAAACCTTCACATAGCGCTGGAGCCGCTCGCGGACGTGGCCAGGGTCCAGGTAACCTGCGATTACCGGTTCAGCGTCTCGACGGCTGAAAACGCCACCTGAACCCAAGGAATGTTTGTCATTCATGAAAATGTTGCCACTGAAAATATCGGGCAGCCGCCCGCGTCTGGTATTCGGCTGCTGGCTGCTGGCGGCATTGCTGCTGGCGGGATACAACGGTTCAAAATTGATGGGCCTGTTGAGTATGCCTGTTTCGGGTCAATCCGTGCAGGTCAGGCTGGCCAGCGAAAAATGGCGGCAACTGCAGGATATTTTGTCGTTGACCGCCAAAGAAATGGCGGTCGACATCGACCTGGACCAGGCCTTCACGCAAGTGTCCGCCCATTTTGAGGCTCGGCCGGCAGGCGGACCGGATGTCGGGACCGCCGGGGCGAGCGCGACACAGAAGCCCGAGGATCAGCTTCCGAAATTGGCCGGTGTCATTCGCAGCCGGGGCATTGGCGGCAATGTCGAGGCCATGGCGGTGATAGAAGGCCGAAGATATAAGGAAAATGATCGGGTGCGCGAGTTTCGGGTCAAAACAATTGAAGAAAAGGGCGTTGTCCTGACCAGGGGGGGGCAAAGATGGTTTCTCCAAGCCCCCGATGTTTTCTTTTCTTCCAATCGCCAGGCGGAGACCGCGGGTGGCGAACAGTGAAAACTGAATTCACGGATCACTATTAAGTTTGTGAGGAAGCTATGCAGCACCTGTCGCTGAACATGCGCAAAGACCGCCGGATCGATTGGCCGCTGATTTTTATCGCCTTGATTGTGGCGGCCGTTGCCAACGGTTGTGCGGGCCCTGAACCCCGGCCGGTCATTTTGACCGAGTTAAACGAGATAGATCCGGGAGAAATGCTGCGGCGGGAAAAGGTTATCGAACCGCCGGGTCCACCGCCGTTTGCGGAGAAAATGGAACCGATTGCCCGCGATCTGGTCGAAGAGACACGGCTTTATTCGTTGTTGTTCGAAAACGCGCCCTTAGGAGCCGTATTGAATGCGATCGTGACCGATACAAATTATAATCTGTCGATCGAATCGGGAATCGATCTGACAAGACCGGTAACCGTGCGCCTGAAGAACGCCACCCTGCAGGAGACGCTGGATACGGTGGTCGTCAAAGGATCCGGTTATGCCTGGAAAATCGAAAACGGGTCTCTGGATGTCAAACGGTTCGAAGAAAAAATCTACAACCTGGACTATCTGGACATGGGCGGCCAGACCGAGATCGACATCGGTGGAGACATGCTGTCCACCAGTTTGGAAGGCGCCGGCGTGGCCGGAAAATTTCAGGTCAAAGCTCAGCGTTCGGCGGAGAGAAACGACGTCTGGACCGGGGTCGAAGAGGCGTTGAAAGTGCTCAAATCGCCTGAAGGCGTGCTGCAAATCAACCGCAACGCCGGCATTGTCTATATGGCGGATACCCCCACGCGGATAAGCACCATGGTGAGCTTTCTGGATTCCCTGGTGGAATCGCTGCACCGGCAGGTATTTATCGAGGCGAAAATCATGGAGGTCAAACTCAACGACGCCAATAAATACGGAATCGACTGGACCAATCTGCAGGTTCTTTTCAAATCCGACGCCGGTTTCATGCCGGACTATTTCGATCTCTTTTTAAACGGCGGCAGCACCATCGCCCTGGCGGACCAATCCGCTTTCAGCGCGGTGATCGATTTTTTGAAAACGCAAGGGGAAGTGTCGGTGCTGTCAAATCCGCACCTGACCGTCATGAACGGTCAGTCGGCCGTGTTGACGGTGGGGTTTCAATTCCCTTTCGGCGATATCAGCGGGGTGGATCAGGACCTGGAAACCAACACCATCACCTATCGCTCCTCCATCAAACGCGTAGTTCTGGGCCTGCAGCTCGGCCTGGCGCCGCAGATTTCCAAGGACGGCATCGTGTCGCTGCTGATCGTACCGACCATCACGCGCATCAAGGATGAAGTAGAGGTCGAACTGCCCTTGACGGCCGCCCTTACCCAGTCGATATCCAACCCGATCATCGATCTTCAGGAGCTGGCCACGACGGTTCGCGTCCGGGAAGGGCGCTCGGTGGTGCTGGCCGGATTGATCAGCCAGATAAAGTCCCTCGACAAACAGGGCCTGCCATGGTTTGGCCAACTGCCGGTTCTCAAATACCTTTTTGGTCGCGGCGAGGAGTCGTATGAAAACAGCGAACTGGTGATTTTTCTGACGCCCTACATAAAAAAAGTCAGTTAATCGACCTGAAGCTTTAGCCGACTGATTTCCTGGTTGTGCTTTATAGGCATTGCACAAGTTTTATGACGATCTGCGTCATTATATTGACCGCGCCTGACCAAACACTTCCTGTGACGGGCGGTGCCGTCGATGCCGGCGAGGAAGCAATCGGACCGCACGATCTCAGCGCGTGGTCGACTTTGCGCGCCAAAGATGCAGAGCCCGAAATATCACATTGGCATCAAGTTTGCTTACAATGTCTTTTCTTTACGAGGACCATTTTTTAACTTTAGTCGAAAAGGACGAAGAAAAATGCTGAATCTTAATAAAGTTAAAAACTCCCAAGCCGGCTTCACTCTGGTGGAGATCGCCATCGTCATGGTAATCATCGGACTTCTGATCGGCGGGGTGCTCAAGGCGCAGGGTATGATCAACAATGCCAAAGTGAAACGCGTCGTCAAGCAAGCGGATGAACTAAGGGCCGCGGTGATGGGATTTTACGACAAATACGGCATGTATCCCGGCGATGAAAATCAAGCCGCCATTCCGCCGGGAGCCGACGCTGAAGGCAACGGCAACGGCCTGATCGAGACGACGGCCGAAACCTATGAGGTCTTCCGGGATCTGGTGCGCGCCGAACTGATCGCCGGTGACTACAACGGCACCACTGAATATCCGAGCCATGCCTTCGGGGGCACGGTGCGTCTGCAGTGGGTCGATCCGGGACCGGGAACGGCCAGACACTACTTCATGTTTTCCAACATACCCGCCGAGGTGTGCCTCGAGATCGATCAGAAATTCGATAACGGGACCTGGAATTCGGGGTCGATCGTCGGCAATGCGGCCTACACGGCGGGAACAACGGTCGGCATCCTGTATATGGCGTTTTAGGCGTTATCGGCCCTGTCACACTCTTTGTCTTAAAGCCCATTAGACTGCAGAATCTAATTGACCACGACACATATGAAACCGCCGATCCGGCAGCGATTCTTCCATGGCCTGTTCACGCAGCAGCGCGGATTTTCGCTGATCGAAATTGCCATCGTGATGGTCATTATCGGATTGCTGGCCGGCGGCGGGATATCGGTGATGGGCATCCTCTCCCAACGCAAGGCGCGCAACGAGACCATCGACTACCTGAAACAGGCCGAAGCCGCCCTGGTCAGCTTTGCCGGAATCAACGGGCGGCTGCCCTGGGCCGATACCAGCGCGAACGGCAATGAAAACAGCGGTGCATCCACCGGCAACCTACCCTACCAAACCCTTAAACTACTTCCCACCGATCCGAACAAGCGCATCCTGAAGTATGCGCTGAACGGCACCCTGGGGACCGACCGGGCGACGAGTTGCACTTCGCTGCGGGCGGGCCTCGCGGGCGGCCCGGCCGTCGTGGATGCCGATGGTGCGGCCACCTCTTTTCAGACGGCCGCTATTCTTGTCAGCGCCGGTGTCAGAGATGCCGACGGTGACGGAAACCTCTTCGATCGTATTGGCACCGGTACCCACCAGGGTGACAACACCGATGGGTCCCCCAATTATTTGAGATATCCGCCGATTGATGTCTTTGATGACCTGGTCGTCTACCTGGGCGAGAACCTGCTCTACGGTGAAATTTGCGAATATCTTGCGCTGGCGGTCAACAACAACTCCGGCGCGACCGTCTACGTCCACAACCGGACGCAGGGCAGCGACCTGGGGCTTCTCACCAACGGCGCTGGCGGTACGTACAGCATTCTATCGGGCACTCAAGTCGACATCCGCAGCGGCGCCGGCGGCGGCGGCGCCATTGTCCCCTCCAGTCCGCCCACCCCGCTCGCCCTCGCCGGTCGCGGCTTTACCATAAATCTTCCTTGAATTTACGTTTAATCCGAAAATAAAAATAGTTAATCCGTGGGGCATGTCATGAGAGTTCCAGCCATATCCACGGTATCATGTTTGTGGCAGGGGCGCCCACTCGAGCAAATAGGCAGATGCAAGAGGCCTATGCGCCGCTAAAGGACTCTTCAATAGGCGTAGGGGCACGGCATGCCGTGCCCCTACAAAATGAACGGCATTGACATAGGATCCGGCCGGTCGCAGATCATAGTAGGGGAGAAAGAAATCCAGCTGAAGCAAAACACAACCGATTTTCATTTATCGTGGTGGGTATGGCCATGGTGGTTAAAAGCGGAAATTACATGGTGAGTGCTGCTATGCCGACAACCCCGAACCCGGAAGGTCTACCCCTGAACGCACAGGCGGACGCCTCCCCTTGGATAAGCCGCCGTCGCGAGTGCGACTGAAACTCGCCGCCGACGGGCGCACCCCCCTTCTCTCAGTACGCTTTGCCCAGATCGCTGAAGACATCGTAAAGCGGCAGAAGGATCGAAAGGATGATCAGGCCGAACACGCTTCCTAAAAGAATAATCGTCAGGGGCTCGATACTGCCGAGCAGCGCCTGCACCGTTCTTTTGACTTCCTTGTCGTAAAAATCTCCCAGGCGGGCGAACGTGTCATCGAGAGTGCCGGTCGTTTCACCGTTTTTGATCCCGCCGACCAGAAGCAGCGGAAACCCGCCCGTTTTTTCGAAACTCTCCGCAATTCCGCGGCCGAGCTGAATTTCCTGGTAGGCCGCATACAAGCGGAACTCCAGGTATTTGTTGCCCAGCACGCCATCGGCGAGAATCTCGAAAATGACACCGATCGACATGCCGGCCTTGTACATGGTTGAAAAATAGTGACACATGCGCGCCAGGGCGATGTTTTGAACGACCTGCCCCAGCAAGGGGACGCGCAGTAAGTACTTGTGAATGACAACCGCCCCCGTGCGATTTCTCTGAACGATGATGAATAGAGCGGCCACCGCAGCGATCCCGCCGATCAAAACGGCCCAGTAGGCTCTGATAAAATTACTGACCGTCAACACGACCTGGGTGGCGGCCGGGATGACGACGCCCATTTCCTTCAGAAGTACGGCCATTTGAGGCAACACGTACCCGACCCAGACGCCGATGACCACCCCGAGGGCCAGCAGTACGAAGGCAGGATAGATGGCCGCTTTCATGATCGTCGAGCGGATATCTTCCTTCCATTCGTGAAAATCGGCCATCTCGTTCAAACACTTGGGCATGACGCCGGTCTGTTCGCCCATATGGATGATGCCCAGATCGAGCTTGCTGAAGATCTTCGGAAAATGCGACATGGAATCGTGCAGGCTGTGGCCGTTTTCGATGAACAGCCGGATTTCACTGAGTGTTTTTTTAAGCGTCCGGGAGGGCAGCACCTTTGCATTTTCTTCCAGGGCCGTGATGATGGGAAGTCCCATTTCAAGCGTTTGCGAGAGCCGTCGATACAATTCGATCAGAAGTCGCGGCTTGACCGTAAGACGGCTGAACACATTGTCCAGGAAGCGGTCCTTGAGCTTTTGGAGTGTAATCAGCGTCAGGCCCTCCTGGGCGATTCGCAGTTCCGCATCTTTTTCGCCCAGAGCGATGACGTTGCCCCGTAAAATCTTTCCGGCATCATCGATGGCCTTGTAGCTGAAACTAGGCATTGGCCACCACCCGCTGGATTTCTTCGATCGAAGTGACCTGGCCGGCCACTTTTTTAAGGGCCTGTTTGAACATCAGACTGGTTCCCGCCTTGACCGCGATTTCCTGGATCCTGCTGTGAATGGCACCGGCGGAAATCAACTCTTCCATGGCCCGGTCCACCTCGAGCACCTCGAAGATGCCTATGCGCCCGTTGTACCCATTG
>JBAPSB010000283.1:0-15341 GCA_049281435.1 Desulfobacterales bacterium
GTGCTGCCCCTCTGGAGCTGCGCCCCCTTTGCCGGCATGCTGCTCTCCATTGCCCTTTTCCCGCTCCTGGCCCCTGATTTCTGGCACCATCATTTCGGCAAGGTCTCCGCCTTCTGGGCCGCAACGCTCGCCATTCCGTTCCTGCTGGCTTTCAGGGGCCTCGCGCTGTATGAGATCCTGCACATCATCATCGTGGATTACATCCCGTTCATCATTCTGCTCTGGTCGCTTTACACCGTTTCGGGCGGCATCCTGCTGCGCGGAAGCCTGCGCGGAACGCCCCTGGTCAATGTCCTGATGCTGCTGATCGGCACGGCCCTGGCCTCCTGGATGGGCACGACCGGTGCGGCCATGCTGATGATTCGTCCGTTTTTGCGGGCCAATGCCCATCGCAAGAATCGCACGTTCATGGTGGTCTTCTTCATCTTCCTGGTGGCCAACGCCGGCGGGTCGCTGACACCCCTGGGCGATCCGCCGCTGTTTCTCGGCTTCCTGCACGGCGTCTCCTTTTTCTGGACCATGAAGATCCTGCCTCACATGCTCACGGTTGCGGGCGTTCTGCTGACGGTCTACTTCTTTCTCGATCTGTGGGCTTTCCGCAAGGAGGAAGTCACGGCTCCCGATGACGGCGTCAAGGAGCCCCTCAAACTGGAAGGCGTGCACAACTTCATCTTCCTGGCCGGCATCGTCGGATCGGTTTTAATGAGCGGAGTGGTGGAGTGGGGCCACTTCCAGATTTTCGGTATCCACCTGTCATACCAGGATCTGGCGCGCGACGGGCTGCTGGTGACAATGGGCATCCTTTCACTGGTGACCACCTCGATAAAAGTCCGCGAGGACAATGATTTTACCTGGTTTCCGATCCTCGAGGTCGCCTATCTCTTCATCGGCATCTTTATCACGATGATCCCGTGTCTGCTCATCCTCAAGGCCGGCCTCAAGGGCGACCTGGCGTTTCTGATACGAAGCGTCAGCCGGCCGGCCCATTATTTCTGGGTGACCGGCGCATTGTCCAGTTTCCTGGATAATGCCCCCACCTACCTCACCTTTTTCAACACCGCCCTGGGCAGCTTCTTCGCGGGGGCTTTGGAGGCCGAGGCCGTGCCACTGCTGATGACCGAAAAAGCCTTGTATCTCGAGGCCATTTCGGCCGGAGCGGTGTTCTTCGGGGCGGTCAGCTACATCGGCAACGCCCCCAACTTTATGGTACGCTCCATCGCGGAAGAGGCCGGCACGCCGATGCCGAGTTTTTTCGGGTATATTCTGCGGTATTCCCTGGTGTTTTTGATTCCCACCTTCCTACTCGTCACGTTGATTTTCTTTTAACCACAGGAGCGGGCGCCATGAAAATCGAAAAAATCCTCTTTCACACCCGGTTCCGTGATCTGGCCTTGAATGCCCTCGAAGCTGTCCTGGAATTGAAAAAGGCCGGCCTGAAAGAAGTCGTTCTGACCTACGTCATCCCGCGCGAGGAAGTGGCCTTCGTGCCTTATGGGGGCTACCTGAAGGAAGAGGCCGAGCGGCTGGAAGAAGTCGCCCGGCTGCGCCTGGAGCAGTGGCAGGAATTGATCTCCTCCAAGGGCCTGCAGAGCAAGGTCCGGATCGAGACCGGCAGCCTGAACGGCCGGATCCTGGCCGTGGCCGAAGAGGAGAAGGTGGACCTGATCGTCACCGGCCGAAAAAAAAGAACCGCCTTCGAAAAAGTCTATGTGGGCTCGCACGTGCTCGATGTGATCCGTCGCAGCCCCCTGCCGGTCATGATGGGCAAATACATGGTGCAATACGAATGGGCCGGAGAGGTGTTGACGCGGGTGAACGATCATATTTTCGACCGGCCGCTGCTGGCCACCGACTGGTCGCAGCCCTCCCAGAACGCCCTGGAACTGATCACGTCGTTCAAGGGCTTGTCCGCCACGGTCGTGGTGGTCCACAACATCGGTGCCAAGATTTCCAAGGGCCTGGATGTGGCGGCATTGAAGAAAATCGAAGGCGAGAGCAATATACGGCTGGAGGCGTATTGCCGGCGCCTCGAAGCGGCGGGCCTGAGCGCCGAATCCTACCTGTCCGCCGGCAAGACGGTCGCGGAGATCCTGCAGCAGTCGCGGGAGCAGAAAGCCACCCTGATTGTCATGGGGCGCACCGGCAAAGACTGGTTCCAGGAGTATTGGCTGGGCGGTGTTTCCCACCGCGTGGCGGAACTCTCCGAACTGCCGGTGCTGCTGGTGCCCTGAGATGAAAAGGGCCTTCTATCGTGGTGTTATCGCCCGGAAGCCCGGCGCTTTCACCTCCCTTTGCAATCTTTACGAAACGGGCGCCGGCATCCCTTCACCCATTTTGCGGACCGATGCGCACACAACAACGGCGGATTCGCTATGATCGAAAACCTGCTGGATTCCAACATCGCGATCATCGGCGGGGGCCGTTTCTGTAAAATTTTTCTCGAATACCTGTACGACAAAAATTTTCTGGACCGCAGTCCCAATGTTCTGGGTGTCGCCGATATCAATCCCCACGCCGAGGGACTCCTTTTGGCCAAAAGCCTGGGAATCTTAACGACCCGCGATTACCACGATCTTTACCGGCTGGAGAACCTGCAGGTCCTGATCGAAATGACCGATGACGTTTCCCTCGGCGATACGGTCCAGAAAACCAAACCCGACGGCGTCGAACTCATCGACCACATCGAAGCCCGGGCCATCTGGAGTTCGCTGCAGCTCGAACGGGAGAAGCATCTGGCCCTGAGGGAACTTAAGCACCACCAGGCTGACTGTCCGTCGATTCTGCCGCTTTTCGAGAAATTCGCCGAGCGCCTGGCCGAAGTGATCAAAAAGCGCAATGAACGCTACCTCGAAATCGAAAAAGGGTTGATCGAAGGCGAGCGCACGCTGGCCCAAATCATTCAGGGCAGCACGATGCCCACCTTTGTCATCGACAAAAATCATATCGTCACCCACTGGAACATAGCCATGGAGCGGCTGTCGGGAACTCCGGCACTGGACATCGTCGGCACCAACCGGCAGTGGACCCCTTTCTGGGAAAAGGAGCGCCCCACCATGGCGGACGTGATCCTGGACCAGGCCGATGAGCAGGCCATCAAGGACCTCTACGGCACTTCCTGGCGCCGATCGGCCCTCATCGAGGATGCCTACGAAGCCGAATATTTTTTCCCCGACCTCGGCCCGGACGGAAAGTGGTGCTGGTTTACGGCCGCCCCGATCAAGGCCCCTGACGGGACGATCATCGGGGCCATCGAAACCCTGTGGGACAAAACCGAAGACAAGAATGCCGAGCAGGACCGGGACCGCCACAACCGGCTGCTGACCGACACGGCCCGCGCCCTGGCCGAGAGCGAAAGAACGATGACCCAGATCATCCAGGGCAGCACGATACCGACTTTCGTCATCAACGACAATCACCTGGTTACCCACTGGAACAAGGCGCTGGAAAGACTGACCGGTTTCAGCGCCGACGAAATGGTCGGCACCCGCCGGCAGTGGAAACCCTTTTACCACAATGAACGCTCGACCATGGCCGATGTCATCCTGGATCAGATCGACGAAGACCAGATCAAAAAACTCTACGGGACGAAATGGCGCAAATCGAGCCTGATCGAAGGCGCCTATGAGGCCGAAGCCTTCTTCCCGCATTTCGGCCGGAGCGGCAAATGGATCTGGTTCACCGCGTCGCCGATCAAGGGCCCCAATGGAAAAGTCGCCGGGGCGATTGAAACGCTCTGGGACAAAACCGAAGACAGAAAGGCGGAAGAAGAAAGGGAGCAGCACACGCGGGAGTTGAGCGCCCTGTGTTCGATCTACACCTCCCTGAACACCTCGGAAAGATTCGACGAGGGCATTTACAAGGCGATCCAGATCGTGATGGATTTTCTGGGCGCCGACGGCATCTGCATCTACATGCTGGAAAATGACGGCAAGTTCCACCTGCGCTACGGGTATGGTTTTTCAGAGGAAGCCTGTTTCAAGATCCGCGTGCTCGACGACAGCAGCCTCATTCACCAGGTGGCCCAAAAAAACCGGTTTACGGTGTACGAAAACTTGCCCGAGGGCTGCTCCGATGAAATCTGCTTCCTGGAAGAAAACAAGCTCGCCTCGCTGGCCTACATTCCCATCCGCGCGGAGGAGAGAAAAACCTTCGGCGTGATCCGGATCGGCAGTCAAAAACCGGGCCACTTCACTTATGCGCAGCAGGACGTGCTGGAGCTGATCGGAAACCGGATCGGCGTGGCCATCGAAAACGCGATGCTGCAGGAGCAGTACATCAAATCCGAAGAAAAGTACCGCACCCTGTTCAACAGCGATCCCCACCCGATTTTCATCCTGGACGCCCAGACCCACCGGATCCGCGACGTCAATCAAAGAGCCCTGGACAGCTACGGGTATCCGCGCACAGAGATGCGCGGACTTCACTTCCTGGAACTCGGAGACAGCGACGAGGAGCTGACCCGGGCGCTGCAAAATCTCCCGCTCGACAAGTCCCTGCTCTTCGCCAAGCGCAAGCACTACCGCAGGGGACATCGCCCGTTTTACGTCAACGTCAATATCAGCCGCGCCCGCTATGGTGAGAGCGAGGTGGTGATCGCCTCCACGACCGATATCACCGAAAGCGTCGAAAAGGAAACCCAGCTGATCCAGGCCAGCAAGATGACCACCCTGGGGCAAATGGCGGCCGGCATCGCCCATGAAATCAACCAGCCGCTCAATGTCATTCAGGTGTGCGCCGATTTTTTCCTCAAGATGATCGATCGGGGCCAGCCCATCGGCGAGGGCGACCTGCAGTCGATGGCGGCCGACATCGGGAAAAACGTCCAGCGCGCGGCGGCCATCATCCAGCATATGCGCGATTTTGCGCGGCAGTCGAGTGCGACCCGCAACAAGGTCGATATCAACGATCCGATCCGCGATGTTTTCAAGGTCCTCGGTCATCAGCTGCGCGTTCACCAGGTCGAACTCGTCCTCGACCTCGACCCGCACATTCCGCCCATCATGGCCGATCACAACCGGCTGGAACAGGTGTTCATCAACCTGGTTACCAATGCCGTCGATGCCATGGACGAAAAACAGGCTCGGGCAAAGAACGGCGATGCGCCCAAGCGGCTCAAGATCAAGTCCTTTGCCGAAAACGGCTTCGTGTCGGTTTCCGTGACCGACACCGGCATCGGCATGAGCGAGGAGGTCATGGCCAAATTGTTCGAACCCTTTTTCACCACCAAGGATGTCGGCAAGGGGACCGGCCTGGGCGTGAGCATCAGCTACGGAATTGTCAGAGACTACGACGGCACCATCGAGATCGACAGTAAAATCGGAGAGGGCACCACGTTCAAACTGAAATTTCCAGTTGCGAGGCTAACCGAAGATAAATGAACCGGATACTGCTCGTCGATGACGAGCCCGATATACTGCGGGTGCTCGGCATTTCCCTGCGGGCCGACGGCTACGAGGTGCAGACCGCGTCGAGCGGCGAAGAAGCCTTGGCTATTTTCACCCGCGAAACCCCCGAACTCGTCCTGACGGATATCAAAATGCCGGGCATGAACGGGATCGAAGTCCTGCGGGAAGTCAAAAAACTCAGTGACGAAACCGAGGTGATCATCATCACCGGTCACGGCGACATCGACTCGGCCGTGGAGGCCCTGCACTACGGCGCATCGGACTTCATCAACAAGCCGGTGCGGGACAAACAGCTCACAATCGCCCTCAAACGCGCGCAGGAAAAGATATCCATCAAGCGGCAGCTGCGCGAGTACACCACCACCCTCGAGCACAAGATCGAGGCGGCAACGCGCGAGATCCGGCGGCGCTCGAACTTCCAGGGCAAGTTGATCCGCAGCTCCAATGACGGCATCGTGGCCACCGACGAAAAATTTAAAATCGTCATTTACAATCCGGGCGCGGAGAAGATTTTCGGCTATCCCCATCAGCTCGTTCTCGACCGGATGCAGATTCAGGAACTCTACACGCCGGAAATCGCCGATCTGTTCGTGAGCGGCGTGACTAAAGAAAATGCGGCGCGCGACTTTCCCTGGCAGGAAACCTCGATCGTGTCTGAAACCGGCGACACCATTCCGGTGCGGTTTTCGGGATCGATTCTGCATGAAAAGGACCGCGAAATGGGCAGTGTCGCTTTTTTCCAGGACCTGCGGGAGATCAAGCGCCTCGAACGCGAATTGCTCAAAGCCGAGCGGCTGGCGGCCGTCGGACAGACCGTGGCCGGTTTGGCCCATGGCCTGAAAAACATCTTGCACGGGCTCAAGGGCGGCAGCTATCTAGTTGACTTGGGAATTAAAAAAGACGATACTGCGAAGCTCAAAAGCGGTTGGGACATGATCAAGCGCAACATCGGGCGCACATCGGAACTGGTGCTCGACCTGTTGACCTACTCCAAGGAAAGAGAGCCCGAATTCGAAGACTGCTACCCGAACGAAGTGGCCGCGGAGGTGGCCGAGCTTCTGAATGAAAAGGCGCGGGAGGGACGGGTCGAAATCAGGCGGTCGCTCGATCCTGCGATTTCGCGCGTGTCGATGGATCCGCGCATCATTCACAGCGCGCTGCTCAACCTCATGACCAACGCCATCGATGCCTGCTTGTTCGATGAAGACACCCATAAGAAGTGGCAGGTCGCCATCGCCTCGCGTCTCGAGGGCGGCCACACGATCCGGTTCGATGTTTGCGACAACGGCGCCGGCATGAACCCGGAGGTCCAGGACCGGCTGTTTACATCTTTTTTCAGTACGAAGGGGCATCGGGGCACGGGCCTCGGCCTGATGGTGACCCGCAAGCTCGTCGAGGAACACGGCGGCCGGATCGAGGTGGCCTCCAGGCTGGGCGAAGGCACGACCTTTAGCGTTCATCTGCCCTTTGAGACCGCCGCTGACACCCCGTCGAACTCCGGCCGGTGAGCCAACTTCTTCACTGGGGGTGCCCATTTGCTTTTTCACACCGGGCACCGATCAGTTTCCGGTTCGGGAACGGGTAATTTTTTTCACGTTCGAAAAGGGCCGTTTAAGGACGGAACATAAAAAATTATAGACAAGGAGGATCACCATGGGTAAAAAAGTTCTGGTCGTCGACGACGACCCGGATGTCCGCCTGTTTAACGTGACGGTGCTCGAAGAACACGGGTATGCGCCGTTGGTTGCCGCCAATGGCGAGGAGGGCAAAAATCTGGCCCGGCAGGAAAAACCGGACCTGGTCATCCTCGATGTCCTCATGCCCCGCGAAAGCGGCATCCGGTTGTATCGCGAACTCAAAACGGACAAGAACCTGAAACACATCCCCATCATCATTTTGTCCGGCATTGCCGAAAAGTCTTTTCTACGGTCTCAAAAGGTCCTGACGGAATTCGGTGATGCCACGGTCCCCGAGCCCGAAGCCTATCTCGAAAAACCGGTCGATGCCGAAGAGTTGGCCGCGGCCATCAAAAAAATTATCGGTTGATGCAGCGAGCGCACCCGGGACAAAAGACGACACCTGCCATGAAAATTAAAAAGCTGCTGTTTGTCACCAAATTCGAGGAGTTGGGCCTGGACGCGCTCCAATCGCTGTTGAGCCTGCGCAAGGCCGACCTCGAACATGTGGTATTCGTCAACGTCATCGAAAGGGAGCGGGTGGCCATGCGCCGCGGCACCGGATACAACAAGGCGGCGGAGGTCCGGCTGCGCGAAACCGCCAATATCCGTTTTATCGACTGGGCGGAGAACCTTTTCGAGCAGGGCATGGAGGTCGGGGTCTACATCGTGGTCGGCAGCCTGGTGGGCGAGGTGATCAAGGCCGCCCAGAAGGAGGAAGCCGATCTGATCGTCATCGGGCGGTCGCAAAAGGGCGTCATCGAACAATTGTATGCCGGCTCGGACGTCACCGAACTGTTGCACCGGACGGCCCGGCCCGTGCTGGTCTACAAGTACCTGTCGGAAACCTCTTTCGCCCTGGAAATGCCTTTCGAGCGGCCCGTTCTGGCCACCGACTGGTCGCCGGCCAGCCTGAAGGCCGTCGAGGTTTTGAAAGAGCTGAAGGATATCATCAAGGAAATTCATGTCGTGCATGTCGCCGAGCCAAAAGAGCTCAGCGGTTCGGCGATGGCGATCCAGAAGACGCGCAAGAAAATGCGCGGTCGGCTCGATGAGATTTGTGAAAGATTCGAAGCCAATGGAATAGCCGCGCGGTCGCACGTTTACGTCGGCAACCCGGAGCAGGAGATCGAGAAGGCGGCGCGCGAATGCCAGGCGAGCCTGATCGTCATGGGATCGTCCGCAAAAGCCAGCTTGGTGGAGCGATGGCTCGGCAGCGTGCCGCGCAACATCGCCGAGAAGTCGGCCTATCCGACGCTGCTCATTCCGCCGGAAAAATTATAACACCACAGGAGGAATTAATGGCGGTAATTACCATTTCGAGGCAATTCGGCGCGGGAGGCAAGACCGTTGGAAAAATGATCGCCGACAAACTGGGCTACACGTTCGCCGATGACGACATCATTCAGATGGTGGCCGAGGCCGCCAACGTGTCCCCGCACTGGGTCGAGTCGATTGAAAAGGAAGCCGGCGGCAAGTTGTCGCGGGTCGTTTCCAGCATGGTTTCCAAACGCCTGGTGGACCGCATTCTCAAAGATGAGCGCGGGTATCTGGACGAAAGGCTTTACCTGGACTACCTGGTGGTCATCATCGCCCAGATTGCCGAGGAAGGCAACGTCGTCATTTTAGGCCGCGGCAGCCAATACATTTTAAACGACCACCCCGACGCCTACCACATCCTCTTGCTCAACAGTTTTGAAAACCGCACCCGGTTCATGATGGAACACTACGATTTTTCCGATAGCCGGGCCGCTCAAATCGTCACCCGGGAAGACAAGCGCCGGCTCAACCTCTATCGAAAAATCGGCAAGACCGATTATGACGATCCGGCCCTCTATAACCTGGTGTTGAACATGGCCAGGGTTCCCCTGCCGACCGCGGTCAAACTCGTTATGGACCTGGTGACCCCGTAAGAAGTCACCGGAGAGAGTGAAATGGGCCATCGCGCCGACCAGTGCACGTGCCGGTCGGCGCGATGGTATTTTATGAGGGCTGAACCAGTTTGCAGACCAGCTTTTCAGCCGCATCCAGACCGACGCGGCTCATATTGAGGATCAGATGATAATGGACCCAATTGTCGTAATCCTCTTTTCCGAATTTGCGGTATAAGCTGGTCCTTCTTTTATCTTCGCTGTTGATCGTCTGGACCGCGTGTTTGGTAAACAGCTCGTATTTTTCTTCGATGAACTTGATGCGGTATTCCCTGTCCGCCACCAGCAGGATGTGAAAAGCATCCGGCGCCTCTTTGAGGATAAACTGGCTGCCGCGCCCGAGAATGACGGCATTGCCCTCCGCGGCTATTTTCGTGATGATCTTGTGCAGCAGATCGACATATATTTCTTCATCGATGTAGCCGTGCCGGTCGTCTAAGAGGCGCTCGAAAAAACTCTTTGACACCAGGCCCGAAATAAACCGCTCGAGCTTTCCCCCGGCCTCCTTTTCCATCGACTCGACCCACTGGTCGGAAACGTTGGCTTTTTTAGCGACCATCCGGATGATTTCATCGTCGTAGAAGCTGTACCCCAGTCTCTTGGCAACCCTTTTCCCCAAGGTAATGCCGCCCGCCCCGAATTGCCTGGAGATCGTCAACACGGCCATGGTGACCTCCCTCTGAACCGTTGTGTGGTTGATCCAATATCCGCAGAAAACTCCCCGTAGACATCATCCTAACCGTATCGTTTTTAAATATCAATATTTTTCGCCGGGGAAATCCTCCCCTTTACAGGCAAGGCGGTAACACAATTTTTAGTGCGTTCATGGGTTGAACAAAGCGTATTAACTGAACTAAATTCTTTATTTAATAAGCACTTTAGGTATAAATAACGGTTGCTTTTTTTTTCTTTTGTGGTATCTGGTTGACTCTCGTAAAAAGTGCCGACAAGGCCCGCTTGTCAAAGGGAGCGCTTCCATGTTCTTCAATTATGGCAAAAATCGCTCCTGGGTTGAAAATTTGACCGTAGTCATGCAGATCGGCCTGACGATGGCCGGCTGCGTCGTGTTCTGTTTTTTTGTCGGACTCTACCTGGACAAGTGGATTGGCACAAAGGGCGTCTTCGTAACTGTTTTCACGATCCTGGGCGTGATCGGCGGCGGCGTCACCGTCTATCGCCAGATCACCGATGTTCTAAACGACAATCCGGATAATAAAGACCAATCGGACGAATAGATGATGGAGTCGGTGAGAGACACCCAGAAAAGGTACTGTTCGGGCGCCATGGCCGCGGCGGTGCTGATCGGTTTGGCGCTGATCCTCTTCGGCCGCGACGCCATCGGCAAGGGCCTGATCCTGGGAACCTTTTTCAGCATCGTCAACTTCGTTATCATCGGCGAAACCCTCTCCTGGCGCAACGGCAAATCTCAAAGACAAACATTCGGGATCTCCCTGGGCTCCATCGCAGTGAGATTTGCCCTGATGGCCGTGCCCCTGTTCGTGGCCATCAAATATGACCGGTTCAACCTGATCGCGACGATCGTCGGCCTCTTCATGGTGCAGTTGGCTATTCTGGCTGATCATATTATCAGCGCTTCATGGATGGCACCCGAAAAAAGGATTTAGGACACAGCAGGTATGGAAGAACTCGGCAAAATACACCAGCTGATCATCACGGTCTTCGGCTACCCTATCACCCTGAATCTCGAGCTGATCGTCATGACCTGGATCGTGGTCACGATGCTGCTCGCCTTCGGGTACCTGGCCGGCCGGAAAAAGGCGATCCTTCCGCGGCCCGTTCAGGTCATGGGGGAATTGTTCGTCTCCCAGTTCTACACCCTGACCGAAGATGCCCTGGGCAAGGAAAAAGCCAAAACCTACGCGCCTCTCATTTGCGCCCTTTTCATGTTTCTGCTGCTGAGCAACTGGATCGGGCTCATCCCGCACCTGGAAGAACCGACCAAGGACCTGAACACGCCTTTGAGCCTGGGTCTCATGGGCTTTTTCATCGCACACTATGCCGGAATCAAATCCAAGGGGCTCAAGGATTATCTCAAAGAGTACTTCCAACCGGTGTTTTTCATGATGCCGTTAAACGTGATCGGCGAACTGGCCAAGGTCGTCTCGGTGTCCTTCCGTCTCTTCGGCAACATCATGGGCGGCTCAATCATCATTCTGGTGGTCTCCTACCTGACCTACAGCGTGCTTCTGCCGCCTTTCCTGAACGCGTTTTTCGGCCTCTTTGTCGGTACCATCCAGGCGTTTGTCTTTACGATGCTGACATTGGTCTACATTTCTGTACAGGTGAAATAACCTATGGAAGATTTACAGTTCTGGGTCAAACTGGCGGCATTTCTGGGCGGCGGTATCGCCATAGGCTTCGGCGCCATCGGGGCGGCCATCGGTGAGGGCTATACCGCGGGCCAGGCCACGTCCGCGATTTCACGCAACCCGCAAATTTCCGGCGACATTTTCAAGACCATGCTGGTGGGCCAGGCGATCGCCGAGTCGGCGTCGATTTTCGCGCTGGTCGTCGCCATGATCCTGCTGTTCTCGAATTTCCATGCCGGATCCTATGTGACGGTCGCGGCGCTGCTGTCCGCCGGCATCTCGATGGGCTTCGGGGCCATCGGGGCCGGTATCGGCTCGGGAATGCCGGCCGGCGCGGCCTGCATCGGCATGGCCCGCCAACCGGCCATGCAGGGGCGGCTGACCACCAACATGCTGATCGGATCGGCGGTGTGCCAGACGCCCTCGATCTTTGCCCTGGTGGTATCGTTTATCCTGTTGTTTTCGAATTTTTCGGCCAAACCGGTGAACCCGACCTGGGCGGCCGTGCTGGGCGCGGGGCTGGCTGCCGGACTTTCGGCGATCGGCTCGGGCATCGGGGGCGGCGTCGTCGCCCAGGCCAGTTGTGAGGGCATCGCCCGGCAGCCGCTGACGGTCACGCCGGTCACCAACGTCATGCTGCTCGGCCAAGCCGTCACCCAGACACCCGCCATATTAGGCCTTCTCGTCAGCTTTATCCTGATCTTCAAGAAGTTCGATCCCTCCCAGGCCCTGGCACCCGGAATTGCCTTGCTGGCATCCGGCCTGTGCATGGGCCTGGGCGCCATCGGCCCGGGGATCGGTGAGGGCATCGCCTCCAGCGGCGGGGTGAAGTGGATCGCGCGCAACATCTCCTTTGCGACCGATCTCACGCGCACGATGCTGGTCGGCATGGCGGTTGCCGAATCGACCGCGATATATTCCATGGTAATTGCGCTGGTTCTGATCTTCGTCGTTTAATTCGCCAATTGAGGCGTTTCATTAAAAGCACATGAATTCAGTGTTCAGGCAGACGGATGATAGCGAGTCTTTTCTGCTTATCAGAAAAACAAATGATTCAATCAGGAGGATAACATGGCCATCGAAGGTGCAGATCTCGTCAAGGCAGCGGCGTTTTTAGGGGCAGGAATTGCAATGGGGCTCGGTGCGATCGGCCCCGGTGTCGGCGAAGGCATCACGGCGGCAAAAGCCTGTGAGGCAATCGGCCACAATCCCAAAGAGGCCGGTCTGCTGACCCGGACCATGCTGGTGGGACAGGCCGTGGCCGAGTCGACCGGCATTTACTCTCTGGTTATCGCATTGTTGCTTCTCTTTGTCGTCTGACAAGTGATCGGGCCGGCGTCGGTCGCGGAAAACGTGGTGGCATCATCTGAGGCGAAAAACTCTTCCGGCAGCGGGTGACGGTGTGCGGACCGGTGCCGTCTCTGGCGGCGCTGAAATTTGAATCCGCTGTTACGAACCGATTAACCGGCGCCGCCAGGATTGTTTTTCACTTCGTCGCGGTCTTTTTACGCACAGTGATCACGTCAACATCATTCGGACGGAAACCATGCAGATCATCAGCAACATTGCGTTAATCACGATCAATGAAACCCTGTTCATCCAGCTGATAACTTTCCTGATCTTTCTGTTTATCATCAATCGGATCATGATCCAGCCCTTGCGCGATGTCACGCACGAACGCGAAGCCCACATCCAGAAAATCCAGCTGGATTCCACGGCGGCCGGACAGAAAGTGGACCAGCTGCTGAAACAGATCGCGAAACAGGAAACGAAAGTCCTCGATACGGCCAATGACATCCGGGATAAAATCGAGGAGTCCGGCAAACACGAGGCGGACGAAATCGTCCGAGAAGCTCACCACGAAGTCGAGAAGCTGTCGCAGGCAAACCATCGCGAACTGACCGCGCTGGTGGCCGAGGCCAAGAAATCGGTGCAAAAGGAAGCCGAGGCGATTGCCCACGACATGATGGAGAAACTGCTGGATCGGAGGCTATCATAAAATGAAGCGCGGCAATAAAAAGATCTATCTTGCGGTCCTTGTCGCCCTGTTGGCGTGCGGATTCCTGCTGGCAACCACGGTCCAGGTCATGGCGACCGAGGGCGAGGGTGGCGCAGACTGGCGCCCGACGTACGACATTATCATGAAATGGGTGAATTTCATCATCCTGGTAGCCGTCTTCATCAAATTTGCCTACCGCCCGCTCAAGAATTTTCTTTCCGAAAAGAGAGAAGAGATCGCGCTGCAGATCAAAAACATGACCGAGGAAAAGGATCAATTGCAGCTGCGGATACGCGAGGCCCAGACGGAGATGGAAGAAAGCACGGTGCGTCTGGAGGAGATCAAAGAGCGCATCGTGCAGATGGGCGAACGCCGCAAGCAGGACATTATCGACGGAGCCCGGCAGCAGGGGCAGATGATCATCGAGGGCGCGAAGCAGAAAATGGAAGGTCGCGTCCTCCAGGCCCGCAATAGGCTGCGAGCGGAAATCGTCGACGCCGCGGCCGAAATGGCCCTTGAAAACCTGCCCCGTTTCGTGACCGAAGAAGACCAGCACAACCTGCTGGATCAATTCATGGCCAAGGTGGCCGCAAAATAACCCTGGTCCTTTTTTTACCCGGCCCGTTTCCGGCGGCCGGGTTTTTTTTTGCACACTGCAAGCCGCTTCCGGTTGAATGGGACCGGCGGGTTTTAAACAGGCCGCCCTGTCGCGCTCACGATGAACGAACCGATCCGTTGCCGCATCACATCTTTTGTCGATAGCATTGTGTGCGCGGGCCGCTTCCGGAAATAACCGGTTACTGCGGGCCGATTTTTTCGGTCACTTTGCGCTTGAGCCACTCTATCCAAGGCTCGAATCCGGCCTCGGTGCTGGCGGAAATTTCGAAAATCGACATTCCCGGGTGGACCTGGCGGATAAAACCGATCGCGGCCTGTTTATCGTAATCGAGGTAGGGCAGCAGATCGATCTTGTTTAACAGCGCGGCATCGCATTCGCGGAACATCAGCGGATATTTGGCCGGCTTGTCCTCGCCCTCGGTCACGCTCAGCACCACCACCCGCGCGTCCTCACCGATATCGAATTCGGCCGGGCACACCAGGTTGCCGATGTTTTCGACGATCAGCAGATCCACAGCATCGAGCGCGATGCCCTCCAAGGCCTTCTCGATCACATGCGCGGCCAGGTGGCAGTCGCCGCCGAACTCGTCGGTATTGATCTGCACCACCGGCGCTCCGCTGACCGCCAGGCGGTCGGCATCATTGGTGGTGCAGATGTCCCCCACGATGATGGCCGTGCGGACGTGCGGCATGATGCGCGCCAGAGTCTTTTCGAGGATCGTCGTCTTGCCGGAACCGGGACTGCTCATCATGTTCAGGACGAAGACATTCTTTTCCTCGAACAGTTTACGGTTCTGCCGAGCCATGCTGTCGTTGGCCGCCAGGACACGGCGAACGACTTTAATCTCGCGCGTCCCGCTCTTGCGGATTTCAGCCCCGCCCGCCCCTTTGTCGTCGTGCACGTGCGGATGGGGGGTGGAATGGTCGTGGTGCCGTGCCCTTGACGTTCTGAATCCTGGCAGCAATGAAAAAATCATTGGTAGACTTTTTCCCTTAGGTGAGAGGGGTCTTCATCGGCGCCGTTATAGGTATTAAGATAAAGGTTGTGGCAAGACCAGCGGGAGGCGGCTGTATAGGTCATACGCCAACGACCGATACCAGCAGCCAAAATCTTTATCTTAAAGCCTATTCGGCAATTTCGATCGATTCGATATCCAGTTCGCGGCCCGACAGCAGGTCGATGTTGCCGCCGGCACATTGGGGGCAGGTAAATACCGGCGTTGCGATCGTCCACTGAAATCGGCAGTCGTTGCACCGGGCGACCACCGGTATTTCATCGATGGCCAGTTCGGCCTTTTCCAGGGGCGTGTCCTTGGCGGCAATCTCGAAGCAGAACCGCAGGCTGTCCGGCACGATGGCCGACAGCTTGCCGACCTTTATAT
>JBAPSB010000284.1:0-7616 GCA_049281435.1 Desulfobacterales bacterium
GCGGGGAACTGTTCGTTCGAACCGGCCTGTTAACCCTGTTCCTGCTGCTGGCCACCCGGGCGGCCACCCGGATCGGTGCGGACGCCGGCGCGGCTCATCAGGCCATCCGCCAGGTGTGGGTTTTCACCGCCCTTTTTCTGGACGCCTTTGCGATCACCGGCCAGAGCCTGATCGGCTACTTCATCGGTTCCGGACGCGTGGCCGCCGCCCGCAGGGTGGCCGGGGTCGTCTGCCTCTGGAGCGTGGCTGCCGGCGGCGTCCTGGCCGTCAGCATGTGGTATGGTCGCGCTCTGGCCATCGCCGCATTCGTCCCGCCCTCGGCCGTGGCGATCTTCCAGCCGGCCTGGCTGGTGGCGGCTGCGGTGCAACCGCTCAGCGCGCTGTCTTTTGCTACCGACGGGATTCACTGGGGCACGGGGGATTTCCGCTATCTGCGCAATGCCGTCGCCGTGGCGACCGGTTGCGGAGCGGCGGCTTTGGTGCTGCTCGACAAACAGCGGCCGGATGCCCTGGTCTGGATCTGGATCATCACCGCCGGCTGGATCCTCGTGCGGGCGATCTTCGGCCTGATCCGCATCTGGCCCGGCGTCGGTAAAAGTCCATTGACACCTCGCGCGCGGGAAGAATAGACTGGAGCCGACACTCAGGAAGGAGCCGCGAGCGATGAGCCAGACCCCGGCTGCATTCGAGATGCAGATGCAGTATCTCAAGGTCATGTATGAGCAGAGAATCCCCTTCAACAAGATTTTGGGCTTCGAAGTCGAAACCCTCGAGGTCGAAAAGGTTGTCGTGCGGGTTGCGATGCGCCCCGATCTGATCGGCAACTACGTTCTGGAGACGCTGCACGGCGGCGTGATCTCTTCCGTGCTGGATGCCACCGGCGGGCTGAGCGTCTCGATCGGCCTGCTCAAAAGGCTTCAAGGCGAACCGGTGGAGGAAATCGAGAAAAGGATGGCCCGCATCGGCACTATCGACCTGCGGGTCGATTACCTGCGGCCGGGCAGAGGCAAGGCGTTCCGGGCGATAAGCTCCATCATGCGGGCCGGCAAGAAGGTGGCCGTGACGCGCATGGAGCTGCAGAACGACGAGCGCCTGCTGGTGGCGGTCGGTACCGGGACCTACATTGTCGGCTGACATAGGCTTCAAGAAAAAGATTTTGGCTGTGTTATCGGTCGTCGGCGTATGACTATACAGCCTTCTCCCTCTGGCCTTGCCAAAATCATTATCTTGAAGCCTATGTTAAAGATTTTGGCTGCTGGTATCGGTCGTCGGCGTATTATACTATCAGCCTTTTCCCTCTGGCCTTGCCAAAATCATTATCTTGAAGCCTATAGTAACGGCGGCCGCCGACGGCCTGGACGCGCATGAATATCATTTTCCTGGTCATCGTCCTGCTGGCGTTCGGATTCGCCGGCTGGCACCAGTTCTCCTTTGTCCCGGTTGCGGGCCAGACGGCGCCGATCGAAGCCGTTTCCAAGGCGATGGTAGACTCCGCTGCCGGGGCGGTCGAACTGGCGATCGGGCTGGTGGGTGTGATGACCCTTTTCCTGGGCCTGGTCAAGATCGCCGAGGCCGGCGGCATGCTGACGATCCTGGCGCGTCTGATCCGGCCCCTGATGGTCCGGCTGTTCCCCGAAGTGCCCGCCGACCATCCGGCCATGGGAGCCATGATTCTCAATTTGTCCGCCAACGCTCTGGGGCTGGGCAATGCGGCCACGCCCTTCGGCATACGGGCGATGCAGGAACTCGACAAGCTGAATCCCCGACCGGGCACGGCCACCGACGCCATGGCCCTTTTTCTGGCGATCAACACCTCCAGCGTGACCCTGCTGCCCACCGGCGTCATCGCCCTCAGGGCTGCGGCCGGCTCGCTGAATCCGGCCGGCATTCTTCCCACAACTCTTTTTGCAACGATGGGATCGACCGCGGTGGCGATTGCGGCGGCCGTGGTGTATCGCCGTTTCTTTCCCCTGAAGAGCGCACCGGCCGCGGCCGTACAGGATGCCGCCGCACCGGCCGCCGGCGAGCCGGCCGACAGCGAAGCGCCGGCTGTCGGATACCCGCTGTGGGTCAGCCTCGCCGCATTGGGCGCGGTGGCGGCCTTGATTCCTCTGGCCATCGTCTTCGGCCTGCTGATATCGCCCTGGATCCTGCCCGCGCTGATGGTCTTTTTCCTTGTCTTCGGAGTTATCCGCCGCGTGCGGGTGTATGAGGTTTTCGTCGAAGGCGCCAAGGAAGGCTTCCAGGTGGCGATCCGCATTATTCCATACCTGGTGGCCATACTGGTGGCGGTCGGCATGTTTCGCGCCAGCGGCGGCCTCGGGGTCGTGGTCGGCTGGATCGGCGGGTGGACGGCCGCGGTCGGCCTGCCGGCGGAGGCCTTGCCGATGGCGATCATGCGGCCTCTTTCGGGCTCGGGTGCCTACGGCATCCTGGCCTCGATCATCAACGATCCGGCCATCGGCCCCGACAGCTACACCGGCTACCTGGTGAGCACGCTGCAAGGCTCGACGGAGACCACCTTTTACGTCATGGCCGTGTATTTCGGGGCCGTGCAGGTGCGGCGCATCCGGCACACTCTGGCAGCGGCCTTGACGGCGGACCTTTTCGGGGTGATTTTTGCCATTGCGGCCTGCAAATTTCTCTTCGGGTGACTCCGGCGGCAGCGGCCGAACCAGCCCGGAAATGCAGAAAAAAGTCCGATTCGATGGTATCGTTAAAAAAAAAGACGGGTCTCCCGGCGGCGGCCCGGTGTTTTTTTCACAACTGCCGGTTGACCCGCTGCGGGATAGTGTTGACAAGCCATGACGGAACTGTAATGATCGGCTCGCCATCGACCTGCCGGATGCCGTCAGGCTGTCGGAAAGCATCAATCAGGCGGGACCTTGGGCAACCGATCGAACCGTTCAGTTGGACGGTTGCGATTCACGACTTTCATTTGAAAAGGAGATCAGGATGAACATTTATGTGGGCAATTTGGCGTTTACGATCACCGAGGATGAACTGCGCCAGGCGTTTGAAGCTTTCGGGAAAGTGGATACGGCGACAATTATCAAAGACAAGTACAGCGGTCAGTCCAAGGGGTTTGGATTCGTCGAAATGCCCTCCGGAGATGAAGCCCAAGCCGCCATCGAAGGCTTGAACGGCAAGGACCTGAAAGGCCGGTCCCTGAATGTCAACGAGGCCCGGCCGCGCGCCGAAAAACGCGGCGGCGGTGGCGGTGGCGGCGGACGCGGTGGTGGTGGTGGCGGCCGGCGGTACTAAATCCGATCTTTATCTATGAATCTTCCCGCTGTCCGGCGCGGGAAGATTCATGCCCTGCGCCCGCGGGGCAGAAGGTGGTCGTAAAGATGCCGGTGCTGATGCAGCGGTCCCTGCAGTTCGGACAAAAGAGAGTGAAACGGATGATGCCGGAAATACCGGCTCTCTCGGAGGAGATGCTTCAAAAAATTCAACCGCACGACCACGCCCGTCGATAGCCGCATCCGCCCCCGCCAACCATAGATTCACCCCTGACACTCATGATATAGGCTTATGAGAGTGACCGTTTGCGAACTCGGCAACAGCCCCGAGCGCCTTGCGCGCGACTGGGATGACTTGTCACGTCATGTCCGCACCAGCCGCAGCGAATTGGTGCTGCTGCCGGAAATGCCCTTTTTCCCGTGGCCGGCCTGGACCCGGACCGTCGATCCATCGATGTGGGAGCAATCCGTGGCGGCTCACGATGCATGGCTCGAGCGTCTGGGCGAGCTGTCGCCGGCCGTCGTGCTCGCCACCCGGCCCGTGGTGCGCGACGGCCGGCGCTTCAACCAGGGATTTGCCCGGGATCCGGAAGACGGTTACCGGGCGGTGCATGACAAGTACTACCTGCCGGATGACGATGGGTTCTGGGAAGCCTCCTGGTATGCGCGTGGCCCGCGCGACTTCGTGCCGGTCGGCCTGAAAGGGGTGACGGTCGGATTTCTGATCTGCACCGAATTGTGGTTTACCGAACATGCCCGTGCCTATGCGCAAGCCGGTGCCCGGGTGCTGGTCTGCCCGCGGGCGACCTCGGCCAGTTCGGCCGACAAGTGGCTGGCCGGTGGGCGCGCCGCGGCAGTGGTTTCCGGGGCCTACGTCCTGTCCTCCTGCTTTAGCGGTGAAGGACCCAACGGGATGACCTGGGCCGGCAGCGGCTGGATTATCGAACCGCAGGAGGGCAGTGTGCTCGCCGTGACCTCGGCCGGCAAGCCGTTCATAACCCTTGACATCGATCTGCGCAGTGCCGATCAGGCCCAGCAGACCTATCCACGATACGTTTTAGACCCCGGGTAGCGCCATGGCCAGCAACATTTCCGGCGAAATCCTGGACTTGCTGACGACGCTGCGGCGCAACCTGCACCGGAACGCGGAGCTTTCCGGGCAGGAACGCGACACGGCGGCGCTGGTCCGGGAGTTCATCCGGCAGCACTCCCCCTGCGCCGAAACCGTGACCGGCCTGGGCGGCAGCGGCCTGGCTTTCTGCTATCCGGGCCGCTCTGCGGGCCCGACCGTTATGTTCCGCGCCGAACTCGATGCGCTTCCGATTTCCGAAACATCCGCCCTGCCGCATCACTCTCGCACACCGGGCGTCGCGCACAAATGCGGGCACGACGGGCACATGGCGATTTTAGCCGGCCTGGGCGTGCTGCTGCACCGGCAGCCGCCCCGCCGCGGGCGGGCGGTCCTGCTCTTCCAGCCGGCGGAGGAAACCGGCGCCGGGGCCCTGCAGATCATTAACGACCCCAAGTTCGCGCGCCTCTCCCCGGACCTGATATTCGCCCTGCACAACGTCCCCGGCCACCCGGCCGGAGGCATTCTGGTGAAAGAGGGCACCATTACCTGCGCGTCGGTGGGGATGCTCATCGGTTTGTCCGGCAAGAGTGCGCATGCCTCGCACCCGGAGCAGGGGCTCAGTCCCGCCGCGGCCATGTGCGAGATCATGCGCCGGTTCCCGCTCTTGCCCCAAAACAGCGCGATGAAGGGCTTTGGCCTCGTGACCCTCGTGCACGCCTGTTTAGGGGAGGAGGCCGTCGGTACGGCCCCCGGAGAGGCAAGGGTACTGGCGACGCTGCGCGCCGAAACCAATGAGGATCTGGAACGCCTGAAAGAGCGGGCCGCCGAAACCGCCGGCGCGTGCGCGCGGGCAGAGCGCCTCGGCTGGACCGTCGAGTGGAAGGAATATTTTGCGGCCGGGATCAACGACACCGGCGCTGTAGACGCCATTGCCCTGGCCGCGGTTCAAAGCGGCCTGAGGCTCGACTGGCTCGCAAAGCCGTTTCGCTGGTCGGAAGACTTCGGTCAGTTCAGTTCGAAAATTTCCGGCGCGATGTTCGCGCTGGGGGCCGGCGAGCAGACCGCACCGCTGCACAGCCCGGACTACGACTTTCCGGAAAAGCTGATCGCTCCGGGCCTGAAGGTCTTTTGGAACATCGTCGATCGGCTGTTGAACGCCGATGGCCCTTCGGGCCGCCACGGTGCATGAAAACCTGTTGTGTCAGTTGATCCGGTTAAGTCAGTTTTGTCAGGTATTTGATTTTACACCCCCAAACAATTAACCCTGCTTCCTGATACGCTAAACCTGTCGTCTGTTTTCGGACAACACCATCATCCCCATAGTCCTTTCAGGCCGCTACGGCCGACAATAATTCCCGGGTGGGTTCAGCTTTTCGCAACCGGTGGAAACTGTGCCAGAATCTTGTCCACCAGTGCCTTGATTTCTGCGGTATTGTTCACCGGGTCCGACTGCCGGCCCAGGCGCCTGCTGCCGGAGCCCCTCCAGATCATCAGCCCTGTTTTGGCATCGTAGAAATCAATGACCAGCAGCCCGGTTTCGTAACTTTCGATCGTGTCCGTCCCGATACCGATGCCGCCGAAGGATCCCCCGCCGCCGATACCGAAACCGGTGCCGACACTGACCGGTGATGAATCGATCCTGGCCTGGATGGACAGGGTGTAGCTGACCAGAAAGTCGGCGCCGGCCCGCGCGGTTTTTTTAAAGCCCTTGGCTTCCAAAGTGCTGTCGACGGCCTTGCGGATGCGGCTGTCCAGCAGCGGGTTGTCGACCCGGATGTCTCCGTTCTGCGGCTGGGTGGTCGATCTCCAGTCAAAGGCCTGGTAAACCGAGAAGTCGGTTCCGGGTTCGTAATCCTGGTTGACCTTCACACCGGCACATCCGGCCAGGCTCACGATGATGACCACCCAAAAAGCCAGTTTGACGATGCGCATAAGCCCTCCGTGGAAAATCTTCGATAGGGTTCGGTAATTGCCCGTGATTTTTTCACGGTTTGCCGCTGCTCAACTTCCCGGCGACGGTGGATATTGAGCCAGGATTTCCGCGACGATCCGGTTGACCTCCGCGGTGGTTTTTTCGGGCGTCGATTGCTGAGCGACGCGCCGCGACCCGATTCCGCGCCAGAACAACTTTTGAGTTTCAGGATCCGTGAAATCGATGATCAGAGTCCCCTCCTGGTAGTGATTGACATAGCTCGAATAGTCGATTCCGCCCCAGAAAGGGTACGGGTATCCCCAGTAGCCATAGGGGTAGGGTCCCCATCCGAAGGCCGGTCCGGCGGGAGTGACCTCGATCTGGTTTCTGACGATCAGCTGATAGGTGACCAGGAAATCCGGCCGATCGTCCGCGGCCGCCGGGAAGCCTTTGGATGTAAGCGTCATTTCGATCGCGGCCCGGATACGGCGGTCCATCAGGGGGCTGTCGATCAGGGCATCACCGCTCTTCTGGGCCGGTTCGGGCGCCCAGGCAAATGTGCGGTAACGGCTGAAATCGGTCGCCGGATCATAGTCCTGGTTGACCTGGATGCCGGAGCACGCGGCAAGCACCACCATCATCAAAAACAGAGCTGCACGCCGCAGCTGGTCGGGCATCTTTTTTCCCCGTGTCGACATCGTCGTGGGCCTTTTCGCTACGAATGGCCTCATTCCCGGTTTTCGGTCGAATCTTCGGCGGTGCCGCTCTCTTTTTTATAGTGTGCCTTAAAGGTTGCCAGTGCCTCTTTCATGGCGACCCAGGCATTTTCGGTTTCCGCTTTCAAATGCTCCCAGGCGCCCTCTCCGGCCGTTCGGATCTGTGCCAGTTTTTGATCGCCCTCACCGCGCTTGCGGCGCAGTTCTTCTATCTGATTCTCGCACTTGGCCGTCATGTCCGCCTTGAGTTTCCGGACCTTTTTTTCAAAGCTGTCAAATTCCTGGTTCCAGTCGTCCAGTCGCGCCTTCATTTTTGTGACAAACTCGTCCCGTGTGGCCATCGTACCTCCTTTGGTTCCGTTGTTTAATTATACGGTCCGCTGAAACAAGCCGATTTCAGGCGTCGGGCCGATCCTGCTCCACGTAGATCAAGCCGGCGGTGTCAAAATCCCACTGCTCGGCCTTGCCCGCCAGTTCGGCCAGAACCTGCCGGTCGAGGGTTTTCTCGCGCGACAAAATCCAGAGGTAGGACCGGTTCGGCCCCGCCACCATGGCGTAGTTGTAGGATTCCCGGTCCAGGGCGATAATATGGTAGCCACCATAGAATGGCCCGTAAAATGACACTTTCAGGCTGCCGACCGAGTCGTTTTTGATGTAGGAAGCCGTGCCGTCGA
>JBAPSB010000285.1:0-3312 GCA_049281435.1 Desulfobacterales bacterium
ACAAAAGATGTCGATATAATTGTAGAAGTTGCTTCGAGGGTGGAATACCACCAGTTGGAAAATACGCTGAGGGAATTAGGCTTTTTCCAGAAAATAATAGCAGATGATCCGATCTGTCGCTGGTATATCGACGACGAAATTGTGGATGTAATGCCGACAAATGAGAAAATACTCGGTTTCTCGAATAGATGGTATCTTCCGGCGATAATTCAATCAGTAAAAATTGAAGTGGGTCCAGATTTAGAAATCCAAGTCGTCACGGCTCCGTATTTTATAGCCACAAAGATTGATGCATTTTACGGTCGAGGAAATGGCGATTATTTAATGAGCCACGATATGGAAGATATTATTCACGTGCTCGATGGAAGGGCGGAAATCATAGATGAAATAGCGGGTTCAGAGCCTGACCTAAAGGATTATATTGCGAGAGTTTTTCAGAAATGGTTGGCTGATGGAAGGTTTTTGGAAGCCTTGCCGGGCCACCTTTTGCCTGATCAAGCGAGCCAGGGACGGCGATCAATCATTCTCGGAAGAATTAAAAAAATTGTTGATCTCTCAAGCGAATGAAAAGGATAGCTGTTTGATAGACCACTCAACGGTTGATGTCTCAGCCTTCAGAATATCGGCCGCGAGCTCGAGACCGAACGGCTTTGATCCCCAACTTCCGATTGGGTTGTGAGACAGAACAAAAGCATGAAAGCATAGAATGTCCCTGAGAATGAAAGCATAAAATGCCCCGCCTCTTTCAAATTGTGATCTCAAGTTTGGGTGGACTGCGATGTTTGCCAATGGGTTTCACTGAGCAGGGTTTAATTATAAAAACGGCAAGCGTGCGGAAATGATTTTAAATCAAATGAAGAGATGGAACGGACGTCCCTCAGTTTCCCCGCCCACATCACTCGCGAGGCTGCGCAGGTAAAGACGTTTCGGGATACCTGGAGCGATGGGATTCACTCCTACCTGACCTATTTGAGAGACTGTTTGACTATGTCACGGGATTTGTTGACCGATTCCGGGTCGATATTTATGACAGATTGGGGATGAGAATGTGCCTCGGGTCAGGGCTTTGATGGATATGGTGTTTGGGAAAAGTAATTTTCACTACAGCGAAACATCAATATTATACAGGATACCGAGGGCTGGGGGGCCGCCGTCTTTTCTCGCATAGCCGTTGGCCTGCCGGTTTAATGTAGACCGTTCGGCCATCCGCCGGGCGGTCTGGAGGGATGATAAAGACCAGAAACAACTTGGGGCTTCTCAGGCAGTTCACGGAGGACTTGGATGTTGATTCTAAGAAACAATGAAACAACGTCCCGCTGGCTTCCCAGGGTGGTGCTGACCCGCTGTGAATGGGGCCACTACGATTACAGCCTGCGGGTGGAGAATTTGCCCCAGGCGCCGCCGCCCAAGGGACAGATGGACTTGTTTGACGAGGAGCCGGATTGATGGATGTGATCCTTTACAAAGCCGATGACGGTCGGGTTAAGCTTGAGGTTCATTTGGACCAGGAGACGGTCTGGCTGACCCAGGATCAGATGGCCGACCTGTTCGGCCGGGAGCGCTCGGTCATCACCAAGCACGTGCGCAATGTGTTCAAGGAGGGGGAACTGGAGGAGGCCTCAGTTCGTGCAAAATTTGCACATACTGCCGCCGACGGCAAAACCTATCAGGTCCAGGGTTACAACCTGGACGTGATCATTTCGGTGGGTTACCGGGTCAAATCCAAGCGCGGCACCCAGTTTCGTCAGTGGGCAACGCAGGTGTTAAGGGAGCACCTGGTGCGCGGCTTCACCCTCAACGAAAAGCGGCTTCAGGGTCAGGAACAGAAACTGGAAGATCTGCGGCGTACTGTCGGCCTGTTGGAACAGACATTGGTCCATCAGGCCATCGGCCTGGATGAGGCCAAGGGGCTTTTGCAGGTCATCACCGATTATGCCTATGCCCTGACCACTCTGGATCGTTTCGATCACGGGACCCTGGACATCGAGCAGACCACGTCCCCGGCGGCATACGAGATGACGTATGAGGCGGCCATGGAGATCGTCACGGCCATGAAAACCGGGTTCGGGGGTTTGTTCGGCCTGGAAAAGGACCAGGGGTTCAAAAGCGCCCTGGGCGCTGTCTACCAGACCTTCAGCGGTGAAGAGCTCTATCCCAGCATCGAGGAAAAGGCCGCCAATCTGCTTTACTTCGTGGTCAAGACCACGCTTTCAGCGACGGCAACAAACGGATCGGTGCCGCCCTGTTCATCGCTTTTCTGGCCGGCAACCACGCGCTTTACCGCAGTGATGGTTCCAAGCGGATTGCCGACAACGCACTGGTGGCCTTGACGCTGCTGATTGCCGAGAGCCGGCCCCGGGATAAGGACACCATCGTTAAAGTGATCGTGAGCCTGATCAACCGGGCCAACGTGTAATGAGGGATACTGGAATGAACCGACATGTGAATGCCATCTCCAGACGTTTGAGCCTGCGGCCGCCCCAGCGCACCTCGCTGGAAATCCTCCAGCGCATCAGCGAAATCGTTCCGCCCGGCAAGGAGGCCGATGCCACCACCCTGCTGGCGTCCATTCAAAGCGAATTTGCCACGGTAACGGATTTTGAGCGCGAATTTCCCTCCCTCTGTTTCGCCCTGGCCACTGGCGTCGGCAAAACCCTTTTGATGGGAGCATTTATCAGTTACCTGTACCTGGACCACGGCATCGCCAACTATTTTGTGCTGGCGCCCAACCTGACCATTATATGTCGGCTGAGGAAATCGAGCGGCTGAAGCTGGAGGACGGCATCCGCCTGCATGAGAGTGTGAAGGTCGAGTTGGAAACTTATGCCCGCGAAAGCGGCAATCCCATCGTCAAACCCTTTTTGTTGGTGATCGCCAGCGACACCACCCATGTGGATCAATTGCTGCAATTTATCCAATCCGCAATTTTTTTGAGGGGCGTTACAAAGACAAGGCCATCCAGGTGGACTCCAGCCAAACTGGCAAGGCGGAAGAGGAGCTGATCGAGCGGTTGCTGAAGGTGGAGCACGCCGATGAGCCCACCGAGATCGTGATCCATGTCAATATGCTTAAAGAGGGCTGGGATGTCACCAACCTTTACACCATTGTCCCGCTAAGGGCGGCCAATGCGCGCATTCTGATCGAGCAATCCATCGGCCGCGGGCTGCGCCTGCCCTATGGCAAAAGAACTGGCGTGATAGCTGTGGACCGCTTGAACATCGTGGCCCATGATAAGTTCCAGGAGATCATCGACGAGGCCAACCGGTCCGATTCAGCTATTCGCTTGCAGGCGGTGGTGCTGGATGATTCGGA
>JBAPSB010000286.1:0-25443 GCA_049281435.1 Desulfobacterales bacterium
TGCCCATTGCGCAACTGCAGCGCGACGTGCGCACCACGCGCCCGACCATCAACGCCATGGTTGAGGGCGGTTATCTGCGTATCTCGCACAGGCCCGTTTATCGCGACCCTTTCGGCGACGCCGTATCGCCCGACACCCCGTTTATTTTAAACGATGACCAGGGCAAGGTCGTGGACGAGGTGACCCGTTGCCTGGGGAAAGGGTTTGCAGCCTTTCTGCTGGCAGGGGTCACCGGCAGCGGCAAGACCGAGGTCTACCTGCAGCTCTGCGCCGCGGTCATCGCGCGCGGGTATCCGGTTTTGATCCTGATACCCGAAATCGCGCTGATCTCCCAGATGGAGCATCGCTTCAGGGCCCGTTTCGGAGAGCGGGTGGCCGTGCTGCACAGCGGCCTGACGGCCGGCCAGCGCTACGATCAGTGGCTGCGGATTTGCCGCGGCGAGGTTCAGATCGCCATCGGCGCCCGTTCGGCCGTCTTTGCCCCTTTCGAGCGCATCGGCCTGGTGGTCGTCGACGAGGAACACGACACCTCCTACAAGCAGGAGGGCAGCCTGCGCTACAACGCGTGCGACCTGGCCGTGCTGCGGGCCAAATTCGACAACGGCGTGGCGCTGCTCGGTTCGGCGACGCCCTCGATCCAGTCCTGCCACAACGCCTCCCGGAAAAAATATGTCGAATTGACCCTGGACAAGCGGGTGGAACACCGGCCGCTGCCGGAGATCACCGTGGTCGATCTGCGGCAGACCAGAGACCTGCGCGGCAGTCGGCGCTTTATCACCGCCGAACTGCACCAGGCCATGGCGGACGCCCTGGCGCGCGGCGAACAGGTGCTGCTTTTTTTAAACCGGCGCGGTTTTGCCAGTTTTCCGGTTTGCGGGGACTGCGGCGAGTCGATAAAATGCCGGAACTGTGATATTTCCCTGACCCTGCACCGGCAGGCCGAGGCGTTCAAGTGCCACTATTGCGGCTTTACACTCCCGTCGGCCACTGGCTGCGCCAAGTGCGGCTCGGCGCACATCATAAACCTGGGCCTGGGCACGGAAAAGGTCGAGGCGGCCGTGGCTGGCCTGTTTCCCGCCGCGCGCGTGGTCCGCATGGATCGCGACACCACCGCGCGCCGCGGGTCGATCGTGCGTATTTTAAAGGACCTGCGGCGCCGGGAGATCGACATCCTGATCGGCACCCAGATGGTGGCCAAGGGACACGATTTCCCGTACATCACCTTGGTAGGCATTTTGTGCGCGGATCTCTCCATGAGTTTTCCGGATTTTCGGGCGAGTGAACGCACGTTTCAGCTGCTGGCCCAGGTGGCGGGCCGGGCGGGCCGCGGCGACAGGGCCGGCAAGGTGATTCTGCAGACCTACAATCCGGACCACTTCAGCATCCGCGCCGCCCAGCAGCAGGATTTCAGGGCGTTTTACCGGCAGGAGATCGCCTTTCGCCGGGCCTTGAAATATCCGCCGTTTTCAAGGATAATACAGCTGAAAATAGCGGGGTGCGACCGGCGCCAGACCGCGGCGTTCGCCCGTTCGCTGGGCGAATCGTGCCGCCGGCTGGGGCAGCAGGACGAGGTCCTGCGCAGGTCGGTCGAGGTCATGGGGCCCATAGAAGCGGCGCTGGCGCGCATCGCCGGCAAATACCGCTGGCAGGTCCTGCTCAAGGGCCAGCGGGCCGGGGCACTGCACCGGTTCGTGTGGCGGCTGGTGACCGATAATCCGGCGCTTTTCAACCAGCGCGCCATCACCGTCGCCATAGACGTCGACCCGTATTTCATGCTGTGAGCCGTACGGGAATATTTTTTAAGGAGATGTGACATGCGAAATGCTATTTTTGGTCTTGCCCTCGGCATGGGGCTGACTCTGATGTCAGGCCTGATGCCGTCCGGCGGCTTTGCCGCCAGCCAGGTTTCGGAGCGCACCGTTCTTGAAGGCCTCACGTTCGGGCCGGGCTCCGCCATTCTGAAAAAGTCGTCCCTGCCGTCGCTGGAGCCGCTGCTGGAAGATCTCAAGGCCGATCCAAACCTGCGGATCGTCGTCGAAGGCCATACGGCCGCGTCCGGCGGCGCCGATGCCGACGCCAAGCTTTCCCGCAACCGGGCGCTGGCCGTCTTCAACTGGCTCGTTGCCCAGGGGATCGACGCCAGCCGGATCGGCTACGCCGGCCTCGGCAGCGTCCGGGTGGCGGCGGCCGAAACGACGGGCGCTACGACCCCTAACGACCGCATCGAAATCACCAAAACCCGCGATCTGTTTCCCGTGGCGGTTTTCCCGGCGACCGAATTCGAGTTCGAAGCCGTGGCCGACGGCACGGAGGTCCAACACGATTTTATCGTCAAAAATACCGGGACGGCGGACCTCGACATCAAGGAGGTCAAGACCGGCTGAGGGTGCACGGCGGTCTCTTACACGAGACAGATCCCCGCCGGCGGCGAGGGAAAGATAACGATCAAGGTCGACACCAACGGTTACGGCGGCAAGGCCCTTCACAAAACCGTGCGGGTCCTGACCACCGACCCCAAAAACCCCGACACCCAATTGACCATCAGCGGAGCGGTGAAGAATTTTGTGACCATAACGCCGGGCAACGTCCGGCTCTTCGGCAAGGCGGGCGACCCCCTTGCGGAAACCGTCCGCATCGTGCCGGAGAGCAGCTATCCGTTTAAAATCCTGGAGGCCAAGGCCCAGGTCGGACGCGACATCCGTTACGAGCTGACCGCCGAGGAAAAGATGCCGGGCGGGGCGTACCTGCTTAAAGTGGAAAACCTGAAGAAGGACACCGGGCGCTATTACGACACGATCTTTCTGGAGACCGACAGCCCCGTCAAACCCAGAATCAGCATCCAGGTCTACGGCAAAATAAGCGCTGCGGAAGCGCCGAAAGCAAATTGAGGACTGATTTGCCGGGGGGCGATGGCCGGTCTTTCAGCGGAAGGAGACAATAATATCGATGCCTAAAAAATGGCGTCAGAAAGAGGTGAAGGCGGTGGTCTTCGACTGTGACGGGGTCATGTTCGACACGGTCAAGGCCAACACGGCCTATTACGATCATATCCTGCACCATTTCGGCAAGCCCGGCATGACCTCCGAGCAGTTCGCCTATGCCCACATGCACACGGTCGACGAGGCCCTGGCGCACCTGTTCGACGACGCGGCCGAGCTGGCGGAAGCCGGCGTCCTGCGCACGCAGATGAACTATCTGCCCTTTCTGCAGGCCATGGAGATAGAACCGGGCTTAAAGCCGCTGCTGCGGCAGTTGAAACCGCGCTACCACACGGCGGTTGCCACCAACCGCACGGACACCATGAACCGCGTGCTCCGCAGCCACGGGATAGAGGGCTTCTTCGACCTGGTGGTGACCGCTCTGGACGTCGCCCGGCCGAAACCGCACCCGGATCAACTCGACCGGATTCTCGATCATTTCACGCTGACCCCCGCCCAGGCCATTTTCATCGGGGACTCCGAACTGGATGCGGCCGCGGCCGCTGCGGCCGGGGTGGCCTTCATCGCCTACGCCAACCAACGGCTGCCCGCCGATTTTCACATCGAGCGCCTGGATCAGGTCGCGGACATTCTGACCGGTCACTGATTGCCCAGCCCGTTCTGATCGCCGCAATCCGGGCACTGCCACGTGATGCCGTTGCACGACATGCCCCAGAAATTCTCCAGCATGCACGTCTGACAGATCCTGAATCCGCAGCGGCACCGCCAGCAGAAGGAAAAGGTTGCCCCGCAGCAGTGACACACCGCCTCTTTCTCGCGGCGGCGGCGGTATGCGCTGGTTTTGGCGGCTGGCTTCGTCAGGGGGCCATGGGCCGGATGATTTTTATTGTTTTTATCCATTCGACGCGCCGGATCACATTTTTAGGGACCCTCTGGCGTACAGCGGGTGCGGGGTGAAGGAAGTGCCCGTGTTTGCGCCATTATCGACATGGTGGCCGGCCTCGTCAAGAGACGTGTTTATTTTTGCTGACCTCCGGCAGCGGTGCTCATTCGATAAAATCGATGATATCCTCTTACTGACCCAACAGACCCCACGGACCCGATCCCGCTCTATCTGACTCAACCGATTTCCATGCCCCATGGCGTCTCGAAAGGCCATGACCGTTTAACAGGTATCCCTTTCGCCGCCGGCGGCCCGACCCGCCTTGCCGTTTGGGGTCGGGGATGGTATGGGAGAGGTTCGGGCCGGCAATTGTTGTCGGCCCGAAACCAGCCCCGGAAAGGCGCCGTCCGGCGGCCAGTTTACGGGCCGCGAGACGGCAAAAGGACATCCAGGAGACCCATGCAGCCACGACCGACACTCTACCTGATCGACGGCAGTGCTTATATCCACCGCGCCTATCACGCCATTCGCGGACTGTCGAACTCCAAGGGCATGCCCACCAACGCCGTTTTCGGGTTTACGCGCATTCTGATAAAACTCATCCAGGACCGGTCACCCGTCTATGCCGCGATGATCTTCGATGCCAAGGGCCCGACCTTCCGGCACGACATGTACCGGCAGTACAAGGCCAATCGTCCGCCGATGCCCGAGGAGCTGGCCATGCAGATTCCCTTCATCAAAGAGGTCACGAAGGGCTTCAACCTGCCGGTCATCGAAAAGACGGGCTTTGAGGCCGACGATCTGATCGGCACCCTGGCGCGGCTGGCCGAGGCGGACGGCTTTGAGGTGGTGATGGTGACCGGCGACAAGGATTTCGTCCAGCTCGTCACCGACGGCGCCACCATCTGGGACCCGATGAAGGACGAGGCCATTGACACCGCCGCCATCCGTGCCAAGTTCGATGTGACGCCGGCCCAGATGATCGATGTCATGGGCCTCAGCGGGGACACATCCGACAACATCCCCGGCGTGCCCGGAATCGGGCCCAAAACCGCCCTGCAGCTGGTCAAGACCTACGGCAGCCTAAAAGCCCTGTACGAAAACATCGACCGGGTCAGCGGGAAGAAACAAAAGGAGAACCTCACCCGCTACCGAGAGCAGGCGTTTTTGAGCCGGGACCTGGTCAGAATTGATGTCTGCGTACCCGTTACTTTCGAACCGGAGCGTTACCGGCTGGCCGAGCCCAACGCCGATGCGCTGTCACAATTGTTTCAACAGCTCGAGTTCAACCAGCTGCAGCAAAGCTTCGCGCGCACGCAAAAACCCTGTAAAAAAGACTATCGGGCGGTGCTGGAATCCTCCGCGCTGCTGGAACTGGTGCAGGCCGTGCAGGCGGCCGGCACGGTGGCCATCGACACGGAGACGACGTCCCTGGACCCGATGCGGGCCGAGTTGGTCGGGCTGTCACTGGCCGTGCGCGGCCACCAGGCTTTTTACATTCCCTGCGCGCACACCGGCCGGGATGCCGTAAAGCAGCTCGACCGCGCAGAGGTCCTGCGGATATTGAAACCGGTGCTGGAGAATCCGGACATCAGGAAGATCGGCCAGAACATCAAGTACGACTGGATCGTCCTCGCCAATTGCGGCGTTACGCTCAGGGGCGTTTATTTCGACACCATGCTGGCGTCCTATCTGATCAACCCGACCAAGCGGGCGCACAATCTGGACCAGATCGCGCTTGATTTTCTGAACCACAAGACGATCACCTTCAAAGAGGTCCTCGACAAGGGGATGACCTGCTTTGCCGAGGTCTCCCTGGCCAAGGCCATGCCCTATGCGTGTGAGGACGCCGATGTGACCTTTTTGGCCAAGGAAGTCCTGGAACCCGAGTTGGCGCAAATCGGACTGACCGAATTGTTCCACACCGTTGAAATGCCGTTGGTTCCCGTGCTGGTGCGCATGGAGCAACGGGGCCTGGCCGTGGACCCGGACAAGCTGCGGGAGTTGTCGGCATCCTGCGAAAAGCGGCTCGAGCACCTGGAGCGCGCCATCTGCACCCTGGCCGGAGAGCCGTTCAACATTAATTCGCCCCAGCAGATGGGCTACATCCTTTTTGAAAAACTCAAACTGCCGGTGCAGAAAAAGACCAAAAAGCGCACCGGTTATTCAACCGATGTCGATGTCCTGACCACCCTGGCGCGGGTCCACGAACTGCCGGCCCTGGTGCTGGAGCATCGCACCCTCAGCAAGCTCAAATCGACCTACGCCGATGCCCTGGTGCAGCTAATCAACCCGCATACCGGCCGCATCCACACCTCCTTCAACCAGACCGTCACCGCGACCGGGCGCCTGAGCAGCTCCGACCCGAATCTGCAGAACATCCCGGTGCGCACGGAAGAGGGCCGCGAAATCCGCCGCGCCTTCGTGCCCATCCCCGGCTGGCTGATGCTCTCGGCCGACTATTCCCAGGTCGAACTGCGCCTGCTGGCGCATTGTTCGGGCGATGAGCGCCTGATCCAGGCGTTCAAGGATGAAGAGGACATTCACACCCGCACGGCGGCCGAGGTGTTCCAGGTGGCCGCGGAGGCGGTGACCCCCGAACTGCGCCGCCAGGCCAAGGCGATCAACTTCGGCATCGTTTACGGAATGAGCCCTTTCGGCCTGGCGCGGCAGCTCGACATCAGCCAGAAGATGGCCAAGGTTTACATCGACAACTACTTTGCCCGCTACGAAGGCGTGCACCGGTTCGTGGAACGCACCATCAAGGAGGCCGCCGTCAGCATGCGCACCAGCACCCTGCTCGGCCGCATCCGGTTGCTGCCGGACATTCGGAGCCGCAATGCCGCCGTTCGTCAATTTGCGGAGCGGACCGCCGTCAACACGCCCATTCAGGGCTCGGCCGCCGATTTGATCAAAATTGCGATGATCAGGATCGATGCGGCCCTGCGGGAGCGACACTACGACACCGCCATGCTCCTGTCGGTTCACGACGAGCTGGTGTTCGAGGTGCCGCCGGCTGAACTCGAGCCGGTGAAGGCGTTGATCCGCTCCATCATGGAGGGCGTGTGGGACCTCGAGGTGCCGCTGAAGGTCAACATGGCCTGGGGCGCGAATTGGGCCGAAGTCCATTAGGTCCCGCTTCAAGAAGTACAGAATAGTACTATGTAATAACAGGAGAATTCGCGAATGGATACCGAACGCCGACACGGCGGCGGTGGTTCCGCTGCCGGCCCCAGCCCCAAGGTGGACCATAGTCTCTTACCGGCTGCCCCGGCTGGTCAGACGGACGCTGCCGTGAGTGCCTGGACGGTGAGCGCACAGGCCCGCGAGGAGATCGGCCGGCTGGCGCGGCATTGGTTACCCGCCGTCGCGGACGGCGGGCCGCTTCGAATCCACACCGATACGAGCGATTTTTTCCAGGTGCAATACAACGATGTGGTTCTTCTCGACGGCAAGCCGTTTCTCGTGCGGCAAAATGCCAGGGAAGGGCGGTTCGGGCTGGATGACGAGGTCAAACACTGGGTCAAACGGGCGATCGATCTGCGTAGCGGCGAGATGAAGATCATCAAGCTCGTGTTCTATGAAAAATTCGTCGCCCGGGTGGGCGGGATCGAGTTCGAATGTTTCCGCAGTCCGAAAAAAGAGGCCCGCATCCTGAAACTCGTCGCCGGGCATGCCAATTTCATGCACGGCTCGTCGGTCGAAGACGAAAAGGGCAACCTGGTGCGGATCCTCGATTATATTTACGGCCCGTCTCTGGCCGCCCACGTCGAAAACCTGGCCGCCGATCACCACACGTATTTTAACGAACACTTCCCCGGCATTCTAAAGCGCTTCACGGCCTGCATCGAAGGCATCCGCTTCCTGCACGACAACGGTGAAAAACACGGCGATATCCGGCGGGACCACATCCTGGTCGAGCGCCCGGACGGGAACTACCGCTGGATCGATTTCGACTACAATTACCGCCACCGGGAAAACATTTACGGCTATGACCTCTTCGGGCTCGGCAACGTGCTGATGTTCCTGGTCGGCAAAGGCGATGCGAACCTGCACGATCTGAAGTTCCGCGACGACCCGGCCCTCGCGCGCCTGCGGGAGGAGGACATGAACATCGTTTTTCACAATCGGGTGGCCAACCTGAAAAAAATATACCCCTACATTCCCGACAGACTGAACCGGGTGCTGCTCCATTTCTCAAAGGGAGCGCGGTGGTTTTACGAGCAGACGGGGCAGCTGCTCGAAGACCTTAACGCATACAAGGCGTAGGTATGACGCACGGAGGCAACGGTCATGGAACACCAGCACTTCAACCGCAACATCCTGATTGCGGTCGACGAATCGGAAAATGCGCAGCGGGCGGTCGACTACGTGGGCCAGCTGTTGGGCGGTATCCCGGGGTTCAACGTCACCGTGCTGCACGTGATACCGGACCCGGAGGAAGACTACTTCCCGACGGCTGAAGACCGGGAACACTGGCTGAAGAATTATCGCGCCAGAATCGACAAACTGCTCGATTCGTGTCGCAAGCAACTGATGGCGGCGGGTTTCGAGGCAGACGCCGTGCGGGTGCGGTCGACATTACGCAACTGCCCGTCGATGGCCAGATGCATTCTCGAGGAAAGGGACCAGTTGAAATACAGCACGATCGTCGTCGGCCGCCAGGGCCTGTCACGCAGTGAGGAGTTCCTGTTCGGCAGCATTTCGAGCAAAATCGTCAATCACGCCCAGAACTGCACCGTGTGGGTCGTCGAGTGAGCCGGTCGACGGGAAACCATTTTTGTCCTCCGGCAATTTTTAGGCACGGCTCAGTTTCCGATCCAGAAATGTGCAATTTTCCGCAAGGTCAAGGAAAGCGACGGAATTGCGCGGAGGCATACGGCTGTATGCCGCACAAGCGATTGCGCCGACTGACGCCGAAATGGCGGAAAAGGGCCATTTCTGGACGGAAACTGACTATTTGGCCGCCTTCGGCGGCTCCCCCGCCGGCGGAGGAGCCGCCGAAGGCTTTTTTCCCTGGACGGTCTTCTCGATCGTGCGGTAGACGCTTTTAAAGGTTTCGCCGAAACCGCTGGGGGAGAGTCGGCCGGTTTCTATGAATTTCACCACGATCTCTTTGGCCGCCTTGAGAATTTGTTCGTCGATCGAGGCCATAATAGCTCCCTATGGGGTTCTGGGTTTAAAGGTTCAGAGGTTCCGGGTTCAAGGTTCTGAGATGAAGGTTCATTACGGCTTTAAAAAAATAACCGACACGTGCTAGCAGAAGCAGGCATCCCTGTCAACACTCACCCGCGCCGCGGTGTGCCCCCCGATTGACAAGACCCGGCGAATCCATTACAAAAAGCCCGTTTCTAAAACCGCACCTCCCGGCCCTGTGGGGGAGGTCAAAGGAGAATGGCGCGGATGTTAGTCCGAAAAACAAAGAGGCGGCGGCTGAGCATAGTGTGCTGGACCGTTTTCGCCCTGCTGCTGATCGTCGCCGGCGGTTGCTCGCGCTGGTCGGGCGGGGGACCGAGCCTGCCATCGCCGGTGAAGGAGCCTGCCGGTGACCACGACAAACGATTGAAAAAAAAGGTTGGCGTCGTTCCCTTTCGAATTGAAAGCATTTTCGGCGAGGCGGCGCTCAAAGATTTCTTCCAGGACAACCTGCTTCTGGCCCTTCAGAAGGAGTGCCCCGACACCCTGTTCCTCAAACCCGCAGACGAGGATTTTCCCCAAGGCCTTGCCGACTTGCCCCTTTTGGACTCCGGTGCGATCGACAACTTCGCCGTGGCCATGACCGGGCGGCGCTTCGGGTTGAATGCCGTTCTGGTCGGAAAGATCGTCAGCATCAACGCCGACGAAAAAGCCAGGGGGTTCTGGTTTTTCAGGAGCAGTCACTACTACGTGCAGGTCGAAATTCTGCTCGCCCTTTTCGACACGGAAACGGCCACTAAGATCTACGACAAAACGCTGTCGCGCAGGATGGAAGTCGAAGAACCCGACGCCGAGTTGATTCGCGCCAACAACCGGATCGAAAATCACTTTGTCGAACCGACCCTCGAAGAGGTCATCGACGATGTGAAAGAGGACATCTGCTCGGCCCTGGAGCGACAGGCCTGGAAGAGTTACATCCTCGCGATCGATGGCGCCGACATCCAGGTCGGTGCCGGCAGCCGCTCCGGGGTCCAGGCCGGCGATATCTTCACGGTCTACGAAACCCCGCAGGCCATCGAGGGCTACAGCGGGCACCGCTATCTGCCGACCGGGGCCAGGATCGGCGACATCGAAGTGAAAACGGTCTCCGCCGACGCCAGCCGGGCGACGCCGCTTTCGGGCAGCGGTTTTAAAGAGGGCCAGGTCCTGCGGCTGAGTAAGTGACCGCCTAGCTGCTGTGTTCCCGATTGCCGATATCCGGCGCTGGCCGTGGGCCGCGCACCCCCCTGATGCCGCGACAGACGCCGAACCTTCGTGAAGCCGGCGGGACGCGAGCCGCAGAGGCCATTTAGAAAAAGCATTCGGCGCGGGTTCTGCCGTCGGCGCCCCGGCCTGCGGCTTCGGTCGGCGCCCGGCTTTCGAGCCGCGAGCGGAAGGCGTCGATGATCGCCAGGGCCTCTTCTTCGGTGGCGACCGACTTGATCGCTTCCCGGAAGTCGCCGGCATGCGGCAGGCCCTTGACGAACCAGCCGAGGCGGCTGCGCAGCATGCGGCAGGCCCGGCCCTCGCCCCGATATGCCACCATCGCCCGCAGGTAACGGGTCATCGTCCCGATTCTCAGCGCGAGGTCGACGGCCGGTTCCGGGCAACCGGTCTTCAGCGCCAGGTAGCGGCTGAAAATCCAGGGATCGCCGATGGCGGCCCTTCCGATCATGATGCCGTCGCACCCGGTCTCGGCTTCCATCCGCAGCGCGTCGCGGGCGCTGAGGATATCCCCGTTTCCAATGACCGGGATCGACACCGCGTCTTTGACCGCCGCGATGATCGACCAGTCGGACTGCCCGCGAAACGCCTGGGTCGCCGTGCGCGGGTGCACGGCGATGCCATCGACCCCGCACGCTTCCGCCATCCGGCAAAATTCGAGCGCCTGACGGCCGCTGTCATCCCAGCCGGAACGGATCTTGATCGTCAGGGGGATGCCAAGAGCCCCGCGGACCGCGCACAGAACGGCTTCGGCCGTCCGCGGCTCGCGCATCAGGGCGACCCCCGAGCCGGTCTTGACGATTTTCTTCACCGCGCAGCCGCAATTGATGTCCAACAGGTCCGCCCCCGAAAGGGCGACGATGCGGGCGGCCGCGGCCATGACCTGCGGCTCGGCGCCGAAGATCTGAACGCTCAGCGGCTTTTCTTCCGCCGCGCTGGCGAGCATTTCGAAGGTCTTGGCCGACTGGCGCACCAGGGCGTTGGCGCTGATCATTTCGGAATACACCAGCGCGCACCCGGATTGTTTGGCAAGCAGCCGGAAGGGCAGGTCGGTGATGCCGGCCAGGGGTGCCAGGACCGCCGAATTGGGCAGATCGAGCGTGCCGATGCGCATGGGTCAGACCGGCTCTGCTGCGGCGTCGGCCGGGAGCCGCAGGTGACGGAAATCGGGAGTGCGCGGCTGGGCCGGCTCGGCACTGCCGCGCGGGTTGGCGTAGCAGAAAAGGCAGCCGTGGCCGCAGGGCTGATCCCGATACGAGCCGATATCGACCGCGACCTGACAGCCGCAGCCCTGTCGGCGGCGCTGGCCCGGGTCTTTTTTAAGGGAGATGCCACCCCCATAGAGCTTGGTCAGAAGCGTATTTGAAATGCAGGCACTGGGCCGGATCCTGGTACTGGCGGGCAGCAGCTGCAGGATCTCCTGCTCGCAGCAGGTGTAAAGCTCGATCGCCGGCGGCCGCAAGCGGGCCTCCAGGTCCCGGAGGATGGCCGCCTTTTCGACCGGCGCAGGGTCGAGGAAAGAAAACCCGGGCCGGCCGGCCAGGCGGCGTCGAATCTTGGGGTAGTGATCCATGAAGCTCGTGATGCACCGCGTGACCCCGGCGCGATGGGCGCCATGGGCGATAATCCCGAAATCCGCCCTGTTGTCGGCGACCTCTCCGCGACCGTCCCGATAGAAGCACAGCGGATCGAAGCGCCAGTTGATCGTTTGGGGCCCGAACCGGCGGGCCAGTTCCTCGAGTTGACCCAGGCGGTCTTGAAGCGGAGGAACCCGCGGTTCCAGCAGCGGCAGGGCCGAGTTGATCGTGAAGTTGAAAAAGAGCCCGTAGCCCCGGCGCCGCAGCTCTTCACCGGTTTTTGTGTCGAGAAAGCGACCGAAATCCTTGGACCAGAAAACGATGGTGTGCACCGCCTGCACGCCGGCCGGGACGATCGCCACCCGCTGGTTGAACGGATTGGCGACGCTGAAGAATCCGCGATCCAGACACGCCATGAACCACGGCAGGTAGAAAGCCGGAATGTCGGTTCTGCGGGAAGCGGACAATACTATTTTGGGTGTGGCGGCCATTTTTTGACTATAGGGTGTCGGCTGACGGTGGAGTCACCGTCCGCTGTGCTGGAGGCGCGAAGATCGCAGAGAAATAACCCCACGAACCCTTTGCGTTCCCCGTGCCTCTGCGGTGAATGTCAACAGCTTGAATGGGATGCCGCCATGCGGGCGGGCAGTTACCCTTTCTTGAGGTCCTTCAGCGAAATCACCTTGCCCGCGGGGGGCCGCTTCCGGACGGGTTTTTCATTGGCCGGGTCAGGTGGCGGCGGCGCGGGCCGCGGCGCTTCGATCTGCTCCAGGCGTATCCGCTTGCCGTCCATGGTGAACTCCTCGCCGTTGATGTAAGCATCCCTTAAAATCCACGTCACCACCTGCAGCGGGACCTGCAGCAGCAGAAGCTGCACATGGTACCAGTTCGGTTTGGCATCCGCAAGGATCTCTTCGATGCGGGCGTAAGCAAGGGGCTGATCCTCAAAATGGATCAGGACGATATCGTTTTCCACGGCCATGAATAAGCTCCTTTTGGTGGTTGGGGCGGTTTAGCCCGTTTGCCGGTTGGCCCGTTGAACCGGGCAACCCGTCGCCCCTGCATCGCCCCCGAAGGGGCGCGGACCAGTGTGTCCACCCACAGTACGATCCATCCGCCAAACAATCGGGGACCCTCAAGCCGCTTCCTCTTCGGGGGCGCCTGGTTTCAGCAATACCGCCCGCGAGGTCTTGCCGTCGATCTTGATGGTGATCGGCTGCGCGAGGGTCACGTGGGTCACGTGGGATGACGAACTTGCCACGGGCAGCGATTCGAGCCAGCGCCAGTCGAGGAAATCCTGGTCGTTGTCGACCAGGTTGAGGTAGCTGATCCCGAGCGAGGTGATGTTGTGGAAAAAGTGCGACCCCTGGGACGGATCGGCCTTCAGCTCGTCGGCCCTGGTCTCGATGATGGCCCCCACGCCCGATATGTCGTTCCAGGCGACCGGAATTCCCAGCCAGCGGTCGGCCGAGCCCCAGCGTCCCGGCCCGATCAGAAGGTACTTGCGGTTGGCGGCGGCCAGCCGAGAGTTGAAATGGCCTATTTCCTTGGCGATCGCCACCGTGCGGGATGAGTCGAAGGTGTCCGGGCGTACGAAGATAATGTCGTGCAGGGTGCGGTCCCAGCCATGGCCCAGGGCCATGCTCGAGAGACAGAACGCCGCGGCCATGTCGTTAGCCGTGATGTCGATGGCGCGGTCGGGCCGGCTGATGGCCATCGGCCGGATCTGAAGCAGGGCGAATTCGTTTCTGCTTTCCCCGTCGAGGGGCAAATTGACGGCGAACTCAATTTCCACCGGACCGCCCATTCCCCGGCGGCCGATATCGAGAATTTCCATCAGGATTTCGGCCAGGGGAAAGGTCTGATACTTCAGGATGGTGGCGAAAGTTACGACGGGATGCCCCTGCGGTGAGGCCGCATCCCGGATGCGGTGATCCTGGGGGCTGTAGGTGCTGGACAGGTGGCGCACGGCCGGATGATCGCCGGCGGCATCGATGTCGATCCTGACCAGCGCGGTATCGTCGGTCGGCGTGGAAGACGCGCCGAAGTCGTCTGGAACATTCTGCAGGTCAAGGGCGTAAAAGAAGCGTTGGGAGTTTTTCAGGATGTCTTCCACCGTGGAAAATTGGGGCAGCAGTTGAGGGTAGCGGGGCGAGAAGCGCAGCGACCGGCCGCCTTCCACCACCGTTTTTCCAAGTCCCACGGCGATGCCGGCAATGCCCTCCTCGGGTTTCATGCCGCCGACGGGGTAAAAGTTGTAAGACTGCGCCACGCCTGAAATGGCCGGGTAATAGATGCTGCCGGTGACGGCGCCGGTCAGGCGTTGAACGATGACCGCCATTTTTTCGTCTTCCGTGCGGTGCATCGTGCTTTTGGCATAGGCGCGCGGCGCGGCCATGTACGTGGAGGCGTAGACCAGCTTGATGGCCTGGACGAGCCGCGCCAGGCGCAGCGTCGGGTCGGGGTGCCGGTTGGGCAGCATGTAGGTGCGGTAGATGCCGGCGAAGGGCTGGAACTGGGCGTCTTCGAGCAGGCTCGAGGAGCGCACCGCCAGGGGATGGTTCAGATTGGACAGCACCAGTTCGAGGTCTTGCCGCAGCCACTCCGGAAAACGTGCGGCCAGAAAGCGCGCCGCGATGTCATTGTCACTCAGCTCGCCGGAGATGGCCTGCTTGAGATTGTTCTCGGCCATGAACTCGTCGAACACCTCGGTCGAGATGACCAGCGCCTGGGGCACGAGGATGTCGATGTTTCTGAATCGCTTGCGGAAGCCGCTGTCCTCCTTGAGCTGGATCGACATGAAGGCCAGGCCGCGGGCCTTGCCGCCGAGAGATCCTTTGCCCATCTTGATGAAATCGGCATCCGGATCGAAGTGCTCGCGATCGAACTGGGCGATGATGCCTTTTTGCCGTCCCTTGCGCCGTTCGGCGACCGACTGGATCAAAAATTGCTTCAAGTGGCCGACGGTGTCGAATTCGGTGGCCTTGACCGGCTTGAGCTTGGTCGCCAGCATGATCTCGGAGCGTGCCATCAGCCAGCTCGAAAAGTGGTTGCGGCAGGCGTGGTAGAAGATCGAGGCGTCGGGAATGGAGGGCAGAATTTTTTGCATTTCACGCAGGTTCGATACCCGGCCGACCTCGGTGCCGTCCGGCAGACGAAAGATGAAATCGCCGAATCCGAGGTACTGCTTGAAAAACTCGCGGATGTCGGTGTGCAGGGTCGGCGAGTTCTTGTTCAGAAAAACCGCAGGGATTTCGTCGGCTTTCAGGCGGTTTTTTTCCTCCGAGCTGAGCATCAACAGCGGGATGTCGGGCGTTTCATCCCGGACCATTTTCAAAAAAGAAAAACCGGCGGCCTCGTCCATTTTGTCATTACGCGGAAAGCGCACGTCTGAAAAGATGGACAACAGATAGGGTTGGAAGCGCCGGTAGAGGGCTTCGGCCTCTTCGTAAGTCTCCGCCAGCAGGATCTTGGGCCGCGCCCGCATGCGCAGGATGCGGTGTTCGTCGTTGAGCGAGTCCTCCATCACGGCCTGGGTTTGAACCACGATTTCGCGGTAGAGCAGCGGCAGCATCGAGGAGTAATAGATGGGAGAGTCCTCCACCACGATCAGGACCCTGACCTTGGCGCGCCGGGTGTCGTAGTCGATGTTCAGGCGGTCTTCGACGCTCTTGATCAGGGCCAGCAGCAGATCGGTGTTGCCGGACCAGACGAAGACCTTGTCGATCGGGCGGTTTTTACGGAAGCCCGGATCGAAGAGATGACGGTTGGTGCGGTGCGCCAGGAGAAACACCGGCAGATCGGGATCGACTTTCTTGATGCGGCGGATGAGGCCGAAGGCGTCCATGTCGTCCAGAAGGGGCATGGTCAGAACCAGGTCGAAGCTCTTGCGCGACAGGGTCGTGATGGCCTCCCGGGCCGTTGACACCCAGGTCAGGTGCGGGGGCCGCGAGAGGTTCAACCCGCGGTATTCGTGGATGATGCGCTCCGCCAGGCGGCCTTCCTCTTCCATGATGAAGGCATCATACGGGGTTGAGACCAGCAGGATTTCGCTGACCTTGCGGGCCATCAACTCGTGAAAAACCTTGAAGGACAGGTCGAACTCGTCGATGCGCCGCATGCCGCGGTGGTCCTGATCGTCTTCTTGTCGCACCGTGCCGTTCCTTTCCAGACCCTGCTCAGGTCTTTATCCCCGTTGTGGTGAGATAAATGTATAGCGCAAACAACCTGTTGCCGCAAGCAAACCGCCCGCGGCGGCTCGCCGGCCGTTGACCGCTATCGATTTGACTGTTAGGTTTACCCGGTGATGATGTGGTATCCATCCGGAAGCGGCCCCGGTCCCGAAACGGGCCGCTTGAGACATTCGCGCGAGGGTTAGAAGAGATGAAGATCGCCTTGGCCCAGGTCAACCCGATTATCGGAGATTTTGCCTACAACCGCGGGCGCATGCGCCGCTGTGTCGATCAGGCCATTGCGCAGTCCTGCGACCTGATCATTTTTTCGGAACTGGTTATTTCCGGCTACCCGCCGCACGATCTGGTCGACAAGAAAGATTTCGTCGACGCCAACATCGCCAGCCTCAACCGCCTGCTGGGCACCATCGGCGGCATCGGCGTCATTTGCGGCTTCGTGGATTACAATCCGGGCGATCAGGGCAAGCGGGTGTTCAATTCCGCCGTTTTGTTCGAAGACGGTCAGATTCGGCATCAGGTTCACAAGCGCCTTCTGCCGACCTACGACGTGTTCGACGAGAGCCGCTACTTCGAGCCGGGGCAGGAGAGCCGCAGTTTTTCCTACAAGGGGCTGCGGATCGGACTGACGATTTGCGAAGACCTCTGGAACGACAAGGACATCTTCAAACGCCGGATCTATCATTTCGATCCGGTGGAGGCCATGGTCAAGGACGGGGCGGAGTTGATCGTCAACATATCCGCCTCGCCTTTCCACACGCGCAAGATCGAATTCAGAAAAACCATGCACGCCGCCATCGCCAGAAAGCACGGCGTGCCATTGGTGTATGTCAACCAGGTCGGCGGCAACGACAGCCTGCTCTTCGACGGTCTCAGCGCGGTTTTCGATCGCCGGGGGCGGATGGTGGCACGGGCCGCGGATTTCGCCGAGGACCTGATCGTTTACGACACGGGGGCCGAATCGGCCGTGGTGCGGGAGGTTGCGGCCACCGCAACCGAATCCGTCCTGAAGGCCCTGGTGATGGGCACCCGCGATTATGTCACCAAGTGCGGTTTCGCCCGGGCCGTGATCGGCCTAAGCGGCGGCATCGACTCGGCCCTGACGGCGGCCATCGCCGCCGCGGCCCTGGGCCCCGAGAACGTGATCACCGTTTTCATGCCCTCGCCCTACACCTCGCCGGACAACTTCGACGACACCCGCCAACTGGCCGAAAACCTCGGCGTCGCGCTCGAAACGATACCGATCGAGGACATTTTCGAAAAGTTTCTCCAGGTGCTGGCGCCGTCTTTCGATCGGCGCGCGCCGGGCATTACCGAACAGAACATTCAGGCCCGCATCCGGGGAACGATCCTGATGGCGATCTCGAATGAACGCGGGTGCCTGCTGCTGTCGACCGGCAACAAATCCGAGCTGGCGGTCGGCTACTGCACCCTTTACGGGGACATGAGCGGCGGGCTGGCAGTCATATCCGATGTGCCCAAGACGCTGGTCTACGACCTGGCCCATTTCATCAACCGCGACCGGATCGTCATCCCCGCGCGCATCGTTTCAAAGGCGCCTTCGGCGGAACTCAAGCCCGATCAGCGCGACGACGATGACCTGCCGCCCTACGACGTGCTCGATCCGATCCTGAAGGGCTACATCGAGGATGGCCTGGGCGTCTCCGAGCTGGCCGCGGCGGGGTTCGACCGGCGGCTGGTCGGCGAGATCGTTGCCAAGGTCAACCGGAACGAGTATAAGCGCCACCAGGCGGCCCCGGGCCTCAAGGTGACCTCCAAGGCTTTCGGCTACGGCTGGCGGTATCCGATCGCCCAGAGATATACGCCTGTTTGAGTGTGCCCACTAACTGAATCGCCCCGGCGGCCTGTCTCCAGGGCCGTCGGTCGGTTTACTGCGGGGCCTGTCACACGTAAAACAGGCCCCTTCGATGTGCGGTGGGGATGGGCGATCCGGGCCATGGCGACCGCTGGACGGCAAATCTTGACTGTGGCTCGCGCGCCCGGATCGATCGGGTGGGTACCATAGGCTTTAAGATAAAGATTTTGGCAAGGCCAGAGGGAGGCGGCTGTATTGTGATACGCCACCGACCGATACCACAGCCAAAACCTTTATCTTGAAGCCTATATCGCCGGTTGGCTTTGAACCGGCGGGCTTGGGGGTCAGGGCCGGCCGCAGCCGAGGCGTTGCCCCTGCCACGAGTCGCGCTCAGCGAAGACCGCCGCGATCAAATCGAGGGTCTCGCGCTTGTGAAGGGACCAGTGCGGGGCGACGAGTTCGGCGGGGTGCGGGTCTCCGGTCAGGCGCTGAATGACCATCCGCCCGGGCAGGCGTTCCAGGAAATCGCAGACCAGATCGACATACGCCGCCTGCGAGAGGCAGCGGTAGTCTCCGGCATGGTAAAGTCTTTCGAGCGCCGTGCCGCGGACGACGTACAGCAGGTGCAGCTTTACGCCCGCGACCGGCAGGTCGGCCAGGAATCGGGCCGTTTCGAGCATCTCGGCCCGGCCTTCGGTCGGCAGGCCCAGGATGACGTGGGCGCACACGTTCAGTCCGCGGGCATGTGTGGCGGTGACGGCCTTCCGGAAACAGGCGGCATCGTGCCCGCGGTTGATGAACGCCAGGGTGGCGTCGTGCGCCGACTGCAGGCCGTATTCGATCCAGACCAGGTGATCGGCGGCATAGCCGGCCAGCAGGTCGAGCACCGGATCGGCAACACAGTCCGGGCGGGTGCCGATGGAAAGGCCGACGATACCGTCGACGGCCAGGGCTTCCCCGTACAGCCGCCGCAGCCGGGCGACCGGGGCGTAGGTGTTTGAAAACGACTGAAAATAGGCGATGAACTTTTTGGCCTTGTACCGGCGCGCCAGCGCCGCCTTGCCCGCCAGCAGCTGGTCGGTGACGGAGAGCCCGCCGGCCTGCGCGCCGGTTCCCGATCCCCTGTCATTGCAGTAGATGCAGCCGCCGGTCGACAGGGTCCCGTCGCGATTGGGGCAGGTGAGCCCCGCATCGACGCTTATTTTCTGAACGCGGCAGCCGTACAGGTGCCTCAGGTAGGTGGTGTAATCGTTATATCTCCTGACCGGCGTCATGCTGCCTGAATACTCCGGTTGTCTGTCTGCGGCCCGGGGCTGGGGAAAACACCGCGGCGGTTAGGGTGACGTAAACGCGTCATGAAGGACTATATCGATTTGAAGCGCAAATGCAACGGTCAAAGGTCTTGCGGGTCGTCCGGGAGCCATCGATGAGCGGTCAGCCGAGCCCATACGACGTCATTGTCGTCGGGGCCGGGCACGCCGGTTGCGAGTCCGCGCTGGCGGCCGCGCGCATGGGCTGCCGCGTGCTCCTGACGGCCATCGACCTGGACAAGGTGGCGGCCATGCCGTGCAGTCCGTCCATCGGCGGCATGGCCAAGGGCCAGCTCGTGAAGGAGATCGATGCGCTGGGCGGTGAAATGGCCAAAACCACCGACAAGTCGGCCATCCAGTACAAGACGCTGAACACCAAGAAGGGGCCGGCGGTCCACTCCTCGCGCACCCAGAACGACAAGAACCGCTACCACATGGTGATGAAGCACGTTATCGAGCAGGAGCCCAACGTCGATTTGAAGCAGGCCATGGTGGAGCGGCTGGTGGTGGAAGGAGGCCAGGTGGCCGGCGTCGAAGACGCCACCGGCTTCGGCTACCGGGCGCAGGCCGTTATCCTGGCAACGGGCACTTTCTTAAGCGGCCTGGTGCACATCGGTGCCAAGTCGATCGCGGCCGGCCGGGCCGGCGAGTTCGCCGCTTACGGGCTGGCGGCCGACCTGAAACGGCTCGGATTTCAGCTGGGCCGCATGAAGACCGGCACGCCGCCGCGCCTGCGGCGATCGAGCATCGATTTCACCCGCTTTGCGAAACAGGACCTCGATGCGGAGCCGACGCCGTTTTCACATTTTACGTCCGCGATCAGCTTGCCGCAGCTCCCGAGCTACATCGGCCACACCAACCCGCGGGTCCACGGCATCGTGCGCCGCAACCTCGCGCGGTCGGCCCTGTACGGCGGCCTCATCAAGGGGGTATCGGCGCGCTACTGCCCTTCCTTCGAAGATAAAGTCGTCCGATTCCCGGACCGTGAGCGCCACCAGGTCATCCTGGAACCGGAGGGCCTGGAAACAGAGGAAATCTATGCCAGCGGCCTTGGCAACAGCCTGCCGCTGGAGGTCCAAATCGAGATCGTGCAGGCCGTGGAGGGGCTGGAGCAGGCCGAGGTCATGCGGCCCGCCTACGCCATCGAATACGATTACGTCAATCCGATCCAGTTGAAGCCGACGCTGGAGACCAAGCGGGTGGCCGGCCTGTTCATGGCCGGCCAGATCAACGGGACCTCTGGATACGAGGAGGCCGCCGCCCAGGGTCTCTGGGCCGGGATCAACGCTGCCAGCCGGGTCCAGAAACGGCCGGCTTTTCTTCTGGACCGCTCCCAGGCCTACATGGGCGTAATGATCGATGACCTGGTGACCCGCGGCACGCGCGAGCCCTACCGGATGTTTACCTCGCGCGCCGAGTACCGGCTGATGCTGCGCGAGGATAACGCCGATTTCCGGTTGATGGAGATCGGGCATTCGCTGGGACTGATCGATCAGGACAGCTTGCGGGACTTAAAGGACCGCCGCCGGCAGATCGCCGGCGAGATCACCCGCATCCGCGGCTGCATCATCAAGCCGAGCGGCACGGTAAACGCCTATCTCGAGGAAAAAGGCACCAATCCGATCGGCAGCGGCACCCCTCTCGATCAATTGCTCAAAAGAGCCGAACTCGATTACGGGGCGGTGGAAGCGCTTGCGCCCCCTTTGCTTCCGATCGGCAGGAAAAACGCGCGTCAGGTGGAAATCGAAATCAAGTACGAAGGCTACATCGCGCGGCAGCAAAGAGAAATAGAAAAATTCCGGAACCTGGAGCGGATGTTCATTCCGGCCGACTTTGATTTCACCCGCGTGCACGGGCTGTCAAACGAACTCAAGGAAAAACTGACGGCCGTCAGGCCGGCTTCTCTCGGGCAGGCCGCGCGTATCGACGGCATGACGCCGGCGGCGATATCGGTGCTGATGGTGGCGCTCAAGGCGTAAGCGTTCACAGGGCACCGCATCTGCCGCGTTGTCGGGCACTTGAAGTGCAAAAGCACGTCAGCGCGCCCGACGCCTTGCATCCGCGGCACCCTGCGAACGCTTGCAATGGGTGTTTTGAAACCATCGGACTGGTCAACACTCTGAAAGGTTACAATACCGATGGGGTTGGGACGCCGGTTGGTTCACCGGGGTCGGCACCTTGACATTTCCGGCTCGAAATCTATATTACAAATTTTCGAATCAAATGTTTTCAGCAGGTTATATCTTTATTCCGTTCGACACGACGGCCCGAACCGCGCGAAAAAAAACAGGGCGCACCGGATGGATCTGTCCGGCGGGAGACGGGGTCCGGGCAAGCCTTGCGGCAGCAGAGCGGGTTTTCTTTTAAACGAAAGGCGTCACGATGGCCGAAGATTATTACACCATCCTCGGAGTGAGTAAAACCGCTTCGGACAAGGAGATCAAGAAAGCGTACCGCAAGCTTGCGATGAAGTATCACCCCGATCACGCCAAGGACGACAAAGCGGCCGAAGATAAATTCAAGAAAATCAGTGAGGCCTATGCCGTGCTGAGCGACAAGGAAAAGCGCAAACAGTACGACACTTTCGGCTCGGAGGGCTTCAGCCAGAAATTTTCGCAGGAGGACATTTTCCGGGGTTTCGACTTCAGCGACATCCTGCGCGAATTCGGGATCGGCGGCCGCGGCGGCAACGTGCGCTTTACTTACGGATCCGGCGGCCCCTCCGGCGGCGGTTCGCCCTTCGGCAATTTCGGCCAGCAGCCGCGGCAGGTCAAGGGCTCGGACCTGGTTTACGAGCTTCCGCTGACGCTTCAGGAAGTGCTGAGCGGCACCCGCAAGACCATCAGCTTCGATCACAAAAGCCGTTCGGAGAAGATCACCGTCAACATCCCCAAGGGCATGGCGACCGGCAAGAAGCTGCGTCTGAGCGGCAAAGGCGAGGTCAGCCCCTACGGCGGCCCGCCGGGCGACCTTTTCGTTCAGGTCAAAATCCTCCCAGACCCCGTTTTCGACCTCGAAGGTCAGGATCTGACCACCAACCGCGATATCAAACTCAGCGAGGCGATCCTCGGCACGACCCTGTCGATTCCGACCCCGGATGGCAAAGAATTGAGCCTCAAAGTGCCGCCGGGTTCCCGTCACGGCACCCGAATGCGGCTTTCCGGTCATGGTCTTCCGAGCATGCGGGGTGGCAAACGGGGCGATCTCTACGTCCGCATTCACATCGATATCCCCCGAAAATTAACCGACGAGCAGGAGGAAGTTATCCGCAAATTGGCGCAAACGGGCCTGTAATTCTTTAAAATATTGACAAGAAAGGCCTTTTTGTGGCAATATTGACATTGTATTACGCAGTGATGATCCCGATGCGGCGCTGAATCGAATGGGAAACCACCACTACAATGCCAGACCTCAAACCCGTCCTGAGCCAGGCAGAACTCGAATCGACGGTCTGCGATCTCGCGCAGCGGATTTCGCGCGATTACGCGAACCGTGAGGTCATTCTGATCGGTGTTCTGAAAGGGTCTTTCGTCTTTCTGGCCGATCTCGTTCGCCACTTGACCATTCCGGTTAAAATCGATTTCGTTCGGCTTGCCAGTTACGGGAAAAAAACCAGTTCCTGCGGCACCGTCTGCCTGACCAAGGAAATCGAGATCGATATCGCCGGCAAGGATGTTCTCGTGGTGGAGGACATTGTCGACACCGGGTTGTCGCTCGATTTTCTGATTGGTCACTTGAAAACTCTCAAGGCCAGAAGCGTTCGGATTTGCGCCCTGATCGACAAGCGCGAAAGGCGGGAGCGTGACATTGCCGTCGAATATGTCGGACGCATCGTCGCGCAGGGTTTTCTGGTCGGCTATGGTCTCGACTACGCCGAACAATACCGTCAGTTACCTGCAATATATGATCTGCAAATCTAATCGTTGGGGAAAGCCATGATCTTAACCTGTGAAAAATGCGATACGAGTTTCAGCTTCGACGAGAGCCTGATCAAGCCGACCGGTTCCAAGGTCCGGTGCTCCAAGTGCCGCAACGTTTTTGTCGTCCATCCGCCCGCACCTGCGGCAAAGGTCACCAGCGGGGCGACTGTTCAGCCGGATGCGACGGTTGCCGCTGCCGACATCGCGGGCCTCGACGATCTGGACCTGACCGCCATCGAAAAGTCGCTCGACCTGAACCTGGACGGCGAGCCGGATGCGGGACCTTCGCTGGCCGACGGTGGCGCGCCGGGCACCAGTGAGCTTGACTTCGACGCAGCCGATTTTGCGGCGGCCGCGGACATCGGTGCGATAGCCGCCGCTGACGATTCCGACGATCTTAATTTCGAACTCGATCTGGATTCCCTCACAGACGACGCCGAAACGGATTCCCGGATAACCGAGGGCTCCACCGAAACGATGGATTTCGAGCTGGATCTGGATCTCGATGATGCGGGTGCCGACACCGGCGGTGCCGAAGCGGCCGTGCCGACAACCGATGAAATCGAGTTCGACCTCGACTTCGACGGTCTCGAGGATGCGATTGAAAGCGCGGATGACAAACACGCGGGCCAGGCCACCACCGGACCGGACGCCGGGTCGGATGACGACCTCGATTTCGGGCTGGGGCTGAATCTCGGTGATGATGCCGTCGCCTCTGAATTGGACATCACCGCGGCCGATATCAGTGGCGACGACGAGGAAAAATCGGTCGTCTCCGCGGCGGTAACCGCCTTCGAGGAAACCCAGGAACTCGACTTGTCGGATGTGGACAGCCTGTTTGACCTGGGTCACGACAAGGCCGGCGCGGCGGGGGACGGCGATCAGGCCGAGGATCTGGATTTAGAGCTCGATCCGGCCGCCGATGGGCTGACGGAGCCACTGGTGATGGCCGGTTCCGAGGCCACCGAAGAGCTGGATCTGGCGGAGTTGGAAGAGATGATCGAAAATGCCGACGACACCACCCCGGCGCAGGATTCCCTGGAGGAGGATGGCGACTTCGAGCTCGATTTGGGTCTGGACCCGGCCTTTGACTCCGGTGTCAAGAACGCGGGCAAAGCCGAACCGGACGATGCCGAGATCACCGACGATTTCGATCTGACCGGTCTGGACGACCTGCTGGAAGAAGACGCGATCGAGCCGCCGCCCGGACCCGCGGAAACTCCGGCCGAATCGCCGGTCGCCGCCATGGACCTGACCGACGAACCCACACTGGCGAAGGAAGATGCCGGCGTCGCCGACCTGGACGAAATGCTCGAGCTGGCGGATGAGGACTCGGAAGCCGCGGGCGTGTCGGCCGAATCGACCGAAGAATTGGACCTTGAATTCGGCGCCGGGCGAACCGCCGCCGCGGATACCGGCACGGAATCGGCGGACACCGGCGACAACGAAGATGCCGAATTCGACCTGTCGGATCTGGATGGGATGCTTGACCTGGCCGAAGATCCGGCCGAGGCTGCTGCCGCGGCCGAAGACGACGATTTCGAGCTGCAGCTCGACCTGGAAGAGTTGCCGGCCGCGGGCGCTATAGCTGGCGCCACCGCCGCCCCCCTGCCCGACGATTTGGAATTCGAAGCCGAGGAAGAGGGCGACGATGATGCCGCCGAGACGGAAACGGCCGCCATGGCCGCAGCCGGCGAGGCTGATGCCTTTGGTATGGGCGCTCTTTCCGAAAACGACGGCGCCCTCGAAACCGACAGAGAAGCCTCTGACCTGGAAACCGAAGAAGCCGTGGCGGCCCTGTCGCCCGTGGTCGCGAAGAAGCGCAGCGGCGGGCTTGTTCGAGCGTTCCTTGCTTTGGTTCTCCTGCTGGCCGTGGGCGTTGGGGCCCTATTTGCGGCGCGGCACTACGGGATCGAGATTCCCTACCTCGACAAACTAAGGGCCCTCGACATCCCCTACGTGAGCGAGCTGTTGGGTCCGAAGGTCGAAGACGCCGGGAACCTGAAAATCGCCATCGATGAAAAAGACGTCACCGGCCGGTTCGTCACCAATGACAAGCTCGGAACGCTTTATGTGGTCAGCGGCCAGATCAAAAACGAGTACGAGGACCCGCGCAGCGCCATTCGCATCACCGGCAAGATCTATTCCAAGGGGCACAAGCTCGAACTCGAGAAAACCGTCTATGCCGGAAACGTCCTGTCCGAGAGCGACCTGGCCGGTGCGGACCAGACGGCCATCGATCAGAAGCTGCAAAATCGTTTCGGCCAGGACCGGAAAAACGTAAACGTAAAGAAAAACACGACCCTACCGTTTATGATCGTGTTCGCCAATCTGCCGAAAGACCCGGACGAATACACGGTCGAGGCGGCCGGTTCGCAGAAGGTCAAATAAGCCTGGAGAGTATCAGGC
>JBAPSB010000287.1:0-6993 GCA_049281435.1 Desulfobacterales bacterium
CACCGAACACTATCCACCCAACACAAAATACAAAATACGAAACACAAAACACGTCTCACAACTCGCAACCTGAACCACGTAACTCGAATTCCGCACTCCCCCTATTCCCCGTCTAGAATTTCCCTCAACTTCACCGACAGCTCTTTCAGGTTAAAGGGTTTCTGGATGAAACCGCAGCAGCCGCGATCGAGGATTTCCGTGGCCTGGCCGCTGAGGCTGTAGCCGCTGCACAGCAGCACGCAGACATCGGCCTTTATGGCTTTCAACTGATCGAAGGTCTCCCCGCCGCTCAGCCCCGGCATGACCATGTCCAGGATGACCAGGGCGATGGCGTCGGGCTGCCGCCGGAAGATGTGCAGCGCCTCGTAGCCGCTGGCCGCCACGAGCACCCGGTAGCCGAGCGCCTTTAGAATCTCCTTCCCGACCTCGATGACCATCTGTTCGTCATCGACCAGCAGCACCGTCTCGTCCCCCTTGAGAAGGTCACCGGTGCTGTCTTCCTCTACAACAACCGCTTTGCCCGAAGCCGGCAGGTAGATGCGAAACGTCGCACCCTGGCCGGGTGCGCTGTCCACATCGATGAATCCGCCGTGATTTTTTATTATGCCGTAGGCCGAGGCAAGGCCCAGACCGGTTCCCCGGCCCATCTCCTTGGTCGTGAAAAATGGTTCGAAAATCCGTTGCTGGGTGGCCGGATTCATGCCGACGCCCGTATCGGCGATGGCAATGCACACATACGGACCGGGTTCGATCCGGTAAGGCCGCACAACCCTCGCATCGATATCGACATTTGAGGTGGTCAGAAAAATTTCACCGCCGCCCGGCATCGCGTGCCAGGCATTGACGAGGATATTGAGCAGGACCTGTTCGATCTGCGACTGGTCGACATCGGCCGATCTCACGTCCCTGAGCCCGGCGGTGTGTATCCGGATCTCCTTTTTGGTGCGACCGAACATGCGCGCCGTCCGGCGGACCAGCTCATCGAGCCGGGTGGTCTTGACTTCGTACTTGCCCCCACGCGCGAATCCCAGCAGCTGCCTGGTCAAGGCCGCGCCGCTGGCGACATAGCGCTCGATGGCCTTGACTTTTTTGTAGTGCGGGTGGTCACCGTCGATGGTCAGGAGCATCAGGGAGGCATTGCCCTGCATGCCCATGAGGATGTTGTTGAAGTCGTGGGCGATGCCGCCGGCCAGATTGCCGATGGCCTCCATTTTCTGGGCCTGTATCAGCTGCTTTTCGAGGAGCGTTTTCTCTTTTTCGCTCTCCATTTTTTCGGACACATCCCGCATCATGCCGCGGAAGCCGTTCGGCCGTCCGTCCTTATCGCTCAAGGGGTAGACGGACAACTCGAAAAACATCTTCGAATTGTCCCGGCGGGTCACGAGGAACTCGCTTGCCCGCGAGGATTCACCGGTGCGGGACACCCGCTCCAGTATCCGCTCGATGCTTTCCGCATTTTCCACTGAACCCGATGCGCTCAATTTCGTGCCGATCAACTCATCCGGTTCGAAACCGAGGATTTTGCAGACCGGGTCGTTGACGAAAGAAAAACGGCCTTCCGGGTCCAGCTCGAAAAACCCCTCGTCGATATTTTCGATGATCAGGCGGTATTTTTCGTCCTGCTCGCGCATTTTTTCATAGGCGAGCCGGCGTTTGTTGATGTCCTGCCGCACGTGGGAGACGAAAATGACGAAGATGCACAGCACCAGCAAGCGGGTCCAGACCTCGAACAGGTTAGGTCCCAGGATGTGGTGGAAGATATTGGCTTCAGGGGCCAGGAAAAAAAACATGAAGGATTCGCACACCCAGTAAAGGGCGGCGAGGCCGAGGCCGGTGACCACGATCGAGTCTTGCCAGTGGTCTTTATTTCCGGTCGGTTTACGCATAGGAAGGGATTCCGTTTTGCACCCGCCACGCACGCTTTCGCGACGACAAAAAATCAACCGCGATCGTCTCCGCAACAACGGCGAAATTCGACCTCCCGGGGCCGGGGCCGCAATCCGAACGGCCGATAGACAACCACCGAAGACATCGGGTCGTATTAAGATACTAATATTACCGTAAAATCATATATTTGTAAAGAAACGGGGAGAGCGGACAGCTATGCGATGCCGGTGGGGAAGCCGAAAAACGGTCTTAAAATGGCAAAAAAGCACCGATCTGTAAACTACAGGCTTTAAGATAAATATTTTGGCAAGGCCAGAGGGAGAGGCGGCTGTAGTGTGATACGCCAACGACCGCCAACACGGCCAAAAGCTTTATCTTAAAGCCTATACCTGTGGCAGGCAAAGGATCAAGCCCCATGCGGTGGCGGTCGGGATGTCGTCAACGAAACAATGCGGCCGAGTGCCGGGCCAGCGCTATTTCAGTACAACCCCTTCATAATTTAAAATATCCTTGAATCCATCCGGATTTTCTTTGATCTCCTTAAGGTATTCATCTATGGCCTGCTGGTATAATTGGGGGTCCATGTCTTCTTGACCGGTACTGGAATCATATACCAAGTAGCTGCAATCCTTCATTGCTTTTGTCGCATCCTCCAGTGTCATTGGATAAAAGCCGGAAGTTCTTGCACGCCACATACCCATGGCAACCCCTTCTCCAAGAAAATAGGTTTTTCCGGGTTTAAAATCAAAGTGCGCAACCCCGGTATTCTCGGTGGCAACCACCACATAATGAGGTCCCGGTGTGACAGGCGTCAAAAAATAGTTTCGACCCATCGTCTCGCCTATCAGCTTTCCGTCCAAGTAGTTCCAGAATACGACACCACCTCCAAAAAAAGTTTCACGAATAATGACAAGCGTGGCCTGGTCTGGCTGGAAGTTTAAATCGGGAGTCTTGTCGGTTTTGGTCATGTGGGTCGTAGCACAGCCTGCTAACAGAACGACAAAAGAAAGGGCAAGAAGTGATTTTTTCATTTTTATCCTCTTGATCGCCGTTAAAGGTTTAAGGAAAGCTATCAAAAACATGGCCAACCTTCTTTCGACCGGTTAAGTAGTGCTTGAAAGAGAATTGCAAAGCGTATTTATTTCGAGGGGTTATAGCATTTTTAAGAAATGAAGATTTTCCGGGTTCGTGTAAAAAATACTTGCACGTATCACTCATCGCTGTTATTTAACCAATTGATAATAAACATAAATAATGGTTAAGCCGATTCTGGCGAATCGGATTAAATGAGTAAAAACCGGAAAATCTTCGTGGGAAAAATGCTATGAGAAAAGTGATCGAAAATCAACTGAAATTTGGCCAGGTTGATATCTCAAAGATTCAAATTGACATCCGGAGCCGGGACGAAATCCCCCAACTATTATTAGGCCTTCAGGCCATTTACGCAAATCAGACTCTTCAATAAGGCGCGCAAGCTGAAACGATCCAATTCAAATGATGCGCAGAAAAAGGCCAAAAAGAAGCAACAGGCTGTCCCGGCTCACCAGAAATATATCGAGTCGGTCGAGCAGTATCTGAGTCGCGCCCGGACGGCGTCAAGCAGGAACTGCCGCTCACGGGTCCGGCCGTAGGATTGATGGAAAATCTCAACTTTAACGCAGAGCGTCTCCAGCTATCACCCGGTGATCTTCTGTTTGGTATCACAGATGGCGTTACAGAAGCCTGCAAGATACACTGTAAAAGCGTGGACGATTTTGATAAGGGATCTAATAACACAGCAAGGGAGGAAGTATGATCACGTTAACTGTAAATGGTGAAAAGAGGCAGGTGGATGTCTCATCCGAAACCCCGTTGCTATGGGTCCTGCGAGACACCCTGGGAATCACGAGCGTGAAATATACCTGCGGCATTGCCGAATGCGGTATGTGCACGGTTCTCATTGACGGTGAAGCCCAGCGTTCCTGTGTGGTCAATGTAAAAGACGCCGAGGGAAGTGACATCACGACCATCGAGGGCTTGCCCGACAATCATCCGGTGAAGGTTGCCTGGATCGAAAAACAGGTACCCCAGTGCGGATATTGCCAGCCTGGCATTATCCTCCAGACAGTTGATTTTCTATCACGGGTACCTAATCCATCCGAAGCACAGATCAACGAAGCCATGGATAACGTCATCTGCCGCTGCGGCTCACATCCAAGGATTAAACAGGCAATCACATTGGCTGCCGAAATGACCGCCAAACAGGGAGGGTAAACCATGCAAACCGTTATGACGAGAAGATCCTTTTTAAAGAAAAGCAGCCTGGTGATCGCCGCAACCGCCTTTTCAAATCCTTTGAACCTGTTTAATGCATCTTCGGCAAGGGGCGCTTCGGAACATCCATTCAAACCCCACGCGTTTCTGGAGATTGCAACCGATGATATGATCACTGTCTGGGTGGGCCAGACCAATCTCGGCCAGGGAACCCATACCGGTATTCCCATGATTATCGCCGATGAGCTGGATGCGGCCTGGGAAAAGGTACAGGTAAAAACGGCGGTCGCGGCAGAGCCGTTTAAGGACCCTCTGTGGCATGCCCAGTTGACCGGCGGAAGCAGCAGTATCCGCAATCGATGGGATATGATCCGTACGGTAGGCGCCGCCGCCCGGCAGATGCTGGTTGAAGTGGCAGCTGAGCAATGGGGGATTCCCGGGGAAAAGTGTGTCACCCGAGATGGAAAAGTACTTCATCCGGACGGACGCAGCTTTACTTATGGGAAGCTGGCGGAAGCTGCCGGAAAACGTCCGGTTCCCGGAAATCCACGCCTTAAAAATCCGGAGGATTACCGCATCATCGGCACCCCGAGAAAGCGGCTGGATATCCCGGACAAGGTAATGGGCAAGACCGTTTTCGGATTAGATTTTACCACTCCCGGTATGTGCATTGCCGTTGTCGCCCGTCCGCCCCGTTACGGTGCAAAACTTCAGTCGCATGATGCGAAGGCGGCCATGGCGGTCAAAGGAGTGATCGATGTTGTGCCTCTTGAAGACAACAGGCTTGCCGTGTGTGCGGAAACGACTTATGCCGCCATGCAGGGGCGGAAGGCTCTCGACATCATATGGTCCAAAGGGTCCCATCCGGACCTGAATGATGAAACGATAGATGCAGCGTTTGGCGCCCATCTCGAAAAACCGGGGGCAGTGGCTAAAAACAGAGGCGATGTGAGCAAGGCATTGGCGGAAGCGGCTCAGACTTTAGAACAATCCTACAAACTCCCTTACATTTCTCACGCCCAGGTGGAGCCCATCAACTGCACCGCCCATGTGGAAAAAGAACGCTGCCGGATATGGGTGCCGACCCAGGGGCAGAGCGCTACCCAAATGACGGCATCCAAGCTGACCGGTCTGCCCCTTGATAAAGTGGAGGTCGTGACCCTGCCGGCCGGCGGCGGCTTCGGGCTGAGGGGGGAGCAGGATCCGGTAGTGGATTCGGTTTTGCTTTCCAAGGCGCTGAACCGTCCAGTCAAAGTGATGTGGACCCGTGAGGATGATTTTGCCAACGACCGGTTCCGGCCGGCAAATCAGTGCAAAATAATTGCTGGATTGGATAAAGACGGTCGGTTGATCGCCTGGTCGCATAAGGTTGCCGCCCCATCGGTCATGTCCCGGTCGATGCCTCAAGCTGTGGAGAATGGCATCGATCCGGATGCGGTTGCGGGCATCCGGGACATGCCCTATTCTCTCCCGAATCTTCTAGTGAACTATGTGATGGTGAACCTTCCTATAACGGTGGGGTGGTGGCGGTCGGTGGGATACTCCGTCAATGTCTTTGCCGTGGAGTCCTTTATGGACGAACTGGCCCATGCCGCCGGAAAGGATCCGGTGCAATTCCGACTGGATCAAATGGAAAAAGGGTCCAGACCCTATAATATCCTGTCACTTGTCGCCGAAAAAGGAGGATGGAACCGTCCTGTTCCCGAGGGCCGTGCGAGAGGGGTCGCCGTAACGTCCTGTTTTGAATCATTTACGGCCCACATGGCAGAGGTGTCGGTTGGGAAAAAAGGAGCCATCACCGTACATAAGATGGTTTGTGCCCTGGACTGTGGAACCGCCGTTTACCCGGATGCGATCCGGGCTCAGGCCGAAGGCGGTGTGATCATGGGATTGAGTACGGCTTTTCATGAAAAGGTCCGTTTTTCGGAAGGCGGTGTGAAAACGACCAACTATGGTGACTACCCTGTGCTGACCATGTCTGAAGTACCCGAAATAGAGGTGCATATCGCCAAAAACACCCTAAAGGCCGGAGGTATTGGCGAGCCGGTTTTCCCATCGGTCGCCCCTGCTGTGGCCAACGCCGTATTCAAGGCAACGGGAGTCCGGTTGAGGGAACTGCCATTCAGAAAAGAACTGCGCTCTTTATGAACACTGTCCTGCTTGCGTCTTATCCGAACCAATGTTCCAGAACAACCACCTTGAGGAGAATATCGGCGGCGCCGAGGTTGAACTGACCACCGATGACCTGCGTGAACTCAACGAGCTGTTGGCGAAGGTGCCGGTGCATGGCGCGCGCTACAACGCACAGATGCAGAAAATGGTCAATCGCTGATCGGACCGGCTGGCGGTGAGCAAAGGAGAGCCTGGAACAGATTCTCTTCAACAAACATTGATCCAAAAAAAAGAGGCTGCAAATTCTGCAACCCCTTGATTTTATATTGGTGCCGGAGGTCGGAGACATATTTTAATTAAAAATACTAACATTTTGGTGGGATATAAATATTTAACCCTTGACATACCCCCCAAAATACCCCCAAAACGGAAAATGCCCCCACTGTCTTAAACGATTATCACAGTGAACAAACTCCGCCCTACAGGTAAGAAGGCGATCTACGGAACTTTGGTTGACCCGGAAAATTACAGATAGATTTTACACATCGACCTTATCACAATCATAAGCGAAAAAGGCCGACCACATTATATTGTGGTTGGCCATTTTTCTAAGCCATTACAGATATATAGCAGAAGGTGCCGGTTCACCCAGGCGTTTTGTTTGCTGTCAGTATCGCCTAAGAATGCTTGCCAACCTCTAAAAACACGGTATTAAGTTCAAATAAAACGATCAGGCAGGAC
>JBAPSB010000288.1:0-12873 GCA_049281435.1 Desulfobacterales bacterium
GTGAACTTGCCGCCGCGGCGGTTCATGACCACCATCAGGCCCTCGGAATTGCTGGCCACTCTCCGGTCGACGAATTTTATCGTGCCGTCCACCCGGGCGCGGATGTCGGCCTGCTCGACCCGGCGGCTGGCGGTACCGCCGATGTGGAAGGTGCGCATCGTCAGCTGGGTGCCGGGCTCGCCGATCGATTGGGCCGCCAGGATGCCGACGGCCTGGCCGTGCTCCACGGTCTGGCCGTGGGCGAGGTCCCGCCCGTAGCATTTGGCGCACACGCCGGTCCTGGTCTTGCAAGTCAGCACGGAACGGATGCGCACGCTAGTCAAACCGGCATCTTCGATCCGCTTGACCACGGCCTCGTTGATGTCTTCGTTGGCCGCCACGATGACCTCTTCGTTGAACGGGTCGATGACATCTTCGGCCGCCACGCGCCCCAGAAGGCGTTCACCGATACGCTGAATGACCTCGCCGCCCTCGATCAGCGGGCCGACCTCCACGCCCATGCGGGTGCCGCAGTCATCTTCCATGACGATGCAGTCCTGGGCCACATCCGCCAGCCGGCGGGTGAGATACCCCGAGTTGGCCGTCTTAAGAGCCGTATCCGCCAGGCCCTTGCGGGCGCCGTGGGTGCTGATGAAGTACTGCAGCACCGAGAGCCCTTCCCGGAAGTTGGAGGTGATCGGGGTTTCGATGATTTCCCCCGAGGGCTTGGCCATCAGGCCGCGCATGCCGGCCAGCTGCCGCATCTGGTCCTTGCTGCCGCGCGCGCCCGAATCGGCCATCATGTAAATCGGGTTGAAGCTCTCGGCGATGATCGGCTGGCCCTTGTCGTCGGTGACGGGCCGGCCTTCGGCGTCCATGACCGGTGCCAGCCGCATGGCCTCCATCATTTCGTTGGCGACGTCATCGGTGGCCTTGGCCCAGATGTCGACGACCTTGTTGTATTTTTCGCCCTGGGTGATCAAGCCTTCCGTGTACTGGCGGCTGATCTCCTCGACCTGGCGCTCGGAGTCGCTGAGGATCTTCCACTTCGAATCGGGCGTGATCATGGCGTCGATCGAAATCGACAGACCGCCTTCGGTCGAATACCGATACCCGGTGTTCTTGAGACGGTCGGCCAGGATGACGGTCGCTTTGGGGCCCAGGTTGCGGTAGACGTAGTCCACCAGGTCCCGCAGGGTTTTCTTGTCCATCACGCGGTTGACGACCTCGAAAGGGATCGGCGCCTGGCGCCGCAGCACCTGAAAAAGGTGGTGTTTGCCGTCGGCGGAGAGCACCTCGCTGACATCGCCGACCTTCAGGTAGTACACCTTGTCGGCGGTGTCCTCGTCGATGTTGAAGTAATTGACGAACTCGTCCTTGCGGATCAAGCCGAGGTTGCCGCCGTTTTGTTTGTCGGCGCTCAGGGAGTGGGCCGCGACCAGTTCGGCGAAATCGCCACCTTCTTTTAATTTGCGGTGAACGAGACGCGCTTCCACACGATCCTTGACCATGATGTGGCGCAGGTCGAAGATGTCTTCCTCCGGAATGATCTCCCAGAGCAGGATCCGCCCGACGGTCGTCTTCACGCGGCTGCCGTTCATGCGCACCGCGATCTCGGCGTGCAGCTCGACCGCCCCGGCATCGTAAGCGATGCGGACTTCCTCGGGGTTGGCGAAGTACTTTCCCTCGCCCCGGCGGGCCGGTATGCTGCGCGTCATGTAGTAAAGCCCCAGGACGATGTCCTGGCTGGGAACGATGATCGGCGAGCCGTTGGCCGGCGAGAGGATGTTGTTGCTCGAGAGCATCAAAACGCGCGCTTCGATTTGGGCTTCGACCGACAGCGGCACGTGGACCGCCATCTGGTCGCCGTCGAAATCGGCGTTGAAGGCCGTACAGACCAGCGGGTGAAGCTGGATCGCCTTGCCTTCGATCAGGGTCGGCTCGAAAGCCTGGATCCCCAGCCGGTGCAGGGTCGGGGCCCGATTGAGCATCACCGGGTATTCCTTGACGACCTCATCGAGCGTGTCCCACACCTCGGGCGTCTCGCGTTCGACCATTTTCTTGGCGCTCTTGACGGTGGACACCAGCCCCTTTTGTTCCAGACGATAGTAGACAAAGGGTTTGAACAACTCGAGCGCCATGACCTTGGGCAGGCCGCACTGGTGCAGCCGCAGATCGGGGCCGACCGTGATCACCGTACGGCCCGAGTAGTCGACCCGCTTGCCCAGAAGGTTCTGACGGAAACGGCCCTGTTTGCCCTTCAGGGTGTCGCTCAGGGACTTGAGCGGGCGTTTGTTCGTGCCGGTGATCACCCGGCCGTGCCGCCCGTTGTCGAACAGCACGTCGACCGACTCCTGCAGCATCCGCTTCTCGTTGCGCACGATGATGTCCGGGGCCTTGAGGTCGATCAGGCGCTTCAACCGGTTGTTGCGGTTGATGACCCGCCGGTAGAGATCGTTGAGGTCCGAGGTGGCGAAACGGCCGCCTTCCAGGGGCACCAGCGGCCGCAGGTCGGGCGGCAGCACGGGAATCACGTCCATGATCATCCACAGCGGATTGACGCCGGACTTGCGGAAGGCATCGACGATCTTCAAGCGTTTGGCCAGCTTCTGGCGCTTGGCGACCGAGCCGGTCTCGCGGATGTCCCGGCGCAGTTCCGTGTAGATCTCGTCGAGATTCAGGTCGGCCAGCATTTCCTTGACGGCTTCGGCGCCGATGCCGGCTTTGAAATTCGGGCCGTACTTTTCGAGCGCGTCGCGGTACTTTTCGTCGGTCAGCAACTGCCCGCGGGTCAGATCGGTCTCTTTCGGATCGACAACGATGTAGCTGTCGAAGTAAAGGACCTTTTCCATGTTCTTGAGCGTGATGTCCAGAAGGTTTCCGATCTTGCTGGGCAGGCTCTTGAGAAACCAGATGTGGGAGACCGGGGTCGCCAGTTCGATGTGGGCCATTCTTTCCCGGCGCACCTTGGACTGAATGACCTCGACCCCGCACTTCTCGCAGATGACGCCCCGGTGCTTCATGCGCTTGTACTTGCCGCAGTTGCACTCGTAATCCTTGGTCGGGCCGAATATCTTGGCGCAGAAAAGCCCGTCGCGCTCGGGCTTAAACGTCCGGTAGTTGATGGTCTCGGGCTTCTTGATCTCTCCGAACGACCATTTGCGAATCTGCTCCGGAGAAGCCAGCGAAATCTTGATGCCGGTGTATTTTCTCGGATCGGTCGGTTTTGCGAAAAAATCGTACAATGTATCCATCATGGCATTTACTCCCTTTTACGTCTCGAATGGGGATGGTACGGGGCCGCCGGCGCCGGATGTCAGCTCTTGCCCTCGATCAGGTCGATATCCAACCCCAGGGCCTGAAGCTCCTTGGTCATCACCCGAAACGACTCGGGGATGCCGGGTTCCAGAACGTTCTGGCCCTTGACGATCTTTTCGTACATGCGCGTCCGACCGGCCATGTCATCGGACTTGACCGTCAGGAATTCCTGCAGGGCGTAGGCGGCCCCGTAGGCCTCCATGGCCCAGACCTCCATTTCCCCGAGCCGCTGCCCGCCGAACTGGGCCTTGCCGCCCAAGGGCTGCTGGGTGACCAGCGAATACGGGCCAATGGAGCGGGCGTGGATCTTGTCGTCGACCAGGTGGTGCAGCTTGAGCACGTACATGGTGCCGACCGTGATTTTTTCCTTGAACGGCTCGCCGGTCCGGCCGTCATAGAGAGTCGTCTGGCCGGTCGTATCGACCCCGGCTTCGGCCAGCAGCGCCTTGATCTCTTCCTCCTTTGAACCGTCGAAGACCGGCGTGGCCATATGGACCCCGTTCTTGTACTGGGCCGCGAACGCCTGCAGATCCTCATCGTCATAGTCGGCGATCACTTTCTGCGATTCGGGATCGGAAAAAATACGTTTCAGCTTGTCGCGCACAAGGTCGGCCTTCTGGCTTTCCAGCAGCAGGTTCAGCTGGTCGCCGAGCGTCTTGGCCGCGCGCCCGAGATGGATCTCCAGGATCTGGCCCACGTTCATGCGCGAGGGGACGCCCAGCGGGTTCAGGACCATGTCGACCGCGGTGCCGTCCAGGAAATAGGGCAGGTCCTCGACCGGCAGGATACGGGAGACAACGCCCTTGTTGCCGTGACGGCCGGCCATTTTGTCGCCCACAGACAGCTTGCGCTTCATGGCGACATAGACCTTGACGAGCTTGATGACGCCGGGCGGCAAATCGTCGCCCTTGGCATAGCGCCCGACCTGCTGCTCGAAGAGCATCCGGGTGAGTTCCGCCTGATCGCGGTAGCGCTCGAGCAGTTCGTGCACCCGTTCGGTCAGCTTCGGGTCTTCCAGAACCAGGCCCTCGAGCTGGGCCAGAGGGACCGTGCTCAAGGTTTCGTCATCAAACTTGGCGCCCTTTGTGACCAGCAGCTTCTTGCCCTTTTTGAGGGTCGACTGCGTCTTCTCACCCAAAAGCAGCAGTTTGAGTTCACCGCGCACGACATCCTCGATAACGGCCACTTCATCGTCGCGGTCCTTTTCGAGGGCCGCGATCTCCTCGTCTTCGATCAGTCGCGTCCGGTCATCTTTTTCGACCCCGCGCCGCGAAAACACCTTGGCATCGATGACGATGCCCTGAATGCCCGGCGGAACCCTCAGGGACGTGTCCTTGACGTCACCGGCCTTCTCTCCGAAAATCGCCCGCAGCAGCTTTTCTTCGGGCGAGAGCTGCGTTTCGCCCTTGGGGGTGATCTTGCCCACCAGGATGTCGCCCGGAACGACCTCGGCCCCTAAACGGATGATGCCGCTTTCGTCGAGGTTCTTGAGCGCCTCCTCGCCCACGTTGGGAATGTCGCGGGTGATGTCCTCCTTGCCCAGCTTGGTGTCCCGGGCGACGACCTCGAACTCCTCGATGTGAACCGAGGTGTAAACCCCGTCGCGGACCAGCCGTTCGCTGACCAGGATGGAATCCTCGAAATTGTACCCGCCCCAGGGCATGAAGGCCACGGTCACATTTTTGCCGAGCGCCAACTCGCCCTTGTCGGTCGCCGGACCGTCGGCGATGATTTCACCGGCGGCGACCCTCTGGCCCTTGACCACGATGGGCCGGTGGTTGAAACAGGTGTTCTGGTTGCTGCGGATGAATTTCGACAAATTGTAGATCGTGACATCCTTGGCACGCGGGTCGCCCGAAGGGTCGTGTTTGAGCACGATCCGGGACGCATCCACGTCCACCACTTCCGCGTCGCGCTGGCAGACGACGGCGACGCCCGAATCCTTGGCGACCACCCCTTCGATGCCGGTTCCCACCAACGGGGCCTCGTTGACCAGCAACGGGACCGCCTGGCGCTGCATGTTGGATCCCATCAAGGCCCGGTTGGCGTCGTCGTTTTCCAGGAAGGGAATCAACGACGCCGAGGCGCTCACCAGCTGATTGGGCGAAATGTCCATCAGCTCGATCTCCTCGCGCGGCACCATCATGAACTCGCCGGCCACCCGGGAGGTCACCATGGCATTGGTGTAGTATCCGTTCTCGTCGATCGGGGCGTTGGCCTGCGCGATCGGATGTTCCTTTTCCTCGAAGGCGTCCAGGAATTTGACCTCGTTGGTCACCACGCCGTTCTCGACGACCCGGTAGGGGGTCTCGATGAAGCCGAAGTTGTTGACCCGCGCATAGGTGCTCAGTGAAACGATCAGGCCGATGTTGGGGCCTTCCGGCGTTTCGATCGGGCAGATCCGGCCATAGTGCGAGGGATGCACGTCACGCACTTCGAAACCGGCGCGCTCGCGCGTCAGCCCGCCGGGGCCCAGAGCGCTGAGGCGCCGCTTGTGGGTGGTCTCGGACAGCGGGTTGGTCTGATCCATGAATTGCGAGAGCTGGCTGGTACCGAAAAACTCCTTGACCACCGCCGAAACCGGCTTGGGGTTGATCAGATCGTGGGGCATCAGCGCATCGACCTCCTGCAGGCTCATGCGCTCCTTGATGGCCCGTTCCATGCGCACCAGGCCGATGCGGTACTGGTTTTCGAGCAGTTCGCCCACCGCCCGCACCCGCCGGTTGCCGAGGTGGTCGATGTCATCGACGACCCCTTGCGTATCGCGGAGTTCGATCAGCGCCTTGGCCGTCAGCAGGATATCTTCCTTGCGCAGAATCCGCAGGGTCAGCGAGGTGTTGATGCCGAGCCTCTGGTTTATCTTCAAACGCCCGACACCCGAAAGATCGTAGTAATTGGGTTTGAAAAACAGGTTGTCGATGAAATCCTGCGCCACTTCGGGGGTGGCCGGGTTGCCCGGCCGCAGCCGGCGATAGATCTCGATCAGCGCCTCTTCCTTGGTGCCGACCTTGTCGACCAGAAGCGTCTTGCGGACCGAGTCGCTGGTGGAGACCCCGTCGATGATCAGCACTTCGAACTCGTTGATCGCGGCCTTTTCGAGCGCGGCCAGGATCACCTCGTCGACAGTGTCGTTGGCCTTGGCGATCAGCGTGCCGGTGGCCGGGTCGTAGATGGCGTGGGCGAAAACCCGGCCGATCAGATCTTCCAGCCCGATGGCGATGGCCTCGGTGGCGGTGGTCTGCAGCCGCTTGATGGCTCGCACCGTGAACATGCGGCCTTTCTTGACGAGCACTTCACCGGTTTCCGGATCTTTGATGTCGCGGCTGGCCCGCTGCCCCTTGAGAAATTCGGGGTTGAACTGCTTCGATATCCGTTTGCCCTGAATCAGAATTTTTTCACGGTTGTAAAAATAGGTCAGCAGGTCTTCGACGCTCAGGCCAAAGGCCTTGAAGAGGATCGTGATCGGAAATTTACGGCGCCGGTCGATGCGGATATAGACGATGTCCTTCGGGTCGATTTCCATGTCGATCCAGGACCCGCGCACGGGAATGATCCGCGAGCTGTAGATGATCTTCCCGCTCGAGTGGGTCTTGCCCTTGTCGTGATCGAAGAAAACCCCGGACGACCGGTGCAGCTGACTGACCACGACCCGCTCGGTGCCGTTGATGATGAACGTGCCCTTGTCGGTCATCAACGGTATGGTGCCGAAATAGATTTCCTGCTCCTTGATGTCCCGGATATTGGAGACACCGGTTTCGGCGTCGATATCGTAGACCACCAGACGCACGGTAATCCGCACCGGGATCTCGTAGGTCATACCCCGGTGGATGCACTCTTCCACGCTGTGTTTGACTTCCGCGAAACGGTATGACACAAACTCCAGCGATGCGCTTCCGGTAAAATCCTTGATGGGAAATACGGATTGAAACACCGCCTGCAACCCGGCGTCTTCGCGCTTCTCCGGGGGGATGTCCATCTGCAGGAACCGGTTGTAGGATTCCCGCTGGACGGCAATGAGATCGGGAATGTCGACGATCTTACGGATTTTACCAAAATTTTTTCTTATCCGCCTGCTTGCCAGGGATCTTTCCGACATGTTTTCTCCAACTTCTTAAAGGTTACTGGCCAAAACCTGTGGTCAGCCGGTGGGATGGATGACCGGCCCCAAGCACGGCCCTGCCGGCCGCAGGGCCGGCAGGGCGTTGAGCTTTCGTGCGTCTGCAGCCGGACATCCCCTGTTCCAACTTCGGAATCACAGTCACCTTACTTTACTTCAACCTGGGCTCCGGCCTCTTCCAACTGGGCCTTTATCTTATCGGCCTCATCCTTCGGCACGCCTTCCTTGACCGGCTTGGGCGCCCCGTCGACCAGGTCCTTGGCATCCTTCAGGCCGAGGCCGGTGATGGCCCTGACTTCCTTGATGACCTGAATCTTCTTGTCACCGTGGGCCACGAGAATGACATCGAACTCGGTTTTTTCTTCCGCCTGGGCGCCGGCGCCGTCCGCGGCGGGCCCGGCCGCCATCATGGCCATCGGAGCGGCCGCGGAAACGCCGAATTTTTCCTCGAGTTCCTTGATGAGTTCGGACAGCTCGAGGACCGTCATGTTGGCAATGAAATCGATCACATCTTGTTTCGTTATATCCGCCATTTCAATTCTCCTTCGATAGGTAAACTTCGCGTCGCAAACAGGTTTCAGGTATCGCCGTGACCGGCTAAGCGGCTTCTTTCTGGTCCTTTACGGCCTGCAGGGCGTACACCAATTTCTGCGGTATCCCGTTCAGCACCCGCACCAGACCGGTGGGCACGCCCGCCATTGCGGAGAGCAGTTGGCCGAGCAGGGCCTCGCGCGGCGGCAGATCCGCCAGCGCCTTTATCCCGGCCAGGTCGAGCGCCCGGCCCGCCATCACGCCGGCCTTTATCGCGAGCTTTTCGTTCTTCTTGGCAAAGTCGATCAGGACCTTGGCCGGCGCCACCGGGTCATCGAAACTCAGCGCAATCGCGCTGGGACCCTTGAACTGATCCTGAATCACGGCGACGTCGGTATCCTGGGCGGCCCTGATCAGGAGCGTGTTCTTGACGACCTGAAAGTCGATTTTTTCTTCCCGCAGCTTACGGCGCAACTCGGTCATCGTCTCGACGTTCAACCCTTTGTAGTCGGTAACGATGACCACCTTGGATTTGGCCAGCCGCTCGTGCAGTTCCTCAACGATATGCTTTTTATCATCTAGTTTCACAATTCGATTCACCTCCTTTCCTTACCTGTGTCGAACCGGAGGTCATGGCGTTTGGGCGAATTGTCACTGTTTGGCGGCATGAGAATGAGGTCCACACGGTGAAGCGAACGCGTCAATCAATCGAAGTCGAACGCAGCGTGTCAAACCTGTCTCGGTAGGCCGGCAAACGCCGATTAAACCAATTGGCTTCAAACGGTGTACCTACGGTCTTTGACAGATAGTCGTTATAGGGATGTAAATTTTACCAGGATTAATGAACTGACCAAAGGGTCGGTGACCTTTCCGTGCGCCTCTTACATAGGCTTTGCGATAAATGTTTTGGCTGCTGGTGTCGGTCGTTGGCGTATTGCAATACAGCCGCCGCCCTCTGGCCTCGCAAAACCTTTATCGTCAAGCCTATAGCGGTCGCATCGAAGCAGGCCGGACGTTTTTCTTCGTCACACTATTTCACCAGGTCCTTCACCATGGCCGTGTCGATCCTGATGCCGGGCCCCATGGTCGTGGAGATCGCAACACCCTTCAGGTAGGTTCCCTTGCTGGAAGCCGGCTTGAGACGGACGATGGTCTCGAGGAAGGCGGTCAGGTTCTCGACGATTTTTTCGACCCCGAAAGACACCTTGCCCATGGGCACGTGCACAATACCGGCCTTTTCGACCCTGAATTCTATCTTTCCGGCCTTGAGTTCCTGAACGGCGCGGGCGACATCGAAGGTGACGGTGCCGGTCTTGGCGTTGGGCATCAGGCCCCGGGGACCGAGGATTTTCCCGATTTTACCGACCGATCCCATCATGTCGGGCGTGGCCACGGCCTTGTCGAAATCGAGCCAGCCGCCTTTGATTTTTTCGATGATCTCATCGTTTCCGGCAAAATCGGCTCCGGCATCCAGCGCTTCCTTCTCCTTCTCACCCTTGGCAAAGACGAGCACCTTGACCTCTTTGCCGATACCGTTCGGCAGCACCACCGAGCCGCGGACCATCTGGTCGGCATGCCGCGGGTCAACCCCCAGCTTGACGCTCACATCGATGGTTTCGTCGAATTTGGCAAAGGACGACTCGATGGAGGTCTTTACCACCTCGGAAAAATCCGTTTTCTGGGCGGCGACGGTTTTCTTTTTGGCTTCCAGGTATTTCTTACCACGCTTCGGCATTTTTTTACCCACCTTGTCGACAAATTAAATAGATCGAATCAAGCGCCCGTCCGGCAGAACCGGCGGCGGTTTTCATCCTCAATAAGGGTCACGCGACCTCGATACCCATGCTGCGGGCCGTTCCTTCTATGATCTTGCAGGCGCCAGCCAGATCATTGGCATTCAGATCGACCATTTTCTGTCTGGCGATCTCTTCGACCTGGGACCGCGTCACCTTGCCGACGCGGTCACGCTTGGGATCGCCGGCACCCTTGGCGATCTGGGCCGCCTTTTTCAGCAGGACGGCAGCCGGCGGGGTCTTGGTGATAAAGGTAAAGGAGCGATCCTGATAGACGGTGATGACCACCGGCGTGATCGTTCCGGCGTCATCGGCCGTTCGCGCGTTGAATGCCTTGCAAAAATCCATGATGTTGACGCCGTGCTGACCCAGCGCCGGCCCGATCGGCGGCGACGGATTGGCCTTGCCCGCTTCAACCTGTAGCTTGATCATTGCCATTACTTTTTTAGCCATATGAAATACTCGCTCCTAACCTTCGCTGTATTGTCGCACCGCACCCCGCAGAAAAAAGGCTGCCGCGGTGCAATCGAAATGACATCCCCCCCGCAAAACGGTTCATGGCGGCATCGGGCCGGCCCCCGGAATCCGCGAATCAGACTTTGCTGACCTGTACGAAATCCAGCTCGACCGGTGTCGCGCGCCCGAAGATGCTCACCAGGACCTTGATCTTGCCCTTTTCGGGGTTGACTTCCTCGACCGTGCCGTTGAAATTGGTGAAAGGCCCGTCGATAACCCGTATTTCATCGCCGTTTTCGAAAAAATATTTCGGCTGCGGTTTTAGTTTTCCGGCTTCCATGCGGTTCAGGATCTGATCGGCTTCTTCATCGGTCAGCGGTGTCGGTTGGGAGCGGCCGCCGAGAAAGCCGGTCACCTTGGCGGTGCTGTTCACGATGTGCCACGTATCTTCGGTCAGTTCCATGCGGACCAGGATGTAGCCGGGATAAAACTTGCGCGAGGAGGTTTTGCGCTTGCCTTTCACCAGTTCGACAACCTCTTCGGTCGGAACCAGGACCTCACCGAACATCTCCTGTTGCCCCGAGGTCGCTATCCGTTCTTCCAGAGCGGTTTTGACCTTGTTTTCAAACCCCGAGTACACGTGGACGATGTACCATTTTTTCTTGTCGGTCACTTTCCATCTCCTGGTCTTATTGCAGCACGAGTTTCACCAGACTCGACAAACCGATATCGACCGCTCCGAGAAAGAATGCAATGATCGTCACCAGGACCAGGACAACAACCGTGGAGCCGATGGTCTGCTTGCGCGAAGGCCAGGTGACCTTCCTCAGCTCCATTTTGACTTCTCTGAGAAACTGCAGCGACTTGGTTATAAAATTGTCTTTGATTTTGGTCGGTGCCGGCCGGGCAGCAACCGGAAACTTTCGGGTCTCCAAACTCTTTGGTTTTCTTTCGACCTGGGATGCGTCGCCGACCGTCCTGGAAGCCGCGCCGGTGCTCACCACGGCCTCGTCCTCCAACGTGCCATCCTGCTTTCTTTTCTTCTTGATGGGTTTTTTGCGCAGTAGACGTCCCAAAGTTGCTCCTGAAATGATGAAAGCCCGAAACCAAAACTCCGGCGGGCATAAACGCCCCGCGCTGCTCGGGTTTCAAGCCGGGTTCAAATTTGAGGTGGCAGGCCAGGAGGGATTCGAACCCCCAACACCCGGATTTGGAGTCCGATGCTCTACCATTAGAGCTACTGGCCTGCATGACCACCTACTCGGCCGGGATCCTGTATCACCCATGCCATCGACACCCATTTTATTTGGTTTCCCTGTGAGCCGTGTGTTTCCGACAGAAACGGCAGTACTTGCTGAACTCCAGCTTGTCCGGAGTCGTCCGTTTGTTTTTCGTTGTCGTGTAATTTCTGCGTTTGCACTCACCGCACGCCAGGGTTACGATAATTCTCACCGGTTGACTCCTTGCCGCTATTCAATGATGTCGCTCACCACGCCCGCTCCCACGGTCCGGCCACCTTCACGGATCGCAAAGCGCACCTCTTTCTCCATGGCAATCGGGGTGATCAGCTCCGCCTCGATCGTCACATTGTCCCCGGGCATCACCATCTCAACGCCCTCGGGCAACGTCAATATCCCCGTCACGTCCGTGGTCCGAAAATAAAACTGCGGCCGGTACCCGTTGAAAAACGGCGTGTGACGCCCGCCCTCCTCCTTGCTCAAAATGTACACCTCGGCCTTGAACTTGGTGTGCGGCGTGATCGATCCGGGCTTGGCCACCACCTGACCGCGCTCCACCTCGTCGCGCTTGGTCCCGCGCAGCAATACCCCGATGTTGTCCCCCGCCCGCCCCTCGTCGAGCAGCTTGCGGAACATCTCCACCCCCGTGCACACCGTCTTGAACGTCGGCCGGATCCCCACAATCTCCACGTCCTCGCCCACCTTCACGATCCCGCGCTCCACCCGGCCCGTGACCACCGTGCCGCGGCCCGAAATGCTGAACACGTCCTCGATCGGCATCAAGAAAGGCTTCTCCACGTCGCGCACCGGCTCCGGAATGAACGCATCGATCGCTTCCATCAGCTCGAAAATGCACTTGGCCTCGGCCCCGTCCGCATCGTCGCTCTCCAGCGCCTTCAGCGCACTGCCGCGGATGATCGGCGTGTCGTCGCCCGGAAACTCGTACTTGTCCAAAAGCTCCCGCAGCTCGAGCTCCACCAGCTCGATCAACTCCTCGTCGTCCACCATGTCGCACTTGTTCAAAAATACCACGATCCGCGGCACCCCCACCTGGCGCGCCAGCAATATGTGCTCGCGCGTCTGGGGCATCGGCCCGTCGTCGGCACCCACCACCAGGATCGCCCCGTCCATCTGCGCCGCCCCGGTGATCATGTTCTTGATGTAGTCCGCGTGACCCGGACAGTCCACGTGCGCATAGTGCCGGTGGGTCGTCTCGTACTCCACGTGCGCCGTGGCGATCGTGATCCCGCGTTCCTTCTCCTCGGGCGCCTTGTCGATCTGATCGAAGGGCACGTACTGCGCCATCCCCTTCAACCCCATGTGCTTGGTGATCGCCGCGGTCAACGTCGTCTTGCCGTGATCGATGTGGCCGATCGTGCCCACATTCACGTGCGGCTTGGTTCGCTCAAACTTCTTCTTCGCCATCTCTGCGTCCTCCCCT
>JBAPSB010000289.1:0-6679 GCA_049281435.1 Desulfobacterales bacterium
CCGATCGGGGGCGCGGTAAAATTCGGTGCTTGCATGAATGTCCGTTATCTTCCGGGCGGTGTCGGCAATCGGTGAGCGTTTACAGGTCGATGGGCCGCAAAGCCTTATTCTCACTGCGGTCGAAGCCGTTTTTATTACGTCGAAGCGTCGACAGGTGTCAAGCGATTTAGCGGACGATGGTTTCTTTCAAATTGCCTTTCTATTGGGGATAGTATCGCAGAGCCTCAACTGCGGGTTGACGGATGAAAGCGATTTGAGGGTTCAGGTGTCGGCCACGACGCACCTCATTCGCGCGGGTGAAATTTCTGGTGCAGGTATTTGAGGTGATCGCGGGCCACGTGGGTGTAAATTTGGGTTGTGGCGATATCGGCGTGGCCCAGCATGGTTTGAACCGCGCGCAGATCGGCGCCGCCTTCGAGCAGGTGGCTGGCAAAGGAGTGCCGCAGCGTGTGGGGCGTGATGACTTTTCTGAGCCCGGCCTGCCTGCCGTAGCGCTTGATCAGCTTCCAGAAGCCCTGGCGGCTGAACGGTTTTCCGGCCCGGGCGATAAATAGATAGGCGCTGACACGGCCTTTGAGAAGCGTCTCACGCGGCCCGGCGGTGTACCCTCGGATTTTATCCTGGGCGTACTGCCCGATCGGCACCACGCGTTCCTTGGCGCCCTTACCGAACACCCGGACATACCCGCCGGTCAGGTTGACGTCCTGGAGCTTGAGGCCTATAAGCTCCGAGACGCGCAGACCGGCGGCGTACAGCAGCTCCAGCATGGCCGCATCGCGGCTGCCGGTCGCCTTGTTGCCCGCCGGCGCATCGAGCAGGCGTTTGACCTCTTCGATCGTCAACACATCCGGCAGTTTCAAACCGCTCTTGGGCAGATCGATCAGGCGCGACGGGTCACTGCTCAGGATGTCTTCCCGCACCAGAAAGCGGTAAAACCCGCGGATGGAAACCAGGTGCCGGGCCCGGGAACGGGCGTTCAACTCATCGGCGCGCATGGAGATGAGGTACTTGAGGATCAGCGGGGTGTCCGCTTCGGATACGCCGGCCTGGCCGCTGGCTGCCAAAAACCTCATGTAACGGATGAGGTCCCGGCTGTAAGCCTCCAAAGTCTGGGCCGCCAGCCCTTTTTCGACGATAAGAAAATCCAGATACCGGTCCACCAGCGTGTCGCCGGATGCCTGCATGAGACGGCCTTTTCTAAAAGAAAATGGTCCTGATTGCCGGAAAAGCGGCGGCGGCTGTCCGATCCGGAACTGGAGCCGGGTTGCAGCGCCGATACGATCGAGGCGGCCCCGTTCCGGAGCAGCTTGAAATTGCGCCCGGGGCCATTTCGGATCGGAGCCCGATCAGATGCGGCCGGCGGCCGGATCGAGGCGGTTGAGCACCTCGGCGCCGTCCTCGCGCACTACGACCATGTTTTCGAGTCGCACGCCGCCCCAGTCGGCCAGGTAAATACCGGGTTCGACCGTCGTCACCATGCCCGCCTCCAGCACCGTATCCTTGAGGGGGCTGAGACGCGGCGCTTCGTGAATGGCCAGTCCGGTGCCGTGCCCCAGGCCGTGGCCGAACTTGCCGCCGAAGCCCTGCTGTTCGATGTAGTCGCGGGCGACGGCGTCCACTGCCCGCGAACTCACGCCGGCCCGGATCGCATCGATGGCCCGGTGCTGGGCCTCGAGAACGGTCCGGAACACCTTCTCGAAGGCGGGGTCCGGTTCACCGATGACGACCGTGCGGGAGATGTCGGAGCAGTAGCCGTCGAGACGGGCGCCCCAGTCGAACAGGAGCGGTTCCCCGGTTCTGATCGGACGCTCGCCGGGAATTGCATGCGGCAGGGCGCTGTTGGGCCCGCCCGCTACGATGGTCGGAAAGGAGAGGCCCTCGGCCCCGGCTTCCCGCATTTCTTTTTCCATGATCCAGGCCACGTCCTTTTCCGTCATGCCGGGTTTGACTTGGGCGGTGCAGGCCGTGAACGCCGCTTCGGCAATTGACAGGGCCCGGCGCAGGGTGTCGATTTCGCCGGGCGCTTTTATGATCCGCAGCTGTTCGACCAGGTCCTCGACCGGCTCAAGGGTCACATCGAGACCGGCGGCGGCGATGGCCTCCGAGATTTTCCGGTACTGATGAACCGACAGGCGCACGCTTTCGAAGCCAAGTATCTTCGTGCCCAGGGACGACAGGAGCGCGGGCAGCTCTTCGGCCAGGCTCTTTTTGTAGCACACGATTTTGTAAAGGGGGGCCTCGTGCTGCGCCTGAAGCTCATAGCGCGTATCGGTCGCCAGGATCAACTCGGTGCGGCTGACGAGCAGGGCGCCGGCGGATTCGTCGAACTGGGTGTCCTGGCCGGTGAAACCGCTCATATACCGGCGATTTTCGTCCGTGAGCACCAGCAGGGTATCTGATTTTGTGCCCGGCATCAGCTCACGCAGACGCGCGACCCGTTGCGCGATCAAATTTTCCACGGCTATCTCCTCATGCTGTTTTCAGGTGCGGTGGCGAGCCTCGAAGGAGGTTTAAGGAGTATACCACATCGCGGCCGGGGATCAAGGCGGCCGCTACCGGCGTATAAAGTTAACGGGCACGAGAACTCCGCCGAGAGGACCGTGCCGTCGGATTTTGACTGCGCGGCGCGACGGATGCACTACAACCAGGCGCGCCCTCAACACCCTTGGTGGTCCGGCAGCGCGACTGGATTCACCGGCGGCGGCCACCGCAGAGACCGCCGAGGTGGCGTATTGACATCGCGGTATCCGCTCTGGTAAAAAAAATCGTCTGGTCGCCAACACCGGCATCGTGGCGGTAAAAGGGGTGTGGCATAAAGTACCGGTTCAGGATTGAGCGGGATGACGGCTTGCCGGCGCGGCGCTATTGTCGACGCATGTCACTGGTGCCGGCCAGCTCGACGCATCGCAAAGGCCGCCAGACGGACACTTTTTTCCGGCCTCTACCGCACAGGGCCGTTTAGGGCCCTTCGAGGCGCCCGCCAATCATTTGCAGCCAGGTAATCGAAGTCATGAACAAACTCAGCGTCGATCCATATGAACAGTACATCCGGGGGTTGATGGACATCAGCCGCGCCATTACCTCCGATCTGTATATCGAAGATATTCTCAAGCTGATCGTCATGGTCACGGCCAAGGTCACCGGGGTCGAGATCTGCTCCATGTGGCTGATCGACGAAAACGCCAGCCCGGTCAAGATCCGCCTCAAGGCCACCCAGGCCATCGATCCGGACTACGTCCAGGATCGCGCCCTGAACCTCAACGAAGGGGTCGTCGGCTACGTTGCCACGACCAAAAAGCCGCTGACGGTGGCCGACGTCCTGAAAGAGCCGCGTTTCAAGGAAAAGGAAATGGCCGCCAAACTCGGGCTGGTGTCGATGGTCAGCGTCCCGCTGCAGGTCAAGGACGGCAAGGTCATCGGTGTTCTCAACTGCTTCACCGCCGAGGCGCACGCCTTCACCCAGACCGAGGTCAACCTGATGTCGACCGTCGCCAACCAGGCCGCGGTGGCGATCATGAATACCGAACTGATGGTCAAGACCCAGGTGATCCAGGAGGAACTCGAGACCCGCAAGATGGTGGAAAGGGCCAAGGAAATCCTGATGAAACGGCGCAACAAAAACGGCGAGGAGGCCTATCGCTGGCTCCAGAAGCGCAGCATGGACATGCGCACCTCGATGCGCCGGGTGGCCGAAGCCATTCTACTTTCCGAGGAAATCGAGTAAAACCCCACAATGATTTACACTCCCTGCGCGGCCGTGCCTCATCTTGTCCGGCGGGGTGCGACGCCACGAAATTTACATTGAATTCTATTTTTTCCTCAGCAGCGTTATCCGAGCCTTCCCTACCGTTTGTTCAAGCCCCGTTGCCTATCTGCCCCCGCCTTTTGCGGCGATACCCATTTCCGCTCAGCTATTCGTCAAACTAAAAACCATGCCCGTTTTTAACAAATACTCTTGACAATATAGTTTAGTAAAACTAAAAGGACCCCAATTTGATAAGACTTTGATTCGCACAACGGCGTGTGAATCAGGGTGCGATCGGGTACGGGACAAAGGCGTCTTTTTCATCCGGGAAAAGGCGCCTTTTTTTATTCACTCAATGGACGCTGAGGAGACCGCCATGAACTTGCAGCAACCGAATTCGAATGAAGCCCTGGAAACCAAAAACCGCTCCCGCAGTGTCGCCCCCCAGTCCGGCATCTGCAGCCGCTGCATCGACGGCTGCAAGGGCAACTGCGACCTGTTCAAGTCGACCTTCCGCGGACGCGAGCTGCTCTACCCGACGCCCTTCGGTAAAGTCACGGCCGGTGCCGACAAGGATTATCCGGTGGACTACTCGCATCTGAACATCATGGGCTACGCCATCGGCGCCGAAGGCATCGAAGCCGATCCGGACCATGCGATTTTTCCCAAGGTCGACACGACCGCCTGGTACGGCGCCACCGAGAAAGTCAAGATGCGGATTCCGATGTTCACCGGCGCGCTGGGAAGCACCGAAATCGCCCGCTCCAACTGGGAACACTTTGCCGTGGGTGCCGCCATCACCGGCATCAGCCTGGTCTGCGGCGAAAATGTCTGCGGCATCGATCCCGAGCTGAAGATCGACAAGAACGGCAAGGTGAAGGACTCGCCCGAAATGCGGCGGCGGGTGGAGCAGTACCGGCGCTATCACGACGGTTTTGGGGACATCATGGTCCAGTTGAACGTCGAGGACACCCGTCTGGGCGTGGGCGAATACGTCGTCGAGAAACTGGGGGTCGAAACCATCGAGCTGAAATGGGGGCAGGGCGCCAAGTGCATCGGGGGTGAAATCAAGGTCGATTCCATCGAGCGCGCCCTGGAACTCCAGAAGCGGGGCTATCTGGTGACCCCCGACCCGTCGAACGGCTCCAATGTCAAAGCCTATAAGGACGGCGCCATAAAGGAATTCGAACGCCACTCGCGGGTCGGCTTTCTCGATCAGGAGGAATTCATGCGCGAGGTCGACCGGATCCGCAAGCTGGGGGCCAAGCGCATCACTCTTAAAACCGGCGCCTATCCGATGCGCGAGCTGGCGATGGCGATCCGCTGGGCCTCGGATGCCAAGATCAGCCTGCTGACGATCGATGGGGCCCCGGGCGGCACCGGCATGAGTCCCTGGCGCATGATGAGCGAGTGGGGCGTGCCGGCCATTTACCTGCACTCCATGGCCTATGACCTGTGCCTGCGCCTGGCGAAGAGGGGCGCCTGGGTGCCGGACATCGCCTTTGCCGGCGGTTTTTCCTCGGAAGACCACATCTTCAAGGCCCTGGCCCTCGGGGCGCCTTACTGCAAGGCCGTTTGCATGGGGCGGGCGCTGATGATTCCCGGCATGGTCGGCAAGAACATCGGCCTCTGGCTGAAGGGTGAAGACGGCGGCCTGCCCTCGACCGTATCGAAATACGGCAGCACCAAGGAAGAGATCTTCGTTTCCTATGCGGAACTGAGAACCAAATACGGCAAGGACATCGAAAAGTTCCCGCTCGGGGCCATCGGCCTCTACAGCGCGGCCGAGAAGCTGCGGGTGGGCCTGCAGCAGCTCATGGCCGGGGCCCGCAAGTGGCGGCCGCACCTGATCACGCGCAAGGACCTGGCGGCCCTGACCGAAGAGTCGGCGCGCGTGACCGGCCTGCCGTACATCATGGAGGCTTACAAGGAGGAGGCCCTGGCGGTGATCGATGCCTGATGCGGGCGCGTAAAGTCAAATACCACCCCTAAAAGGGGGCCGTTTTGATATTCATTTTCACCGCAGAGACGCTGAGCCCGCAGAGGACTTGTTTATTTAATTCACCACACCGGCACGGTGCGCTATAGACCCTGCCGGCGCCGACTCGGCGGCAGATTGGCCCCCAGTCGATCTCGCGCCGGGTCACTTTATTTTGACCCAGATCATGCGGGCGGCACCCGTTCCGATGTTCTTCCATTGAGAGGGGGTGTCGGCCTTCAGGTACACCGTGTCTCCGGCCGTTAACGTTTCGACGCTGCGGCCGATTTTGACCTGCAGTTCTCCGGCCAGCACGTATCCGAATTCCTCGCCCTTGTGGACGAAAAAATGAAACGGCAGGCTCGTGCGGGCGGGGATTTCAATCAGGTAGGGCTCGGCCTTGGCCTCGAAATCGACGCCGGTCAGCCGTTTGCCGGACACGCTGTCGCGGGGCAGGTTGGGAAACTTGTGGGCGACGGCCGCGGCGGCCGTAAACACCGCCGGACTAGCGGCTTCGGCGGCATCTCTGAAAAAGGCACTCACGTCGATCGACAGCACCTCGGCCATTTTGAAAAGCGCCGGAAGCGACGGATAGATCATGTTGCTTTCGACCTGTGAAATCGTGCTCGGGGTGACCCCCACCAGTTTGGCCAGCTCGGTTTGCGACACCCCCTGCCGGGTGCGTACCGCCTTGAGACGTGCGCCCAGATCGATCCGGCCCGCCGCGCGCGCCACGGTGTCGAAAGTCACCTCGCGCTCCCTGGACCAGTAGGCAAACGGTTTGTCGATCCTTTCCAGCGCGCGTTTTTCGGCCTTGAGGATCGTCAGCGACGTCTTGCCCCTCTTGATGGCAAGGTCGATGGCGACCTGGGCGATCTGGTTGATCCGGGCGCGCAGCCGATGCGAGTGGGCCTTTTTTTCGATGATCCAGTAGGCAATCGTGTTCAACTCGTAGA
>JBAPSB010000290.1:0-4398 GCA_049281435.1 Desulfobacterales bacterium
GATGCGGGCCTGGATGTCGAGACGCTGCGCAGCGACTACCGTTTTCTGGAAGTCAACCACCGCTCCGAGCAGCGGCTCTACATGAGCACCCGCCACAGCACGCCCGATGGCCGGCGGTTCGTCGCCGTCAAAGGCAGTCCGACGGAAGTCCTGGCCCTGTGCGAGTGGCAGTTCAGGGAGGGACGGGTCGTCCCCTTCACGGAGACCGAAAAGCTGGCCGTGCAGATTCAGAACGAGGCCATGGCGGACGCCGCCCTGCGCGTGCTGGGCTTCGCCGGCACCGTCTTCGATTCACAGCCGCCGGACGTCGCCGCTGAGCGCCTCGTGTGGCTCGGGCTGGTGGGGTTGTCCGATCCGATCCGCGAGGGCGTACCGGAACTCATCGGCGCCTTCCATGGAGCCGGCATCGAAACGGTGATGATCACCGGTGACCAGAGCACGACGGCTTACGCCATCGCCCGTGAGTTGAACCTGTCGCGGGGGGAATCCATAGATATTCTCGACTCCACCGAGCTGCAGACCATGTCGCCGGAAACAATGGAAGCTCTGGCCAAGCGCGTCAAAGTCTATTCGCGGGTCAGTCCGGCCGACAAGCTCAAAATCGTGAAAGCGCTTCAGACGGTTGGGCGCACGGTGGCCATGACCGGCGACGGCATCAACGACGGTCCGGCCCTGAAGGCCGCCGACATCGGCATTGCGATGGGGCGCAGCGGAACCGAAGTGGCCCGCCAGACGGCCGACATCGTTCTGGAACACGACAACCTCGAAACCCTGATAACCGCCATCGAGGATGGCCGCACCATCTATCGCAACATTCGCAAAGCGGTCCGTTTTTTTCTGTCGACAAATCTGAGCGAGATTATCGTGATGGCGGCCTCGCTGTCGATCGGGGTTGGTTTCCCGTTGAATGTCATGCAGCTGCTGTGGATCAACATCATTTCCGACATCTTTCCCGGCATCGCCCTGGCGATGGAGGCTCCGGAGTCGGACGTGTTGAGCCAGCCGCCCCGGCCGGCGCAGGCCCCGTTGTTCTCGGGAGCCGATTACCGCAAGATGGTCGTCGACTCGGCGCTGATCAGCACGGCCTCCCTGGCCTCCTTCGCCTACGGATTGGCCCGCTACGGCCCCGGCGGCCGCGCCGCTTCCCTCGCCTTTCAGAGCCTGACCGCCGCCCAGCTGCTGCACGCCTTCAGCTGCCGGTCGGAATCGCGCCACCCGCCGTGGGGCGGGAAACTCGCGCGCAACCCTTATCTTTCACTGGCCATCAACGGTTCGCTGGCCTTACAGCTGTTGACGGTCGTGCTGCCGCCCCTGCGGCAGTTTCTGGGGCTGACCGCCCTTGGTGCAGTGGATATTGCGGTGGTGGCCGGCAGCGCCCTGGCCTCCCTCACCGTCAATGAACTGCGTAAACCTCTGGTAGCAAAGGGTGAGGAAAGAATGCAGGATTTCATGTTCAACTCCGAATCGGTTACCGAGGGCCACCCGGACAAGCTCTGCGATCAGATCAGCGATGCCGTGATCGATCATTTCCTGACCCAGGATCCCTGCGCGCGGGTCCGCGCCGAATGCGCCGTGGCCGGTGCCATCGTGTTCATTGCGGCCCGGTTCGCATCGATCGCCAACATCGATTTCTCGCGTATCGCCCGCAAGGTCATCATGGAAATCGGCTATGACCGGCCGGATTTCAACGCCCGCACCTGCAGCATCCTGACCTCGCCCCAGGCCCTGCCGGCCGACGGCGAGTGTCAGTTCGACGAGATGGAGTTGACCGAAGCGCAAATCGACGCCGTGCGGGTGCAGAATCAGGTCACCGTTTTCGGATTTGCCAGCGACCAGACCGCCGAGCTGATGCCCCTGCCCATTTCGCTGGCCCGCCGACTGGCCCGGCGGCTGGATGACGTGCGGCATCAGAAGATGCTGTCCTACCTCATGCCCGACAACAAGGTCCAGGTCGGGGTCGAGTTCAAGAACCGGCGCCCGCGCCGCATCCACAGCGTGACCATTACCGCCGAACAGCGCCTGGCGGAGAAACCCGGACTGGGGCGGCTGCGCGATGACATCATCGGGACAATCATCGAACCGGTTTTCGCCAACGAACCGCTGGCCCCCGACCGCAAAACCCGCATCATGGTCAACCCGGAAGGCATTTTCCTGGGCGGTCCCACCCGCCACTCGGGGCTGACCGGCCGCAAGAACGCCGTCGACACCTATGGCGAATACGCCCGCCTGAGTGAAAAAGCGCTCAGCGGCAAGGACATGCTGCGCATCGACCGGATCGGGGCCTATGCCGCGCGCCACGCCGCCAAAAACGTGGTGGCGGCCGGACTGGCGGCCGAATGCGAGGTAATGCTCAGCTATTCCATCGGCCTAACCCAGCCGGTGTCCCTGCAGGTTCAGACCTTCGGCACCGGAAAAGGCACGGATGACCACCTGGCCGAGCTGGTATCGGCCAGTTTCGACTTTCGCCTGGCCGGCATACTGAAGAAGTTCCGGCTGCGGCATCTGCCGGCAGCCCATCCCGAAGGCTTTTACCGCAAGCTGGCCGCCTACGGGCACGTCGGCCGCACCGACATCGATCTGCCCTGGGAACACACCGACGAGGTCGATACCCTCCGATCCTGATCGACACTGTCTTCCGCCCCCCGCTGAATCTCTTCATGGCCGTGGCTCGATTGCATGCGGTTTTGAAAGTCAAAGCCTGCTCATATGAGCGTGCAATTGAATTATCACTATCCTGAAGAATGACTTGAAAAGTCCCCGTCTGGAAAGGGGGATTCAGTGGGATAAAATGTTCACAGGAAATCCCCCCTGGCCCCCCTTTTTCAAAGAGGGGAAGATTTGGCCTGGAATTCTTAGAAGTACACTGAGACGTGGGTCAGTCCCGTCCACCTCGATGCTTCACAGGACCTGATTCTTACGTTATCTTGAAAAATCCTTGAAACAAGCGCACTGTGGCGAGCTGATTGATTTTCCAGCCGAGGATCTATGAAGATTCAATTTACGCGGGAAGCCTGTAAGGATTTTAAATGGTTCTCTGAGAATTTCAACTGCGACGCGTAAACGCGCGTCCATTGGAAATGTTATTATACGGGAAATATCGGGAAAATAGCGGCGCAGCCGCGTTTCATAAATTCGGGGCACCCGAATTTATCAGATCAATGCCGCCAGGAGCCCCAGCCCGGTGGATTCCAGTGTTTTGCTGACGGCCCAGTTGATGACGAACTTACCTACCGCCTGGGTCACGCGGGTGGCGGTGGCGTCATCTGCGGCCGCATTGACCGGGCAGTGATTGTTTTCAAGCAAACCATTTTGTTTCAGCACCGTCAAAAGCTGATCGACACCCGTCTGCTCCGGATCGTATCCAATGGTGAGGCTGCCGGTCAACGGATTGACCTGCACCCGCTCGATTCCTTCCCTGGACTCGAACAGGCTTTCCACTTTCCTGGCTTTGTAATGCTGGTGCTTAAGCGAGGGAATCTTGACCCGCAACCTTCCGGGAACGTTGTGGAGATAATCATTCATCTGGATTTTTCCACCTCCTTGGGAAGCTTCAAAAAGGTCCGGCACAAGGGATACCGCGCGCACCGGAAACGAATGGACTCTTCGCAGCGCCTGTAAACATGCATCGCTTGGCCACATCGCGGGCAGCAGGGACGTTGGTCCACGTGTTTCCAGGAAGAGTCGGTGACAAATTGGCGGTTGCACATCTGGCAAAGGTACCGCTTTTTTCCGGTCGCCGTTTTGCCGTACCGGTAAACCGCATCGGATTGGCAGTGGGGGCATATAATTCCGTGAGGTCCCACTTATCATTTCCAACAACTGAAATTTTTCATCTTGTCGGAATGATACGCTTGTTTTGTTAGGAATTTATTAAAATGAGATGAGATTTTTATGTATCTGCAAAAATCACCAGGCCCTGACGGTCGCCTGCAGGTGTCGTCTCTGGCGCATGAAATAAATGGCGCCCAGAAGGGAAACCGCGGAAAAAGCCGGCAAATAAAAAATAGAATAGGGAATCACCACGAAAAAAATGTAAAGTTTGCGGAACCCGGAGATGAGCGGCATGACAAAGGGCAGGGAAAAAAGCGTCAGTGCCAGACGAAAAAAGAGCATGTCCTTGACCAGGAAGAGCCCGTACTTGAGGTTGGTGAGCTTGAGACTGACAAATACAGGCTCGATGCGGTTAATCGAATTGAAATAGTCGAGGATCTGGTTCCAGATAAACACATCCCGGCCGGTTTCCAGTAAAGCCGCCGCCAGGAGGATACTGTAGGAGAAAACGAAAAAAAGATGCAGCGGATTCCTGAGCCAGATGCGGTGGTACCTGCAAAAGCACTGGAACCCCCCAGAACTCCAACGAATTTTCTGCCGGTACCACCCTTTTATGGTCGTCGGGAC
>JBAPSB010000291.1:0-21342 GCA_049281435.1 Desulfobacterales bacterium
TTTCCGGCCAGAAAATAGCACTGATCGGCTCCGGTCGCACCGACGCCGGCGTGCACGCCCTGGGCCAGGTGGCCGGTTTCACGTGCCGCACGCGGCTGGATCCGGCCACCATTCAAAGAGCGCTCAACAGCCTTTTGCCCGCGGCGATCGTCATTCGCGACTGCCAACCGGCCGGTCCGGCCTTTCATGCCCGCTTCGATGCCCGCCGCAAGAGCTACCGTTACCGCATTTTAAACCGGCCCCTGGCGGCGGCCGTCGGCCGCCAATATGCCTGGCACCTTCGCCGCCCCCTCGACCTGGAGGCCATGCGCCGCGCGGCGGCCGGTTTGATCGGCCGGCACGACTTTGCCGCCTTCGAAGGCGCCGGCAGCCCGCGCTCTCATACAATCCGCCAGGTCTTCAACTCTTTTTTTCACACCGAAGAGGGCGGCGACGTGGTGGCATTCGACATCGAAGCGGACGGTTTCCTGCGGTTCATGGTCCGCAATATCGTCGGGACCCTGGTCCTGGTCGGCGGCAAAAAGATCGGCGTGAACGACTTCGCGGAGATCCTGCAGTCGCGGGACCGCCGGCGCGCCGGCGCCACGGCGCCCCCACAGGGCTTGTTCCTGATGCGGGTGAGCTACGACTGAACGCACGCGGCGCTCGCCACCAACCGCCGCGAGACCGGCTGCCGCCCCCCACCGGCGGCGCTGCCGATGCGCCTGATATCCGGTCGCTCCGGCCGTCAGGCACCTTGCCGGACGCACGACTCAACGCCTGAAATGGCGAACTTATTTTTTCGTGACCCCTTACTCGACTCCGGCTGCGGCTTCACTGGACTGGCGGTGGTTAAGCTTGATTTCCTGAACCTGCTGGTTGTAGAACGAGATCACTTCTCTTCTTCCCAGCATGCCGATCAACTTGCCGTGATCATCGTCTTCCACCACCGGCAGGCTGTCGATGTTCTTGACGGTAAACTTCTGCAGCACGGAGTTCAGGTCTTCGGAAGGCGTGGCCACAATGATCTCGGAGGTGCCGATGTCCTTCATGACCACCAGTTCCTCGATTTCCTGCGAAAACAGGACCCCCCTGACATCGTTGATCGAGAAGATGCTCACCAGCCGCTGGTCCTTGTCCATGACCGGAAAATACTGCTGCTGCGTCCTGGAAAAATAATTCTTGAAATCCGAAAAAGTCATGTCCTGCGGAATCAGCCGGACTTCTTTAACCACCTCCATCAGATCACTGACCCGGATCGCCTGGAGAATGTCGATGAAGAACTCGCCGGCGTGGGCCGGCGAATCGACCTTGCTCTTGACCTGCCGGTGAAAAATGGTCCATTTGCGCGCGGCCAGGTAGGAGATCGAACAGACGGCCAAACTCGGCAGCAGAAGGTGATAGGAGTTGGTCATTTCACTGACGAAGATGATCGTTGAAATCGGCGTGTTGGAAACGGCCGTGAAGAAACCGGCCATGCCGACGACCACGAAAGCGCTCGGCTCGGTCACCACGGACGGCATCAAGTAGTGAAATGTTTTTCCGACCGCGCCGCCCATGGCCCCGCCGATCACGATCGACGGGCCGAAGACACCGCCGCTGCCGCCGGAGCCGATCGAAAAAGAAGTCGTCAATACCTTTCCGACCGCCAGAAACAGCAAAAAGGGGATGGTCAGCTGGCCCTCGAGCGCTTGTTGGGCAAAGCCGTAGCCGAAGGCCAGCGTTTGCGGCAAAAAGAACCCGACAATACCGGTCAACAGGCCGCCGAGGGCGGGTTTGAGGTGGTTGGGGATATTTATCTTCTTGAATTGCGCGATGGTGCCGTAAAAGATTTTGACGTAGAAAATGCCCAGGCCGACCAGAACGAAAGCCAGCACAATGTAGGGGCCCAGTTCGAGCGGGTTGCGGAAATGAAAGTCCGGCGACTGAAAAAGCGAGCCCCACCCGAAAACGAGGCAAAACAGGCAGTAGGCGACCACCGACGAGACGCCGGCCGGAATGATGACTTCGGATTCGAACTCCGGATCGCGGTACAGGACCTCGGAAGCGAATAGCGCTCCGGCCAGCGGGGCCCTGAAGATGCTGCCCACTCCGGCGCCGACACCTGCCGCCACCATGATCCGCCGCTCGCGGTCGGTGAGTTTGAGCTTGGTGGCCAGGAAAGACCCGAATCCGGCGCCGATCTGCGCGATGGGGCCTTCTCTGCCGCCCGACCCTCCGGTGGTCAGGGTCAGGGCCGAGGCGATCGTCTTGATGATGGGCACCCGACCACGGATAAAGCCGCCCTGGTTGTGATAGGCGTTTATGGCGGCATCGGTCCCATGCCCTTCGGCCTCGGGGGCGAAGGTGTAGACGAGCCACCCGCTCAGGACGCCGCCCATGGCCGGCAGAAACAGCAGCATCCAGCGGTTGAAGGGCGTGGCGGTGGGCGTGAGCAGATGGTGCTCGCCGGCCGGCGCCGGCGGCCGATAGCCGGCCATGAAATCAAGAAAAAAATGCAGACCGAGCTGGGTCAGGTAGTGAAAGACAATCGACCCCAGACCGGCCACGATGCCGATCATGACAAAACGGAAGGTCCATCGGCCGGCATCGGCAAAATTAAACGACCGCCCCTTGTTGGCCAACCTCTTGAACCGTGAGGTGGGGTGTGCGGACAACGTCATGAGATCCCCTGATTACTTCTCTGGCGCGCTCAAATCGGTGACGCCCTGAAGAATGATGTCAAACAACCCGGCGAGGTCCTCCTCCTCGATGCACGAGAACGCCACGCGCAGGTTTCTTTCGCCGATGGCGATCAGCCCCACCCCGTAGGTGTCCAGAAGATGCCGGCGCAATTTTTCGGCCCCTACGGTCTTCAGCTTGAGGCACATGAAGTAGCCCGAATTAAAGGGATACACCTCCCAGGCATCGCCGAACTTCGGATCGGCCAGCACGGTCTTGACCCGCAAGGCCCGCCTTTTCAAAATGTCGAACTTGGCGGCTTTCTCGGCTGCAAAGGGTTCGCTTTGCATCGACTTGAGGACAATCGACTGACTCAGATGGGAAGCATTCGAAATGGTTCCACGCACGCACCCGGCCGTCTTGCGTTCCAGCGCATCGTAGACCGGCCCCGGATCGCCGTCGATGTGCGCACCGTAGGTCATGAAGCCGACCCGCAGCCCCCAGACGAAATTTTCCTTGGTGCACCCATCGAGCTTGACCGCCAGCAGGCGCGGATGTTTCCCGCACAGCAGCGAAAAAAGAGATTCCCTGAAGGTGTCCGGCTCATAAAAGAGACCGAAATAGGAATCGTCGGTCACGGCAATCACGTGACTCCCGGCTTCGGCCGCCTCTATGAGGGTGCGGGCGATGGCCTCGCCTTCCCGGCGGTTGACGGTGTACCCCGAAGGATTGTGCGGAAAGTTCAACATGACGATGACCTTGCCGCGCTGCCGGGCCTCGGTTTTGACCCGCTCCGCAAAAGCCTGAAGATGAAACCCGCCGTCATCGGCGAACACCGGGTAGTGCACCACCGCGGCGTCTTTCCGGACCTGGAAAATCATGTTGTAATTTCCCCACATCGGCTCCGGCAATAAAACCACATCCCCCGGGTCGACCCACAGATCGGCGAAAACGCTGATGCCGTGGGTGATGCCACAGGAAACCACCGGAAGACTGATCGGGCGCCCCGCGAGCGATGGATTTTTTTCAACCAGCTGCCGCTGCCACAACCGCCGCAAATCGAGCAGGCCGAAGGACGGGGCGTAGGTGAGCGCTTCATCGGCCCGCAGATCGTTGATCATCCGCATGACCGAGTCCAGTCGCATCGTCTCGCCTTTCTCCATGGCGATGCCGGCCGTGGCATTGAAGCGGTGAGCCTTTTCCTTGGCCTCCGCGCTCTGAACCAGAATCCCTTTGGGAAAAAAGAGCTGTCGGCCGATCCGGGACATCATCTCCGTCAGGTGGGGGTTGCCGCTATCGATGCGCTGGTTGAGTTCTTGTGCGATGGGATTCATGATCTTCCAACCTCCGTGCCCGCATTGCCAGGATGTTACGGTTTTGTCGCGTGCCCGTTTCTACTGCCCGGGCCGGCAGAATGTCAAGCGAAAAGGGCCGCGGGCAGCGCTTGCGGCGCGTTGGCCGCCGTCCCAGGGCTGACGACCCATAAAAAAACCCCGCCCAATTGGTGAGCGGGGTTTGTCACGGAACCGGGACCCTTATTTTTTCTTGTTCTGACGTTTGGAGGCCTTGAGCGGATTGATTTTGGCGCTCGCCTGCACGACGGTGGAGCTGACGTGCGTGGCCATATTGCAGTTGCCGATCTTCCACTTGAGCGACGGATCGGGGCAGGCGGCACAATACCAGCCGGACTGGACCTCCACCGTACGGGAGCAGCCGTTGCATTTCTCGACGATCGCGTGGCAGAATCCGCCGGTGTAAGAACAGCCCTTCGCGGTCATGAAAGGGCACTCCCTGCCTTCTCGAACGGTTGTACAAATCATTGGAATCACCCCCCTTTATGAAAAAATATGACAAATACCGCCAATAAAATGGACAGGAGAATATCCCCTGCCCGATTTAGAAGCTCAATCTCGATAAAAAGGGTACTATAAAGATTTCCAAAAGCCTTGTCAACACTATTTTGAGGCCGCCACCGGCGGCTCGGACCTCCCGGCGTGTCGGACCGCCGGCTCACGCCCGGCCGGGTTGACACGCGGCCCCCGATCGTCTATAGGACAGCCGTCTTGATTCGCAGAACCTGCGCCTTACCCTATCAACGACCATTTCATGCGACTATTTGTCAATTCACCGCATTGGAGCTTTAAGATAAAAAGTTTTGGCTGTGTTATCGGTCGCTGGCGTATGACGATACAGCCGCCTCCCGCTGGCCTTGCCAAAACTTTTATCTTAAAGCCTATCTAATCACCCGTTGAGAATCCCTTATGCCGAGGCAAATTTATGGAAGAGTTCGACATCATCGACACCGCTATCCCCACGCTGGGGCCCGCCAAAATATCCTCACCGATCAAGCCGCCGCTCGATGACTCGCACTGCAACAGTTTTGTGGCCGACGACGATCGGGTGTCACTGGACATCGACATCGACAAAATAAAGCAGCTGATCGAAGCCGGGATCGACCCACCGTCCTTCGAGCTGGCAGGTCCCCGGGAAAAAATCTATTTCGATTCGAGCAAGCTCAAGTGCGCGATGGTGACTTGCGGCGGCCTGTGCCCCGGCTTAAACGACATCATCCGCTCGATTGTCCTGCAGCTCTACTACGGGTACGGCGTCCGCAACATCGTCGGCATCCGGTACGGCCTGCAGGGGTTCATCCCGAAATACGGTCACGACGTCATCGCCCTGAACCCGGAAGGAGTCGCCAACATCCTGGACACCGGCGGATCGATCCTGGGCTCGTCGCGGGGCCCCCAATCGGTCGATGAAATCGTGGACAGTCTGGAACGGATGAACATCGGCATCCTGTTTATGGTCGGCGGCGATGGGACCCTCAGGGCCGCATCGGCCATAGCCGACGCCATCAAGGAACACAATCTTAAAATCAGCGTGATCGGGATTCCCAAGACCATCGACAACGACATCATCATGGTGTCGCGTTCATTCGGCTTCGACACGGCCGTCGACGTCGCCACGCGGGCCATTCAGGGAGCCCACAACGAGGCCAAGGGCTACCCGAAAGGCATCGGGCTAATCAAACTGATGGGCCGCCACTCCGGGTTCATCGCGGCCACGGCCGCCATCGCGCAGCAGGATGTCAATTTTGTCCTGATTCCGGAAATCGACGTCGATCTGGACGGCGAAAACGGTTTTCTGCAAAGTCTCGAAAAACGATTGCTGCTCAGAAACCATGCCGTCGCCGTGGTGGCCGAGGGGTTCGGACAGAAGCTCTTCGAAGGTTCCGAAGAAGAAAAGGATGCCTCAGGCAATGTGAAACTGAAGGATATCGGCATTTTCCTGCGCGACCGGATCAAGGCCTATTTTGCCGGGCGCGGTATCGATATCTCCCTGAAGTACATCGACCCCAGCTACATGATCCGGAGCCTGCCGGCCAATGCCAACGACAGCGTCTTCTGCGGCTTTCTGGGCCGGGATGCCGTACATGCCGGCATGGCGGGCAAAACAAGGATGCTGATCAGCCACTGGAACAATTTTTTCGTGCACGTGCCGATGAGCCTCTCGGCCGGCAAGCGCAAACATGTGACCGCCTGCGGCAAGCTCTGGCGCACCGTGCTGGAGGCCACCGGACAAGGATCGCTGCGAAACGATCGGTAAGGGTAAGTTATTTATGAGCGAGCCCTCAGGGCCCGGGTGCCGGCGAGCCGCTATTTCAATTCGACGAAGCCCTCGCCTTCTATTCTGAGTATCGTCAAGTGCTTGTCGGCCTCGCGGCTGCCGGCGAACGAGGTCAGCCCGGTGACCCCGGGAAAGTCCCGCAACCTCAACAGCGCCTCCTTCACGTTGGTTCTTGATTGAACATCCGGATTCTGACAGATCTGAAACAGCATCAGGGCGGTGTCGTAGGCAGTGGCCTCGATGACGCCCGGCGTTTCACCGTAGGCGTCCTCGAACTGCCCGACGAATTCCCGGACCCGCCCGTTCTGACTTTCGGGGAAAAACCCGTCGGCCATGATGGCCCCCTGAACGTAGTCTTTGGCCATTTCAATCATTTTGGGCGAATGCCACAGGTTCGTTCCCAGAAGGTACACGTTGTCGATATCGTAATAGGCCAGTTGAGGGACGATCAGGCCGGCCTTGGCCGGGGCGTCAGGAATAAAGACCGCATCGAAATCCACGATCGCCTTGGGCCCCTGGTCTTCTCTGCGGCCCCTGTCGCCGCGATGTTGCCCGGCCTCCGCGTCAGCGGCCGGTTCGGGCTCCTGCGGCGGGCTAACGATATCCTTCAAGTCCAGGGGCGTGTCGTAGTGTTGACCCACGAGCTTTTTAATCGGTTCCGCAAAGTCGGTCTGGTCCGGATCGTAGGACTCGACCCCCACCACGCGCCCACCATTTAGAATGACTTCGTCCCAGAAAAGATTCATGAAGGTGATGCCGTATTTTTCGTCGGGATAAAGAATGACGAAATTGCGCGCCCCGAGCGTGTTCACGGCATAGCCGACAATCCGTTTGACCTGCATCTGCGGCGTCATGAAATTGCGGAAAACCCAATCGCCGATCTCCGTGATGTTTTCTTTCTGGGTGAAGGTGATGATGGGGATGCCGTTTTTCTGCGCGATCTCGGCCGCAATTTCGGCATCGACCAAAGGCCCGATGATGGCGGCCACGCGCGCCTGGACCAGTTCCTCGATGGCCGCGGTCAACATGCCCGGATCCGAGCCGCTGTCCTTTACGATCACCTGCACGGGCGGGCCGCCGAAGGACAGCCGGTTGAACCGGTCCAGCGCCATCTGGACGCCCTTCAGCGCCCGCTCGCCATAAACCTGGTAGCGACCGCTGAGCGGCAGCAGGCAGCCGATCGTGGTCCGACTGTAGACCGCCCGCCCGGAGAGGTCATCCAGCAACCGGCTGGCCTGCGGGGCGTATTCGCTGGCGGGATAGGCCGCCAGAAAATCTGCAAGCGCCTGGGCGGCCTCGTCGTAGTTGCTTTCGGCGGCCAGGGTGACGCCGAGCTGATACATCAGATAGCCGCGCAACCGATCGTCCTGCCCGTGCCCCAGCAAGGCGCGAATGTCAGCGCTTTTCAACAGTGCCACGGCGCTCTTCAGCTTTTCCGAAATCAGGGCCGCCTGCGGCGCTTCGGCCAGGCGGGTGGCCATGGCATAAAAATAAACGGCATCCGCGGGAGACTTGAGCGCCAAGAACGTGTCGCCCATGATTTCGTGGGTGCGCGCCTTCTGGCCCTGGGCCAGGGGCTCATCGAGCATCGTCGTGCCCAACCGCACGGCGGCGTCGTACAGGCCCTGGTCGTAATAGGAAGCCAGAATTCCGACTTTGGCGAAGCCCGCCAGCTCGTTGCGAGGGTATTCGGCCAGGAGCCGGTTGAAAGAGTCCCGCGCCGCTTCGTATTTTCCGAGCGCCGTCTGGGCGGTGCCGAGGCGAAGCAAAACCGTCGCTGCGGCCGGTCCGTCCGGATACTGCTCCAGATAGCGCCGGTAGTATTCGATGGCTTTCTCGTAGTTTTTGGCGTCCAGCAGCCCGTCGGCTTCCATGACCGTGTTTTGTCCGGGGTACACCGCCGCCGGTTTCGGCTGCGTGACCACAACGGGACGAGGGGCGCAGGCCCACACGAACAGCAGTCCGATGACCAGCTGGACGAAGAATTTTGATCTGCCGCTTTTCATGTAAAGTAGCTTCCGCTTGAGGTTGCCCGGCCGGTGCTTCATCAACGGCCCACCCGGATCCCGGCCCATTGCGCAGGGCCGACCCCGACCGGCGTTTCCATAACGGGGGGCTGATATCACGCCGCTTCCCGATACCGGTGCTGTATCGACCGGATGACATCGATGCTCGAAAAAAATATGTCGACGAGTTCCGGGTCGAAATGGGACCCGGAATTTTCTCTTAAACTCTCCAGCACCCTGGATTCCTTCCAGGCCCGTTTGTAAATCCGGTTCGAAGACAGGGCATCGTAAACATCGGCCAGGGCCACGATCCGACCGAAAACAGGTATTTCGGTGCCTTTTTTGCCCAGGGGCCGGCCGTCGGGACCGGTATGGCCGGGCAGCGCCAGGCCGCTGACCGGATCCACGTGGCCGGGATATCCCGTCCCATCCCACTTTTCATGATGGGTCAGGGCGACCTGGGCGGCGGCATCGTCGAACTCGGATTGCCGCCCCTGGAACAATTGCGCGCCCAGCACCGTGTGCTGTTTCATCAACCGGTATTCATCGCTGTTGAAGCGCCCGGGTTTCTGGAGAATCAGGTCCGATATGGCCACCTTGCCGACATCATGAAGCATGGCCGCCATCCGCAGCAGATCGCGATTCTTGTCGATCTCGCGCTGCGGGTAATTGTGCCGCAGGGCCCATTTCTCATAAATCTCAACCGCGATGCCGCCGACGCGATTGACATGCGCACCGGTTTCCTTCGGGTCGCGCAGCTCGGCCATACGGATCATTCTCAGGATAATGGCCCGCATCATCTGGGCCCGCTCCAGTGCCACCGCGGCAATACTGGCAAACTGGAGCATCATGTGCTCGTCCTTTGCGGAAAACCGGATGACGGTCTGGTCTTCCTGCTGGGCATTGATGATCTGCAGGATTCCGAGAATGGCCCCATTGGCGGATTTCAGGGGAATCGTCAGGGCACTGCGGGTGGCATAGCGCGAGGCCTGGTCGAACTCCTGGCTGAAATTGTAGGGCGCGGTCGCTTCGATCTCGTAAACGTTGGCGATGTTCAGCGGCCTGCCCGTGGCCGCGACATACCCGGCGATGCTCTGTTCGTCGATCGGCAGGGAAAAGGTCGAATAAATCAGTTTTTCGCCTTGCGACAACCGTTTCTGTAGCGTATCGTTCTGGGTATAGGTAAAGCGCAGGAGTCGATCTTCGGCGATGTAGATCGATCCGGCGTCCGCGTTCACGAAGCGCCGCGCCTGGGTGAGGATATGCTCCATGAGGATGTCGAGATCGCTGACCCGGTTTAACTGAATGACCAGTCGACTCAGGGTTTCCAACTTTTCTTTTTCTGACAACATCCCAATGGCTTCTTTAACTTAAGGGTGTCCATCACGGCCGCGCGTTTTAAAGCCGCCGGACGCACAGCCGCCGGCGCAAGCAGAACAACGGGGGACGCTTTTTCGCGTTTTTCAGGATAACACAGGGCGCTTTAAAAAAGAATAGGCGCATGCCGGTTAAGGGTGCCCTGTCGGGCAAAACACGGCCCGGGCGTGACAGCCCCCGGCCGGCGCGGCTGAAACGGGGCCGGGGACCCCATCCGGCGGTCGGAGGAAATTGCTGGCCCAGCCGGCCCCATACCCCCGGGAATATTTGCAAAACAGACGCCGATATGCTAAATTATAAGGCATTCATGGGTCTGGATCCCGGTGCCGTCCGGCCTCTGCGACCACCCCAGTTCAATATTTAAACCAAACCTTATATTAAACCGATAAGCTCCTGAAAGGAGGTTATTTTTTATGTCCTGCCTTAAACTCATCCTCACGCTCGCCTGCCTCTTGTGCGCGAGTGCAGCCGCGGCGGAATTCTACAAATACCTGGACGAAAAGGGCAACGTTCATTTTACGGACGACTATAACCAGGTCCCCCCCGATCAGCGAAAACAGATTAAAGGCTACGAAGAGTACCGGCCGCAGGACACCCCGGCCGCCACCCAGGCCAAAAATGACCCTGCCGCCGTGCCGGTTCCGGAAGAACCCGCGTCGGGTGAAACCGCCGGGGAAGCCCAGCCGAACGACCTCGACGGCCAGCTGAAGTCGCTGGATCAGAGAAAGGCCGAACTGGCCGGCGAGTACGAAACGCTCATGCAGGAAAACACCCGCCTGAACGACATCAAGAAGAGCGTCAAGAACCAGGCCGACGCGGACCAGTACAACGAAAGCGTTCGGAAGTTGAACGCCCGGTTGCAGGAGCACGATCGCAAGCGCAAGGAATTTTTCAGTGACGTGGAAGCATACAACGCCAGAGTCGGTCAGGAAAACCTGGCCCGGAAAAAATCCACCCCCTCGGTCCAGTGACCAGCCCGGCCCTTGGGGGCGCCCGGGTCGGTCGATGGATAAACGATCATGGCCCGGCGGGCCACCTTCGCACAGGGTCGTTTTAAGCGCTCACGGCGCTGTGGACCGTCACGAAGAATGAAAATTCTGAACAGATGAACGACGAACATTGAATGTCCGACATTGACTGGTGACTGATGAATCGACCATAGTATTCAACGGTCGAAACCCATTTTCGTTTTAACCCCTGAACCTCACCTTTGAGGACCCGTCTTCGCGAGCCAGCCGCCATGCCATCCCCCATAACCGGCGATTTTGTGAAAATTGCGACCCTTGAGAGCATTGTGGAAGCACAGGTAATGGAATCCATCCTGACGGAACACGCGATTCCCTATCGCATCCGTTCGTTTCACGACACGGCCTACGACGGGCTGTTTCAGCTTCAAAAGGGATGGGGTGATCTGTACGCCCCGGCGGCGTTTGAATCCGAGATCAGCGAAATCCTCACCGGACTGCGCACCCAACCCATGAACCCGGAATCATGATACAACTGCCGCGGGCCGCTTGCCCGGCTCCAGACCGCAACCCGGCCTTTGGTCCGAAATCAGGTTAATGTAGAGGGTTACTGTAAAACGCCATATAACCGCCAACAAAGGAATTTCAAAAATGACAACGATCTCCGCCAAAGATTTCGACCACGCCCTGCGCATCGGCCGCCCGCCCACGATTGCGCGCCTCTTCCCCAACTCGAATGCCCTGATCGTGAGCGGCAAGTTCATCGACCGGGCCATGCTGGCCAAGGGCCACGCGATCGCCCTGGCCGCCAACGGGCGGAGCAACCTTGTCATCAAAGGCGTTCTGCGCGCCGCCCAAAGGGCCAATGCGGCGCTGATCATCGAAATCGCCAAATCAGAAGGCGGCGCCGGCGCCTATTGCGCGGTCAATTACTGGAACATCGCCCGTCAGGTGGATGCCGCCTGCAATGAACTGGGCATTAAGGTGCCCGTGGCCGTCCATGCCGACCATTACGGCATTAAAAGCGACACCGATATCGCGGCGGCGGAAATCGAGATCCCGACCCTTTTCGAGGCCGGCATTACATCGATCGCCATCGATGCCTCGCACCTGCCGGACGACCGCAACCTGCTCGCCAGCATCGCGCTCAACCGCTACGTGCCGAAATGGGCGGGGCTGGAAACGGAAGTGGGTGAAATCAAGGGCAAGACCGGCCTGTCCACCGTGGCGGAAGCCCTTTTCCTCATCCAGGGGTTGAACGCGCACGACATCTTTCCGGACTGGATCGCGCTGAACAACGGCACCACCCACGGAATCGAAGCCAGCGACCAGGGCATTCAGGTCGAGCTGACCCAAAACATTCATGCCGCCCTCACCGGTTACAAGGTCTCCGGCGCCCAACACGGCACCTCCGGCAACAGTACGGAGCGCCTCAGGCAGATCGTCGAAAATACCCTGACCACCAAGGCCAACGTGGCCACCGCCCTGCAGATGATCTCCTGGGGCCTGGAGGTCAACGACTACGGCAACGCCCGCCTCGATTCCCGGGGCGACTTCGTGAAGGTCGAAGGCCAGGGCGTCACCGCGGAAATGTGGCGGCAAATGACGGCCCAGGCCAAGGCCAGCGGGTATAAAGCCGGCGACTACAAAAAGCTCAACCTGCCTTTCGAAAACAGACTCCTCGGTCAACCCGCGCCGATCCGGGAGCGCATGATCCGGCGCGTCGAGGACTTTGCCTACCATCTGATGATCGAAGTCTTCAATGCGGCCGACACGGCCCCGCTGGCGGTTCAGTCCATTCTGGCAACCGGTGGCTTCGACCCGGGTCCCAAGGCCCGAAGGACCGAAGATCCGGCAAAATGGACCCCGGAAGCCATCGTCGACCGCGCGCGGTCCATTCCCGCGCCAAAGGGTACGGCCGGAAACTTCGATGATTAGTGCCCGGTTTATTGAGTTTATTGGGTTTATTGGGTTTATTGGTTTGTTGGGTTGTTCGATTTGCCCTTGTATTTTTAAGGTTTTATACCAGCTCTGCTGCGTTTCATAAATTTTTTCCCAAAAAATTTATTTTGGATTTATTGAGTAAACGGCCGCCGACGATGTCACTGAATGGGTCGCTTAAAACGGTAAGGCCGCCGCGGTGAATCAACAACGATGCGCCGGAGTTCGAATGCGCGACTGCGAAAGGCGACTGACTGTCCGGGGCACGGCCCGCCGTGCCCCGGTTGCCTGTCAGCACCAAGTTTCAGCCGCCGGCTGCATCCCTGCACCCGGGCGGATATGCCCGCCTCAGTCGTGTACGACACGCTATTTTCAAACTTAAACGCCCTCCCCTCTCTCCGCTCCGGTCATCTCCGACCGAATTATAGGCCGATGCCGCCCGAAATAATAACTTAAGGTTTTTCACCGTACGGGCGATAACATCATCAGGCACTCGCGGCCGCTACAAAAATACAGTATCCGGTCAACGCAGCAACGGTGAAGCGTCATGCACGTAACGAACTACCAGATGGAAAACGTTTTGAAGGTCTACACCAGCCAGTTGAGCCGTCCCCGGGCACCGGTTTCCGGTGGTGTCGGCGCCGCCATGTCGGCCAGGGGCAAGCGGCAGAACCTGATCGAAAGGATTGCCACCGATATCATTGCCCGCATCAGAAACGGCGGTCACCGGCAAGGCCGTGAACCGGCGGCAGCCCGCGCCCTCAAACAGGAATCCGGAAATCCGGCGGCTCCGGAAATCCGCCCGGCCCAGTTCGTCTACAATGTCATCCGGGGCCAGGCGGCGAAAAAAACCAATGTCCTGGCGGTCGAAGACGCCGATTTTTTTCGCGGTGCGTTGGGGGGCTGGCCGGAAGGATGACGAACCGCAGCGGGCCATCATCTTCGACGTGAAGCGGCACCGGCGGCCTGAAACGGGCGCGGCAAGGGCAGCATGACCCCCGGCCGCGATCGGCAGAGATGGCAGGTTTTATATTTCATTCCATAAGAGGATCCCAGCGGCCCTCTTGTCATGCAGGAGGAATACTCTTTGATTTCAGGGAACGGGTACGAAACTCAGGAGGTAGCAAGACATGATCAATACCATCGGGGAAGCCGTCGTACAGCAGACCACGCGCGCGATTCTCAGCAGCGCGGACCATGACAAAGAGGCCGCGGCCCGCAAAGAAATTCAGGCCAGAGCAGCGCGTCCGGTCGAAAAGGCGGATGACAGCCGCAGATCGGGCCGCCGGGCCGCGGATGGAGAAAAAACCGACACCACCACCCGGCAACGGTTCGAGGAAGGGAAAATAGTCCTCGAAAAATACGATCGCCGCGGCAAACTCGTTAAGAAAATTCCGCCGGGCTACGTCCCGTTCGGAGAAATCGCCTGACCGTCGGGGGCAAAAAGGGGCCATCCACGTCCGGTACGCGGGATAACACGGTCAATCGGCCGGTGTTGCGTCCTCCTCGCCTTTGATCTGCTGCCAGATTCGGTCCAGTTCCGCCGGCGACCGGCTCTCGATCCCCGCCCCCATTTCGGCGGCGCGTGTTTCCAGTTTCCTGAAGCGATGCTCGAACTTTTTGATCGCTCCCGCCAAGGCGGTTTCCGGATGGATGCGGGCAAAACGGGCGACATTGGCCAGGGTGAAAAAGACATCTCCGAGTTCCATGGCGGCCAGTTCCGGCCGGTCGGCTGCCTGGGCACTTTTGAACTCGGCCCATTCCTCCTCGACCTTTTCCATGACGCCGGAAATACCCTGCCAGTCGAACCCCGTGCGGGCGGCCCGTTCGGATATCCGGTAAGCTCTCATCAGCGCCGGCAACTGCACCGGAACCGAATCGAGCACCGAGGCGCTGGCCCGGTTTGCCTTTTCGAGCCGCTTGATCTGGTGCCATCTCTCGCGGACGGCCTCGGCGCTGTCCAGCCGGTCGTCACCGAAAACATGCGGATGGCGCCCGATCATTTTTTCGGTGTTGCGCCGCGCCACCTCCTCGATGTCGAACCGGCCCTGTTCGTGAAACAATTCCGCGATGAAAAAGACCTGAAACAAAACGTCGCCCAGTTCTTCGCGGATTTTAGCGGGATTTTCGGCCTCGATCGCTTCGATCAACTCGTAAACTTCCTCTGTCAGATAGCGGACGAGTGACCGGGCGGTTTGCTGCTTGTCCCACGGGCACCCCTTCGGTCCCCTCAGGGTCTGGATCAGCTGAACCAGGGCCTTGAAAGGATCGGGGGCCGGGGCCGGCGACTTCGCCGGGCTCATGGGGTGAATTTCCAGGATTTTTTCAAAGCCTCCACCTTGGATAAAAATCTTAGCTTCATCTCCTTTGGCACCACTTCGATCATCAGTTCGGACACGGCGGTCACGTGCGGGGCCAGTTTGGATTGCTTAATGAACGGCGCGTTTTGCGGCAGAAAGGTGGTCGCCGCGATCAACAGGACCGCCGCGATCAGGACCGCCTTGAACAAGCCGAAGCCGGCGCCGAAGATGCGGTCGAGCCAGCCGATGAAGGCAATGCGCAGGACGTATTTGATGATGACACCGATGGCGCTGATGATCAGAAACACCACCGAAAACAGAATCAGGAAGCTGACGATGTTGACGTACACCGTGTTGGTCACCCAGCGCGACAGCACTGCCGCCACTTCCCCGTAGTAGGAATAGGCCGCATAGTAGCCCGCCAGAACTCCGACAATCGAGGACATTTCTTTGATGAGACCTCGAAAAATGCCCCTGATGACACTGTAGGCAAGAATGACGATGGTCAGTATGTCAAACGGATTCATGGCATCCTTGGTTTATTGCCCATCCGGAACCGTTCAAGGGCGCTGATCGGCTTTCGATCCGGAACTGGGTTGTTTTTTCGCAAATTCAAAGAAATCGGGGAAATTACGCGGTAGCAGACGACCTGCCTGCCGCCCAAGCGATTCCAGACTTGGCTCACTGCCCGCGTGATGGCCAGAAACCTGCCCCGCTGCCGGCTAAAAATTATGGGGTGGGGCCATTTCCGGACGGAAACGAGCTTGAACTCTTTGCCCCGGCAACGGATCGTGAATTCCGGAGAACGGGCGATAGCCGCCTTGACTAACACCTGCGGTCGTTTTGAGTCAAGGTGTTTTTCGGCCGGTTCGGCCCGGCGATGGATACCCATTTGTGATCAATGATCGTTTGCATTTGAATCAAAAGATGTGATAAAAAATCTGACCGGCACCAGACGACATAGCCGTGCCCCAATAATAATTTGGTCGGAATTGAATTAATGTCCCATTCTGCTGAAGGCCTCGATTCCAGCGCCGGGCCTGGCGGCATAAAGCTGACCTTTCCTGAAATCGGTCTGGCCCGCCAGCTGTTCGGCGAACACAACGGCAACCTCCAAAGAATTGCCACGGCCCTGGAAGTGCGCGTCAACGCCAGGGGCACCACCGTTTTCATCGAGGGTGAGGCGATTGCCGGCCGGCTGGCCGAAAACCTGTTGAATCAACTGTACGGTCTCCTGGCGGCCGGCTGCCCGGTTCACCCCAACGACGTCGAATACGCCATCAACGTGCTGAGCGCCAACGACAAGGCCAAACTGAAAGACATCTTTCTGGACACGGTTCTGGTAAAATCCAAGCAAAGTTTCATCGCGCCCAAGAGTCCGGCCCAGAAGGAATATATCGATGCCATCCGCACCCATGACATCGCGTTCGGCATCGGGCCGGCCGGCACCGGCAAGACCTATCTGGCCATGGCGATGGCGGTCGAGGCGCTCAACAAGGGCCGGCTCAGCCGCATTGTTTTGACCCGTCCGGCGGTCGAGGCCGGGGAGGCGCTGGGGTTTCTGCCCGGCGATCTGGCCGAAAAAGTCGACCCGTACCTACGCCCGCTCTACGATGCCCTGCACGATATGATGCGCTTCGAAAAGGTCAGCAGCCTGATGCACCAGGGCATCATCGAGGTGGCGCCGATCGCCTTCATGCGCGGGCGAACGTTAAACGATGCCTTTATCATTCTGGATGAGGCCCAGAACACGACCTCCGAGCAGATGAAAATGTTTCTGACCCGCATCGGATTCAATTCGAAGGCGGTCATCACCGGCGACATCACCCAGATCGATCTGCCGACCGACAAGCCTTCGGGACTCGTTCAGGCCAAAAATATCCTGAAAGGGATCAAGGGCATCGAATTCGTTTTTTTTTCGAAGACCGATGTCGTCCGGCACCGGCTCGTGCAGGAAATCATCAAGGCTTACGAAGACCTGGACGACGGGAAAAGACACTCCACGGAGCATGGCGTTCTTTGAATCCGACACTTTCGACCAAATCGGCCGTCAGGGACCGACAAACCGGCATTGAAAAACACACGGAATCGGTGCGCAAGCTGTTTTACGAAAGCCGCAGTTTCCGCTGGATTTTACTGCCGGCACTGACGGTTTTCTTTATCGTCCTGCTCTACCCCCACCTGATCGTGACCCGGCCGTCTTACAAACTGGGCGATGTGGCCGAACGGGACATCAAGGCCCCGCAGGATTTTTTCATCGAGGATGATGGGGCCACCGAGGCCAACCGGCGCCGGGCGGTGACCGAGGTCCTGACGGTCTACGATTACGACAACGCCCTGCTGTCGACCCTGGATGCCCGTGTCACCAGCGCATTTGACGACCTTCAGACCGTCATGGCCGAATCCGCCGCCGCTCCGGAACTCCGCCGGGCGGTTGCCGTCTCCGGCCGGTCGGTGCCACCGGGCGCGACACCCGGTAGCCCGGCCGCAACCAAACCGGTCTGGCAGCTCCGGGAGGATTTTGCCCGGAAAATCGGCATCGACATCAAGGATGACGCGTTTAAAATCCTGGTGGAAGAAGGCGGTTTCCCTCCGGCGGTCGCGGCCATCAACCAGATCCTGGCGGCGGTCTTGGGCAAGGGGGTGGTTTCGAACCGGGCGATGCTGCTCAAAGATGCCGACAAAGGCATCGTCTTGCGGGACCTGAGCACGAAAAACGAGCGCGTGATATCGGACCTGAAACAATTCTACGACCTGGACCAGGCCAAATCGATGGTCCGTTTTATCGGCGAGCCCCTGCTCAAGGACCGGAACTACACGCTCAAAAGCCTGGTCATCGATTTCACCCAGCGCCTGATTCAACCCAACATCACCTTGAACCGCAGCGAAACCGAGGAACGCAGAACCCAGGCCGCCGAAGCCCTCAAACCGGTCATGTATAAAATCAAAGCCGGCGAGATGCTCCTGCGCGAAGGCGAGCGCGTGACCGAAGCCCAGCTCTTGAAACTCGACGCCCTTCAGGAGCACCTGAAAAACGAAAACGTCATCATGAGCAGCATCGGCGCGTCGCTGCTGGTCATGTGCCTGTTCGTCACCACTTTCGTGTTGTTCCAGCCGAACTTCGGGCCGACCCGCACCGAACAGAACAAGCGCCTGCTGTTCATCGCCATCGTGCTGGCCGTGTTTTTCCTGGTGGCGCAGCTCTCGGTCTTTCTGGCCGAATCACTGGCCGAAAGAGGACCGGCCGAAATGGGCGCCGCCTCGGTCATCTACGGCACGCCGCTGGCCTCGGGCGCGATGATCATCTGCCTGTTCCTGGGCTTCGAACTCGCCCTGCCCTTCACCATGCTCACGGCCGTTTTGACGGCGCTCATCTACCAGGCCGATTTCACCCTTCTGATATATTTCCTGATCAACGGCACGATGGCCGCCTACTGGATCCGCAGCTGCCGCGAACGGAAAGTCTTCATCAAGACCGGCGCGGCGCTCGGGCTTCTGAACCTGGTCCTGGTCACCGCCATAAACATCTACCATTCCCGCCTACCGGGGCAGAAACTGTTGTGGGACTGGGTTTTCGCTTTTTCGGGCGGCATCGGCTCCGGGATCGTGGCCGCGGGAATCATCCCGCTGGTGGAGATTGCCTTCGACTACACCACCGACATCAAACTGCTCGAACTGGCCAATCTCGACCGACCCATCCTCCGGCAGCTGCTGATGGAAGCGCCCGGCACCTACCACCACTCGGTCATCGTGGGCTCGATGGTCGAGGCGGCGTCCTCTGAAATCGGCGCCAACTCTCTGCTGGCCAAGGTTTGCGGCTACTATCACGATATCGGCAAAATCAGGCAGCCGCTCTATTTCATCGAAAACCAGCATAACGGCAAGAACAAGCACGACAAGCTGGCGCCGTCCATGTCGGCCCTGATCCTGGTAGCCCACGTGAAAAACGGCATCGAAATCGCGCGGCGCAACCACCTGGGGGCATCGATCAGCGACACGATTCAGCAACACCACGGCACCAGCCTGATCACCTATTTTTACGACAAGGCCAAGCAGCAAAAGGGGGAAGACGCGGTCAAGATCGACGACTTCCGCTATCCGGGCCCTAAACCGCAGACCCGCGAGGTGGCGCTCGTGATGCTGGCCGATGTCGTCGAGGCGGCCTCGCGAACCCTGGGCAACCCCACGCCCTCCAGAATCCAGGGCTTGGTGCAGAACCTGATCAACAAGGTTTTCTCGGACGGACAGCTCGACAACTGTGAACTCACCCTCAAAGACCTGCACAACATCGCCAAGAGTTTCAACAAAATTCTCAACGCCATTCATCACCACCGCATCGAATATCCCGAAAAGCGCCCGGTGAGCGGCGAAAGAGGAAAAAATGGGAATTCTGATCGACAACCGCCAAAGCCGCCATCGGATTTCCCACGCGAAAATCCGGAAAAAAGCCCGGGCCATCTTAGACGCCTTGGGCAGTCCTGAGGCGGAGCTTTCGATCCTGTTCGTCGATGACGCAGACATCGCCGAAATGAACCGGCAGTACCTGAACCGGCCGGGACCGACCAACGTCATTTCCTTTCCAATGCGCGAAGGCGAGTTCGCCGATGTCTCGCCGGAACTGCTCGGCGATGTCGTGATATCGATTGACACCGCCGCCAGGGAAAGCGCAGCGGCGCAAATGACGCTGGAAACGCGCGTGGACGAACTGCTGGTGCACGGCATCCTGCACCTGTTCGGCTACGACCACGAAAAGAACAGCGCCGCCGCCCGCGTCATGGCCAAAAAGAGTGCGGCAATGATGGAAATGTTGGGGGGAAAAGGCTAAAGGCAAACGGCTAAAGGCTAAAGGCTAAAGACAAACGGCAAACGGCTAATTTATAAATATATAAGATATTTATTCGGATAATACGATAAAATACTTTAACGCGCCAAATCGTCTAACCGGCTCAACGGGCTAAACCGGCTCAACGGGCAAACCGGCTAACCGACTCAAAGGGGGGTCTGATGGCGAAACTTCTCGTGCAGCTGGACCCGGTGGCAGCCTTGAGGGAGGCCGGCCGGTCAACCGTGCCGGATCCGGCCGCCGCGGCCGTTGTGGCGGAACTGGGCGGCGCCGACGGCATTGTCGTCCACCTGCGCGAGGACCGTCGTTCCATAAATGATCGTGACGTCAGGATCTTGAGAAAAGTCGTCCACAGCCGCTTCGACCTCAAGATGGCACCGACCTCCGAAATGCTCGGACTGGCCCTGGACATCAAGCCCGAGGTGGTCGTCCTGGTCCCGGAAATGCGCGAGGAAAGCGCACCGGCGGGCGGGCTCGACCTGATGGTCCACGGGGCCGTCGCCTCGGAAACGATCGCCAACCTGGCGGGCAGCGGGATAGCCGTGGGGACATTCATCGAGCCGGATCCCGACCAGTTGAAACTGGCCCATCAGTGCGGCGCCGGTTTCGTGGAAATTCGTGCCGGCGCGTTTTGCGCGGCCGCCAGCCGCGCCAAACGCCAACACCTGTTGAGCCGTATCGTGGACACCGTCAAACTGGCCTACCGGCTGAAGATCGGCGTGCAGGTCGGCGGCGGCATCGATTTCACCACGATCGGCTCTTTCAAAGGACTCGCGGAAATAAATGCGTTCACGATCGGCCATGGTATCGTTTCGCGGGCCGTTTTGATCGGCATGCAGGCCACGGTTCGGGAAATGAAGCGGCTGATCGAAAAGCTTTGACGGGAGGTGCCCGGATGTATCTTGTCACGACCAGGGAAATGCAGGCCATAGACCGCCGGACCATCGATTCCTTCGGGCTGCCCGGAAGAATCCTGATGGAAAATGCCGGCCGCGGGGCCACGGCCGTGATCCTCGATACGTTTCCCAACCTGGCCGCGTGCCGGGTCGGCGTCATCGCCGGGCCGGGCAACAACGGCGGCGACGGCTACGTCATCGCCCGCTGCCTGTCCCAGCGGGATGTGGCGGTCACCGTTTTTCTGCTGGCCGACCGCGGGCGCATCGCCGGCGATGCCGCCGCCAACCTGGACCTGTTGGCCCCTCTCGGGGTGCCGGTCGTCGAGGTCCCCACCCTGGCCGCCTTCGATGCCGCCCGGGCCTCGATGCGCGAGCCGGATATCTGGATCGACGCCCTTCTGGGCACCGGGCTGCAGTCGGAGGTGCGCACCTACTACAAGGCGGCGATCGATTTCATCAACAGCCTCGACCGACCGGTTTTCGCGGTCGATGTCCCCTCGGGATTGAACGCGGATACCGGCCAGCCCTGCGGCACCTGCATCCGGGCTGCGGCCACGGCCACCTTCGGTTTTGCCAAGACGGGCCATTACCAGTTTCCCGGGGCCGATCTGAGCGGCAGGCTGCACGTGGTGGACATCGGAATTCCGCCGCACGTGGTCGCGGACATCGCCCCGCGGCAATTTCTGCTGACCGAGGACGATGTGAGAAACAGCCTTACGCCGCGCGCGCCGGACAGTCATAAGG
>JBAPSB010000292.1:0-4605 GCA_049281435.1 Desulfobacterales bacterium
ACCTGGAAGAGGCCCTCTTCTTCATGGGCACGCTGATGGCCGAGGGCCTGGATGCGATGCGTCCCGAACAGATCCTGGTGGCTTTGTTGAATCAGGTTCGAAAGCTGCTGAGGGTCAAGGAATTTACGGGCGGTCCGTACGGCAGTGCCTGGTTTGCCGGATGCCCGTACCATCACTTCACGGCGTCGGTCCTGCCGGTCGTGCAGCAGTTCGATGCCGAACTTGTCGATCATATTGAGCGGTGGCACGACGTCTTCGCCGAGGCGGACCGCGAGGAGACGTCGTCATCGCCCCGAAAGAGGGTGAAAAAGAAGAAACCGCCGGCGACGGACCTGCTGATCGTCCGCAACCCCAACAACCCCTATCCGGTGTATCAGCTGTTTCTTGCCGCGGAAAACTATACGAGGCAGGAACTGCTGCAGGCATTCGAGCACCTGGCCGGGGCCGACTTGCGCATCAAGTCCGGTGGAGACAACAAACGGTTGATCCTGGAAGAGGCGATCTTCAACATCTGCCGCCGGCCGCGGTGAATGGTAGGGGCGAAATATTTTTCGCCCCTACGAAACGACCAGACAGCGTTGGCAACCGGTCATCCGGGCTCCGGCGCATCAATACACTGACTCAACGGACACAACTGACTCAACAGACTCAACAGACTCAACAGACACAACTGACTCAACAGACTCGTGATTCCTGACAGAGGAGTATTTCCCATGGGCTTTTTTCGACGGCAGGAAGAACAGTTGGCGGCGCGATTGCTGGCCTGGCGGTATCAGCGCCTCAACCTGGCCCTGCCCGCGCCGGACGAACTGGCCGTCCGGGCGCAAGCGCTGGTGGAGGAGGCCCACCGCATCGCCCGCGAAAGGGGCCGCAATGTCCTGTCGATCATGAAGGAGCTGGCCGGCGATTTGAAGCGGAAGTGAGTCGCCGTTCGAATGAAGCCAAACAGGAAATACGACTGTGACCACTTCCACCGGACCCCGCATCGCCGGCATCGTCAATTCTAAAACGACTCTCGGCAACGCCCGCACGCATCTCGAGCAGCTGGTTGCGGCCCTGCGAGCCCGTTCGCCATTCAAGCAGACTGAACTCCACTTTACTTCCTTTCCCGGTCACGCTGTCGACCTCACGCGCAAAGCACTGGCGGAAGGGGCGGATGTGATTCTTTCCATCGGCGGTGACGGCACTCACAGTGAAGTCGTCAACGGGTTCTTCGACGGCGATGGCCGACTGGTCAGACCGTGCGCCGGACTTGCCGTGCTTCACTCCGGAACCGGTGGAGACTTCCGCAAGAGCTTGGGGATGGGCGTGTCTGCCGGTGAAGCCATCCGCAGCTTGGTCGCAGGAACACCTCGCCCCATCGACATCGGCCTGATCCGGTTCCGCGACGCCGACGGCCGCCGGAAACAGCGGTACTTTGTCAATATCGCCTCTTTCGGCATCAGCGGCGTGGTTGACGATTTTGCCCGCCTTTTCGCACCGCTCGGCGGCAAGACCGCCTTCCTGCTGGCCACCGTGCGCGCCTTTCGCCGTTATCGGAACGTGACGATGCGCATAGGAATGGACAATGGACCCGCAGTGGAGCAACCCGTATGCGTCCTTGCGGTCGCCAACGGCCGTTTCTTCGGCGGGGGGATGAAGATTGCCCCCCAGGCCCTTCTGGACGACGGGTTTTTCGATGCCGTCTGCCTCGGGGATTTGAAGTTTCGCGATTTTCTGATGAAGGGGCATCGGGTGTACCGCGGTTCGCACCTGTCACTGGCGAAAGTCTGGATGCGCCGCGTGCGGGGGGTGTCGGTCCAGGCCGCAGAGCCGGTGCCGATAGATATCGATGGTGAGGCGAGGGGATATGCGCCGGCCGAGATTACCGTGGCCCCGGAGAGGATTTCCGTATGGGTCGCATAGAGAAACGGCCTGTCGACTGTCCAGGGAGCTAAATCATCACCGGTAGAAGCACGGTGTGCCATCCCCCCGCTTTCACATATCGGGCGGCACGGCAGACGAAAAAAACTCTGCCAGCGCCCGATTGAAAAGTGCCGGTTCCTCCAGGGGCACCGTGTGGCCGGTTTGTGGCAGCCGGTAGTGAAGGCCGCGGCACACTGCGGCCAACTGCGCGGCGCCGGCTGTGGAAACCAGCGGGTCCTGGTCTCCGGAAACAACGAGCACCGGCTGACGACTGCGCGCGGCGTGACCGGCGGGTGACGGGTAGCTGTTCATTGCTTTGAGGTGCGCGAGAAGCCTGTGGGCCCGGTTGCGTCTGACGACGGCGGCGACCAGCTTGTCCAGAATTCTCCGGTTTTCATCCAGATAAGCCTCGCCGAATATCGCCGGCAGGGCGGCCCAGACCATCGCCTCGAGTCCGTGAGCCTGCAGGATTTCCCTCCATGACCGTAAAGCCGCCCTGGCGCGGGCTCCCGGCGCGGCGGCCACGCTGCACAGGACGAGCCGCTCGATGCGCGCGGGATGCACGGCCGCCATGGCCAGCGCCACGTTCGCCCCGTGGCTCAACCCCACCAGAGTGGCTCTTTCAATGCCGGTGTGGGTCAGCAGGCCGGCAAGGTCATCGACGTGAAGATCGAGCGTCAGGGGGGCCCGGCCGATCTCGCTTTTTCCCTGGGCGCGCGCATCGTAGCGCAGGCTGCGGAAGTCGTTTTTAAAGTAAAGCGCCTGCGGTCGCCAGTGCACGGTGGTCTGGGTGGTGCCGTTGAGAAAAACCAGGGCCGGTTTCACCGTGCCGGTCGAAAGGGGCTCGAAAAAAAGCCGGCAACCGTCCGAGGTTTCATAATGGGGCATGGATGCGCGATCGTGATCTCAGGTTTTGGTCATCGTTATTTTTGAGTGAGCCAACGTTTCCATTTCGATCATATCGCAGGCTTGCCGCCGGAGGCTGTGCTGAAAAGCTCTTGCGCGTGATAGGAAGACCGGACGAAGGGTCCGCTGGCGACTTCGTTAAAGCCCATCTGCAGTGCCGATTGCTTCCACTGGTCGAATTCCGCCGGCGGGACGTAGCGCACAACCGGCAGGTGGTCCCGGGAGGGCTGGAGATATTGTCCCAGGGTCAGCAGGCGGCAGCCGACATCCAGCAGGTCCCGCAGGGTCTGCCGGATTTCGGGGTCGGTTTCACCGAATCCGAGCATCAGGCCCGATTTGGTCGCCACCGACGCGGCGAGTTCCCTGGCCCGCCCGAGCAACGCCAGCGAGCGGCTGTAGACGGCGCCGGGCCGTACGTCGGCATAAAGGCGCGCCACGGTTTCGATGTTGTGGTTCAGCACGTGCGGCCGTGCGTCCAGCACGCTGCGCAAGGCGTCGTCGTCGCCCTTTAAATCGGGGATCAGCACCTCGATTCCGGCTTCCGGGACGCGGCGGCGGATGGCGCGGATGGTGGCGGCAAAATGACCGGCGCCCCCGTCGGGCAGATCGTCGCGGGTCACCGATGTGACCACGACATAGCCCAGACCCATCTCCGCCACGGCTTCAGCCACCCGTTGCGGTTCGTCCTCATCCGGCGGCTCGACCGGCAGGTGCGCCACGGCGCAAAACCGGCAGTTACGGGTGCAGCGATCCCCCAGGATCAGAAAGGTGGCCGTGCGGTTGGAGAAGCACTCCCAGATGTTCGGGCACTTGGCTTCCTGACAAACGGTGTGCAGCCGCCCCTGGTTCATCAGCCCGCGGATTTTCTCGTATTCGGGCCCGCTGGGTAGCCGCCGGGTGAGCCAGGGCGGTTTTTTGGCTTTAATCTTCACTTCAGGTCCTCTTGTTTTTCGGACATCGTCAGTCGGCTCACTTCCGCCGGTTCCATCGCGACCAGTTCGGTGCCGAAAACGGTTTGTATGTGGGTTTTGAACACCGGCTGCACGGATCTCATGTCCGGCGCCAGCCCGGATGCCTGTTTCAGCGACGTCACCCCGACGCCGGCCAGGCCGCACGGGTTGATCCAGCTGAAGGGCTCGAGCGCCGGATCGACGTTCAAGGCCAGGCCGTGGTAGGTGATGCCGCGGCGGATGGCGATGCCGATGCTGCCCATTTTGCTGCCGCCGACCCAGATGCCGTGGTTGACCGGGCTGCGCGTGGCGGCGATGCTCCAACCGGCGGCGGTGCGCAGCATGGCCTCCTCCAGCAGGTAAACGAGGTCCTTGACGCCCAGTCTGGCCGCCTCCAGATCGAGGATCAGGTAGGCCACCAGCTGGCCCGGACCGTGATAGGTGATGTTGCCGCCGCGCTCGGTCTGGATGACCTCCACGCCGCTGCGCGCGAGGAAATCCGATGACACGATCAGGTTTTCGCGGCCGCCGCGGCGCCCCAGGGTGAAAACCGGCGGGTGTTCGAGCACCATGAGAAGATCGGTGTCGAGCGCACGACTCTTTCTGGCCGCGACCAGGCGGTGCTGCAGCTCAAGAGCCTCGGCGTAGTCGATGCAGCCCGGCTCGAAGACCCGCCACACTGCGGGTCTTCTACCCTTGCCCCCCCGGTTTTTCATGGGCTCATCCCGCCAGGCACGGCTTGCGGGCCGCGGAAACCTCGTCCAGGCGGCCGACCTTGCTGTGGTGCGGCGCCTCGTGCAGGAGCTGCGGGTTTTCAGCGGCTTCCCGGGCAATCCGCCGCATG
>JBAPSB010000293.1:0-12362 GCA_049281435.1 Desulfobacterales bacterium
TCGCCATTCCCAAGATCAGCGAGGAACCCCATTTCCTCGACCGCACGGCCTCGCGCAAGTCCAGGGATTTCCGCGAACTCTCGTTTTTCTGTACGCCCATCAAGAAAGGCAACCAGGTGGTGGGGGCCCTGAGCGTCGACCGCCTCTACGAAGAAAGCTACAACCTGGCCGAAGGCAAGAAGCTGCTATCAGTGGTCGCCACCATGGTGGCCCAGCATGTCATCAACCTCGAGACCATCCAGCGCGAAAAGGATCAGCTGCGCGACGAGAACCGCAGGCTCAGGAAGGAGCTGGAAAACAAGTACCGCATCACCAACATCATCGGCAACAGCAACAAGATGCGCGAGGTCTTTCAGATGATCTTCCAGGTGTCGAAGAGCAACGCCACGGTCCTGATCCGCGGCGAAAGCGGCACCGGCAAGGAGCTGGCCGCCAACTCGATTCACTACAACAGCCACCGCGCCAAAACCGCCTTCGTCAAGGTCAATTGCGCGGCTCTGCCGGCCAACCTGATCGAAAGCGAACTGTTCGGCCATGAAATGGGGGCCTTCACCGGCGCCATCAAACAAAAGCAGGGCAAGTTCGAAATGGCCAACAAGGGCACGATTTTTCTGGATGAAATCGGCGCCATCGGACTGGATGTGCAGGCGAGCCTGCTACGGGTGCTGCAGGAGAAAGAATTCGAACGGGTCGGCGGCCACAAGAGCATCAAGACCGACGTGCGGGTCATCGCGGCCACCAACAAGAATCTGGAAGAGGCCGTCGAGGACGGGTCTTTCCGCGGCGATCTCTATTACCGGCTTAACGTGTTTCCGATCTACATGCCCCCGTTGCGAGAGCGCAAGACCGATATGCTGCTGCTGGCCGATCATTTTCTCGAAAAATACGCCAAGGAGAACGGCAAAGACATCCGCCGCTTTTCAACGCCCGCCATCGACATGCTCATGAACTATCACTGGCCCGGAAACGTCCGCGAACTGGAAAACTGCATCGAACGCGCCGTGCTGCTCTGCGAGGAAGGGGTGATCCACAGCTATCACCTGCCGCCGACCCTTCAGACCGGGGTCGAGTCGGACACCCTGCCGTCGCTTTCGATGGACGAGGCCGTTGCCAATCTTGAGCGTGAAATGATTATCGATTCCCTGAAGAACACCCGCGGAAACATTTCCCGGGCAGCCGAAATCCTCCAGACGACGGTGCGCAAATTTGCCTACAAGGCCAACCGGTACGGCATCGACTTCCGTCACTATCGATAGTTTCCCGCCATAGTCAAAAACGTAAGAAATGCCTTTGGACGTCACCCGTTGAAAAAGGGGGTTTTTAAATGTTCACAGGAAATCCCCCCTGGCCCCCATTTTTAAAGAGGTCAAAGAGGGGAAGATGGGGTCTTGGCGGGATCTTCCGCGGGTTTTTAGTTGCGGTGCACGCAACCTGCGCCTCACCGTAAATCCCGCCCGGCGGGACGGCCTTGCCCGGCGAAAAAATGATCTTTTAGGGACGAAGACCGAAAAGGGCAAATAATTGTGGCCCAACGGGCACAATCGGCTCAACGGGCACAACCGGCATGCGCCCACGTGGCTGTGGGCGCATGCCTAGCTGCGTGGCGACCTAAATGTCGTAGTAGAGGAAGAATTCGTGGGGATGCGGTCGCAGTTTGACCGGGTTGATTTCGTTTTCGATTTTATAGTCGACCCACATGTCGATCGCGTCCTGGGTGAACACCTCGCCCTTGAGCAGGAACTCCGTGTCGGCTTTCAGCGCCGCCAGGGCCTCTTCGAGCGAACCCGGCGCCGATTCGACCTTGGCCAGCTCTTCGGGCGGCAGGTTGTAGATGTTTTTGTCGAGCGGATCACCGGGATCGATCCGGTTCTGGATGCCGTCCAGGGCCGCCATCAGGATGGCCGAAAATGCCAGGTAGCCGTTGCAGGACGGGTCCGGGGTCCTGAATTCGATGCGCTTGGCCTTGGGGGACGAGGAGTACATCGGAATGCGGACCGCGGCGCTGCGGTTGCGGCTGGAATACGCCAGGTTGACCGGCGCCTCGAATCCCGGAACCAGCCGCTTGTAGGAGTTGGTGGTCGGGTTGGTGAAGGCGCACAGCGCCTTGCAGTGTTTCAGGATGCCGCCGATGGCATAGAGCGCTTCCTGGGAAACCCCGGCATATTTGTCGCCCGCGAAGGTGGTCTGGCCTTCCTTCCAGATGCTCAGGTGGGTGTGCATGCCGGTACCGTTGTCCCCGTAGAGCGGTTTGGGCATGAAGGTCACCGTGTGCCCGTGGCGATAGGCCACGTTCTTGAGCACGTATTTGAACCACTTCAACTGGTCGGCCATCTGCACCAGCGGCTTGAAGCGCATGTCGATTTCCGACTGCCCGGCGGTGGCCACCTCGTGATGCTGGGCTTCGATGTCGATGCCAAGGCCCTGAAGGGTGAGGACCATTTCGGTGCGCAGGTCCTGAAACTTGTCCATGGGCGGCACCGGAAAATACCCTTCCTTGTGACGGGGTTTGTAGCCCAGGTTCGGGCACTCGTCGCGGCCCGAGTTCCAGATGCCCTCGATGGAGTCGATTTCGTAAAAGGCCCGGTTGGTGGCGGAGTCGAAGCGGATGTTGTCGAAAATGAAGAACTCGGCTTCGGGTCCGATAAAGGCCGTATCCCCGATGCCGGTGCTTTTCAGGTAGGCTTCCGCTTTTTGCGCGATGTAGCGCGGGTCGCGGCTGTAGGATTCCCGGGTTATGGGATCGACGATGTTGCAGATCAGCACCAGGGTGGTCTCGGCGAAAAACGGATCGATCTTGGCGGTCAACGGGTCCGGAATGACCAGCATGTCGCTGGCGTTGATCGGCTGCCAGCCGCGGATGCTCGAGCCATCGAAACCGAAGCCGTCTTCGAAACACGATTCAGACATCTCGCTGATGGGAACCGAGAAGTGCTGCCACAGGCCGGGAAAATCCATGAAACGCAGATCGAGCATCTTCGCGCCGCTTTCTTTTCCTAATTTTACTACGTCTTTGGGTGTCATACGCTGTCCTCCTTGTCTTTCCGATTGATAAATTCAAAATCTCACATAGTGCCGATCCATTTTATGGACCTAAGCTAAATGGCGTCCTTGCCGGTTTCCCCGGTCCTGACGCGGATCGCCTCTTCGATCGGGGACACAAAAATCTTGCCGTCGCCGATTTTGCCGGTGCTGGCGGCCTCGCGTATTTTTTCGACGACTTTCTCCGCCCGCTCGGCTTCGACCACGATCTCGATTTTGACCTTTGGAATGAAATCCACGATGTATTCGGCCCCGCGGTAGATTTCCTTATGACCCTTCTGGCGGCCATAGCCCTTGACCTCGCTGATCGTCATGCCCTGAATGCCTATTTCGTTCAACGCTTCCTTGACGTCATCCAATTTGAAGGGCTTGACGATCGCCTCTATCTTCTTCATGTTTTGACCTCCTGTTCAATGTGACCGATGCAGTTGTTGTGGGGGGTGCCGCCGCTGGCGGCTAAATGATCTCGAATCCTCTTTCACCGTGCAGGGCACTGTCGAGCCCTTCGATTTCACGCTCCTTTTCCACTCTCAATCCGCCGGTGATAAACCGGGTGATATACACAAGGATGATGGTTCCGACGGCCGTGAAGGTGGCCGTGGCGGCAATGGAGACTATCTGGATCCACAGCTGTTTCGGGTTTCCATAAAAAAGTCCGCGGCCGGCTTCATTGACGGCCGGATTGGCAAAAAGGCCGGTGGCCAGAGCGCCCCATATGCCGCACATGCCGTGGACCCCGAAAGCATCGAGCGAGTCATCGTAACCGAGCTTGTGTTTCAGGACGGTAACACCGATGTAGCCCAGCAGGCCCGCCCCGGCGCCGATCACCAGCGCGGCCGGCATGTTGACGAAGCCCGCCGCCGGCGTGATGGCCACCAGCCCGGCCACGATGCCCGAGGCCATTCCCAGCACGGTCGGTTTCTTACTCACCCGCCACTCGGCGGACATCCATGCCAGGGCCCCGATGGCGGCCGAGGTGTTGGTCACCAGGAAGGCCGAGGCGGCGATACCGTCGGCCGCCAATTGGCTGCCGGCGTTGAAGCCGAACCAGCCGAACCACAGCAATGCGGCCCCCAGCGCGGTTAAGGTGATGCTGGACGGGAACATGGCCTCCTTGCCGTAACCGATCCGTTTGCCGAGCACCAGCGCCAGGACCAACCCGGCGACGCCGGCGTTGATATGAACCACTGTTCCGCCGGCGAAGTCAAGTGCGCCCATGCGCCCCATCCAGCCGCCACCCCAGACCCAGTGGGCGATGGGGCAGTAAACAAAGGTTATCCAGAGAATGGTGAAAACGATCCAGGAGGAAAATTTCATTCGGTCGACGATCGAGCCCAGCACCAGGGCCACCGTGATGCAGGCAAAGGTCATCTGAAACAGCGCAAACACATAGGTGGGGATCGTTCCCTGCAGGCTGTCCACCCCGATGCCGTTCATGAAAAGATGCGTCAGTCCGCCGGTGATGCCGCCGTGGTCAGGGCCGAAAGCGATGCTGTAGCCCCACAGGACCCAGATCACGCTGCCGAGGCAATAGGCGACAATTGTCATGGCGATGGTGTTGAGAAGGTTCTTGTAACGCGACATTCCGCCGTAGAAAAGCGCCAGGCCGGCCGGGGTCATCATCATCACCAGAGCGGTCGAGACGATCACCCAGGCCGTGTTGCCCGTGTCGAGCGCATCGGCTGCATGGGCGAGGGAAAAAGGCGCAAGGCATAGCGGGGCGGCTATCATCCAGGGCTTTGCTCTCATCTTTTTGTACTTCCTCCTTTGCGGTTTGAACTCGGCGGCCAAAAGATTAACGGATCAGGGCCGGGCGGCGGCATTCAGCGGCCGCCTAAAGCGGCGGCGCGGCATCGGCCCGTCCCGTGCGCCGGCTCACCAGCAGTCTTTCCGAGATGGTTTTTTTGATCGCTTCCACCTGCTCCGGAACGTCGACTTTCTGGCCGTCGAAATCGCGAACGTAAAACACGTCGACCACCTGATCGACTTTCGTGGCGATTTTCGCCACCCAGATGTCCAGCCGGCAGGCGAAGATGGCGTCGGTTATGTTGAACAGCAGGCCCGGATAGTCATAGGTGAAGACCTCGATGATCGTAAAAAAGCTCGAACTCTGGTTGTCGACCTCGACGCGGTTGGGCCGGCTGAGCAGCGGGGGCTTTTTGCGCCGGGAGCCGGCAATTTTTTTGCGCAGCACCGCGGTCAGATCCAGGTTGCCCGCCAGCGCGTCTTCCAGGTTTTCTTCCGCCCTGAGCCAGCGTTCTTCTTCGAACAGCTGGTCCGGCGGTGGTTTGACCTCGAAGATGTCGACGGCGATCCGGTTGCGCCAGGTAAATATCTGGGCGTCGACGATGTCGATACTGTTCAGCGTGAAGACACCGGCGATCTTGGAAAAAAGACCCGGCCGGTCCTTGGCGCAAATCTTCACCGTCCGGGTTTCGGAGTCCGCCGCGCGGGTGACATTCCACATGAATTCGCGCTCCGCGATCCGCTGATAGCAGCCGATATCCTGCAGGATCTGGTCCGGCGTGGCATACAGCAGGTAGCGCGGGGAGAGAAAACCGAAAATCCTATCCAGGTCCCGGCGTTCGGCATCCGTCTTGACGGTCGCCAGCACCCGCTCCTTTTTAAGCTCGATGCCCTGCACGACCTCGCGCGAGGCCAGCTCCCCGTTTTCCAGAATGTTGAGCACCTTCAGGAACAGGTCCCGCAGCAGGATGGCGGTCCATTCGTTCCAGGCGTTGGGCCCGGTGGATATGCAATCGGCGACCGTCAGCAGGTAGAGCATTTTCAGCCGTTCGATGTCCTCGATCTCACGGGCGCAGGCGATGGCGGTTTCCTCGTCATGAATGTCTCTGCGAGTCGCGGTCTTGACCAGATACAGGTGTTTTTGAACCAGAAAGGCGACCGTTTCGATATCCGGCGCGGAAAAACCCTTGGCTGCCAGCACCCGCCGGACCATGTCGGCCCCGCTGAGCGAGTGATTGTCGGTGTCGACCCCCTTGCCGATGTCGTGCAAAAGGGCCGCCCAGAGCAGCAGGTTGCGGCGTTTGAGCTTGCGGTAAAGCTCGGGGTAAAGCGGGTGCGTGTGCGGGTCATTGACGCTGCCGAAGTTTTTTATGGTCTGCACGGTGCGCAGCAGGTGCTTGTCGACCGGGTAAACATGGTATTCATCATACTGAATCCGGTTGACGACGCCGTGAAACTCGGGAATCAACCTGACCAGAAAACCGGTGTTGAGCATTTCCCGCAGAACGCTGAAAACGCGGGCCGGGGACAAAAGGATGCGTTCGAAGGCCTGCACCGTCTCGGGCGCATTGATAAAATCATCGTCGGCCAGGTAGGCGAACTCCCTGACCACGCGGGTGGCTTCCGCGCTCAGCGGCAGCTTGAGGCGCAGGCTCTCTTCGAAAATATTGATCAGAAGGGCCGGGGTGCGCACCACGTCCGCGGGCGAGGTGAACACGAGCGAATCCCGATCCACGGCCAGGCCCTTTATTGCGGTTTGCTTGACCGGCTTTTTCTTGGAGCGGCCTTTGGTCGTGTAGCCGAGATCATAGAGAAACATCAGGTGCTGCTGTTTGATGAATTCCATCTGGCCCTGCAGGACGCCGAGAAAGACTTCCACCGCCTGCTGCCCGTTTGATTTCCTGAATCCAAGGGTTTCGGCGAGCTTGATCTGGTTCTCGAAGTGCAGCTGGTCGCATTTCCGGCCGCACAGCAGGTGCAGGTGGTTGCGGACGTTCCAGATAAAGGTGAGGGCGTGGATCAGGTTCTGGAATTCGCCATGGGAGAGTTGTCCGAGGTATTCCAGATCGCGGGGTTGCTTGAGCTGATACTCGATGCGCGCCAGCCACAGTATCGTATGGTAGTCCCGCAGGCCCCCCTGGCCTTCCTTTAGATTCGGTTCCAGCCGGTAGGTGGAATCCCCGAAGGTCAGGTGCCTCTGGCGGTTGGTGGCGATCAGCCAGTCGATGACCTTGCGGGGCTGGCGGCTCAAGATTTTGCGGTGGAGCTGCTCCATCAGTTCCGAATAGAGAAGGGAAACACCGCAGATGAACCGCGAGTCCAGCAGAGGGGTCAGGACTTCGTGATCCTGGCGCGCCAACGCCACGCACTCTTTGAGAGAGCGGATGGCATAGCCCACCTCCAGGCCGATGTCCCACAGGGGGTAGACGATTTCCTGGATCAGGCTTTCGGCGCCGTCCGGAACGTTTTTTTTAAACAGGAACAGCAAATCGACGTCCGAATGCACGCATTGTTCGCCGCGGCCGTATCCCCCCAGGGCAATGAAAACGTAGGGATTTTTTACGATTCCGAGCTGGGGACCGATCAGGCTGTTTTCAAATCTGTCCCTGAAATATTCATCCAGGATCCGGGCGTGCCGTTCCATGAAAACCGGGGCATCCAGACGGAGCAGATCGGCCAGAAGCACCTCCCGTTTTTGCCGCAGCACCATGGCCCCGTTTTCCTGCACGCTATGTATTGATTTTGAAATCTGCATCCGGCTCCTCGCAAATTGCTTCTCGGACTGCCTGTTTCTGCAACGGTTGTGCCACGGGCCGGCAGCTCAAAAAATCAGCGAACGACCCGCCGGTATCGCAGCGGGGCCGGCCGAACCGAAGGGCGCCGGCCGTTCTGGGGTCCGTTGCGGCACGTTTGTCGAGAAACTTAATGATTTCTTAATATTATGTGAGAAGCGTCGCAAAGGATCCGGCCTGAAATGGTGGCGCACCCGCCAGGTCCCCGGGCGGCGAGACAGCGACACCGGGCTGCAAGTTTATGCCGCGGGCGAGCCCAATAGCCTGTCGGAGCCCTATTTGGCCGATCATTTTAATACAAATTTGTAGTAAGTTTGCCAAATAGATTACAAAAATGTCTTATGTGGGCAAATGAATCTTTTTTCCCCGGGGTGTGTGCCGCAGTTGTTCAAAGACGGGAGACAAAGGGTAGGGTCACCGCACGATTAAACAAAATTGTAATAATCGTAGGTTGAGCGGTTCAGGGTTCAACGTTCCGGGTTGAAAAGCCCTTAAACTGCAGGTATCTGAATAATTCTGGTTTTAGGGTGCTGATAAAACCATTGCATCCGATGGATTAAAGCGGACAATCCACGTAATGGTGGATAAAGTTTCGGAAATCAGCATTTTGTAACCTTTGAACCCTTAACCTAAAACCGATCAGTTTCAAATAATTGCGCCTATTCGATATAGAGTTTCCACAGTTCCTCGACTTTGCGGCGCAGCCGGTCGAAGGTGTCGACCGGTACGCGGGCGGGCTTTTCCTGAAGGCTCAATTTATGGGCCACGGCGCGATAGATGAGGTAGGCGTGTTTGAGGAGATGGGCATCGTACTCTTGGAGGACACCGCTGTCGATCAGGGTGTGGATCAGGCGCACGTTGTCGGTCCACGCCAGCAGCTCGGGGTGGGCGGAGGCATGGCGCAGGACCAGGTACTGGACCAGAAATTCGATGTCGACGATACCACCGGCATCCTGTTTGATGTCAAACACGGCTTCTTGCGGCTGGAGCAGCTCCGCCCGCAGGCGCCGCCGCATATCCAGGACCTCGGCCCGCAGTTTGTGCGGGTCGCGCTGAAGGCCCAGCACCTTGCGGCGGATCTTTTCAAAGTGACGGCACAGGCGCGTATCACCCCTGACGGCGCGGGCCCTGATCAGGGCCTGATGTTCCCAGGTCCAGGCTTGCGCGAGCTGGTAGTCCCGGAAACCATCGATGTGACTGACCAGAATGCCGGAACTGCCGCTGGGCCGCAGGCGCATGTCGGTTTCATACAGAATGCCGGCCCGGGTATGCGAGGTCAGGATGTGGATGACTCGCTGGCCGAGGCGGGCATAGAACTGGCGGTTATCGATCGGGTGAGGGCCGCCGATGGTCAGGCCCTCGGTTCCCGAGTGAAGAAACACCAGATCCAGGTCGCTGCCATAGCCCAGTTCCAGGCCCCCCAGTTTGCCGTAGGCGACAACTGCAAACCCGCGCTCATCGGGGGCATCGTTTGCGGCACCGGCCGGCCGGCCGTGCTTGGCGACCAGATGCCGCCAGGTCAACTCGAGCACTTTTTCGATGACCGCCGTGGCGATGTCGGACAGGCGGTCGCTGACGCGCATCAGCGGCAGCACTTCGGTCACGTCGGCCGCTGCGACCCGCAGCACATTGACCTGCTTGAAGATCCGCAGCGTTTCCATCTGGTATTCGAGGTCATCGGGCAGCTGGTCGAACCGCAGCCGCAAGTCCTGGTCGAGGTCCTCTTTTCCGGGCGGAGCATAGAGCGTGCGGGGGTCCAGCAGTTCGTCCAGCAGCACCGGGTGGCGGGTCAGAAAGGCGGCAATCAGGGAGCTGGCGCTCGATAGCCGTACGAGGTGGTCGAGTGCCGCGGGGTTTTCGAGCAACAGGGCAAAGTAGGACGCCCGTCCCTCGATGGCCTTTATCAATCCGCTGATGCGCGTCAGGGTGGTCAGGGGATCGTTGCTGCGGCCGGCTTTTTCGAGCAGCAGCGGCATCAGCTTGTCCAGGCGCTGGCGGCCTTCCTTGCCGAGCGGCCGCTGGGCCAAATCCGCTTGCAGACGCTCGAGAATTTGCCCGGCCGACACCGGCGGCCGATACCCGAGGTCGGCCAGCAGGCGATCGCGCCGGTTTTCCTCCAGCAGCCCGAGCCAGAGCGCACTCAGATCCCGCTCCGCATCTGTTTCGCGGGAGCTTCCGGATTGCAGCAACAATGAAAAGTGCTTATGCACATTTTTGCGATGGACTTCGAGCATGCGCTCCCATTCGACGGGATCATCATAGCCCATCGACACAGCCAGACGGTGCCTGGCAAGGGGGTTTTCCGGCAGCCGGTGGGTTTGTTTATCCGCAAATTCCTGCAGGCGATGCTCCAGGATTCGCATAAAAATGTAGGCGTCCCGCAGCGCTGAACAGACGCTGGGCGGCACGGTGTGTCCCTCGCCGAGGATCGAAAGGATTTTCAGGATGCCGCGCGCTTGCAAAGCCGGGGTTATGCCGCCGCGGATGAGCTGGAAAACCTGGCCGAAAAACTCGATTTCACGGATGCCGCCGCGACCCAGCTTGATGTTATCGGCCATCTCCCGGCGATCGACTTCGAGGGTGATCCGCTGTTTCATGTCTCGCAGAGACTCGAAGGCGCCGAAATCCAGATAGCGGCGGTAAACAAACGGGTTCATGCGCTGCAAGAGGCTTTCACCGCCGTGCCGGTCGCCGGCCACCGTGCGGGCCTTGATCCAGGCGTAGCGTTCCCACTCGCGGCCCTGTTGATGGTAATAGTGCTCCATCGCGTCGAAACTCATCGCCAGAGGACCGTCGTCGCCGAACGGCCGCAGGCGAACATCCACGCGAAATACGAAGCCGTCGGCCGTCACTTTGCCGAGGGCCTGCAGCAGCCGGCGGCACAGACGCGTGAAAAACTCGTCATTGCTCAGGGACACCGGACCGCCGACCGTAACGCCACTGTGAGGATAGGCAAAGATCAGGTCGATGTCGGAGGAAAAGTTCAACTCTTTGCCCCCGAGTTTGCCCATGCCGATCACAACCAGTTCCTGGGGTGAACCGTCAGGGCCGCTCGGCACACCGTGGACCGCGCACTGCCGGCGGTAGAGCAGCGCCAGCGTCCGGTCGATGACCGCTTCGGCCAGCGCGGTCAGCTCGGCCATGGTGACAAAGAGGTCGGACCACCCGCAAAGATCGCGCCAGGCAATGCGAATAAGTTCGCGCCGCCTGAAGTCACGCAATATTTTATCGAGTTCGGTGCCGGTGGTTAGGCTCTCGAGCAGCCCCCCCAGCGACTGGCCGTAGGCATCGGCCGGGTAGACTCGTTCCAGATCGCCGCTGCGGACCAGATCCACCAGCAAAGCCGGGTGCCGCATGCACGTTTCGGATACGAAATCGCTGAAGGCAAAGACACGGCCGGCGCTGCGCCGGAATTCAGGCGCAGCCGGGGGGTGGATGGCGGACGCCTCGGCGGCCTCTATGAAGGCGCGCCATTTGGTTTCGGCTTGTTCGGCCGAAAATCCGGCCATCGTCTCAGCGGACATGAGCTTATTCCATGTTCTTGCGGGCCTGCTTGAGGAGGAGAAGGGCGCTCGGAATTTGTCCGACACGCGTGATGAGAAACGCCGAGTAGCCGAACTTGTCTTGTTCCAGGTCGATGCCCGCGGCCGGTTCGAAGGTCTCCAGGGCGCCCCGGACCGTCAGACGCAGGGCTTTTTTGGAAGGCAGGATCTTGATGGTCCAGAAAATTTGAGGCGTTTCATCGAATTTTGCCGAACGGGGTTAGAAGTTCAGTTCACCCGTGAAAACCCCGCGGACTTGCGTCAGAAGCGCTTCGCCCAAAGCCCGCAGGTCGGCCGGGAGTTCGCTCAGAAAAAGCTTGTCGCCGGTCGCCAGTCTGCGAGAGGCTTCGGTGTCGAGACTCATGTTTCCGGGCGGTGTGGCGGCCGGCGCCGCCGCTCCGGAAAGATCGGGAATGCTCCCGGCGGGCGTCGTGACCTCCGCGGGCAGTTCTGAGGCCGACCTGGAAACCGGTTTTTTATCCTGGCTGCTTAACACCAGAATCTGGGCCGTACTTCCGATGTTCAGCAGGCAGGTGGCATTGGGATCGAAGGTAATGACCTGCGTATGTTCATCGTACTCCACTTCGGATTCCAGCAACAGCACGCTGAAGGGTCCGGATCGGTTCTCACATTTGCCGAGCGTGGCCACTTCGTCGGGTTCGAGTTTGGCCATCCAGACGCCTGTGTCAAGGTGTCTGGCGCCGTCGATCGTCAGTGTCAGCTTAAGTCCCATTTTCCGTCTCCGCTTATGGCATCCGGCGTGACCGGGGCCTCGGGTCTTTGTGTACCGCAATTCATAGAGTATATACAATGTATATAATTTATCGTAACCCGGCTATAAAATCAACTCATCTGCAATGCTCGTGCCGGTTAATCGAGCGTCCGGCGTTCGCGGCTGTTTTCAGGACCGAACCCAAAGACCCCGGGCCGAATTGGGCCAAGACAAAACTGTAAGATTCGGGGCGAGTGTTAGGTGACATCCGTGGATGGAAATCCCCGACAACAGGCAGTTGGTGCAGTTTAGAAAAAATGGCACACCTTTTGCTAAAACCTTGGGGCAAGGGTTCCGGAGTCGCTTCGCTACGCCAAAAACAGGCTGGGTATCTCTACCCGGATGACCCGAATCCGTAAAGAGAAACTTAGATTTTGACACGTGGTGTTTGAAACTTGAAACTGAAAATTTGAAATTCGGAATTCGGAAATCGGGATTCGTCAGTTGTGGTGGCATGGAATAGATTGAATT
>JBAPSB010000294.1:0-2921 GCA_049281435.1 Desulfobacterales bacterium
GTAAAAGACACCGATCCCCAGGTCCGCGGCAATCAGGTGACGGTCGAATGGGACCACGACCAGGCCGGCGGCAATGGCAAACAGCGCACTCAAAGGGCCGGCCGGATACATCCACCGGTCCGCCTGGGCAATTGTCACATCCGGCTTGATTTGGATAGGAAAGGCCGGGCCTTTCTCTGCGCGGGTTCGAAGAAGCCACCGCTCGATCAGGTGCGCGGCCGCAGCGCCGGCCGCCAGCATCAGCAGCACTCCGGCGGCTTTCAGGACTACTCCCATTTGAAGCCCCCCATGCCCCAGGCATAAGCGATGCCGGCCGAGAGGATGCAGATGAAGACCAGCATGTCCATGAAGCCCTTGAATCCCTGTTCGACGAACACCACGGCCCAGGGGTACATGAAGATCATTTCCATGTCGAAGGAGAGGAAAATGAGGGCGTAAACCGGGAAGCCGATGCTGTAAGGCTTCCAGCCGCGCGGCGCTTCGAGCGTCTCGGGCGTCGGCCGGAAGAGGGCCGCACCGATGAGAGCGCCGCCGAATACCATCAGCGTTACCATTCCGACCACGGCATAATGGGAAAGAGTCATGGAGTTCCTCTCCTGGTCTATAGCCAGCAGGGCTCGGTGCTGCCTTCTTTACAGACGGCCGCCGCGCTATTCAGTCCGCGGCCTCGATCGGACAACCTGCGGCCTGGCAGGCCGCCATCGAGCCGAGGTTGTCTTCGACCCGTTCGAATCCATGCTGTTTGAGGATGGAGGCGGCGATGATCGCCCGCATGCCGCTGCCGCAGAAGGTGGTGACCGGTTTTTTGCGCGGCACCCGGTCGATCTGGTCCGGCAGGTCGCCGAGAAAGATGTGCAGGGCCCCCGGAAATTTGCCGCTTTGCGCCATCTCTTCCTCCTCGCGGACATCGAGCAGGGTAAACGCGGTATTCTCCTCGAAGCGCCGGGTCAGTTCATCGACGTGAACCGCGGCGATCCGGTCATAGGCCTTTCCGCTGGTCTCCCAGGCGTGCAGGCCGCCGGCCAGAAAGGCAGCAACCTCGGTGAAGCCAAGCCGGACCAGGTAGCGCACGGCGGTGTCGATGTCGTGGCGGCAATCGGCCACCAGTCCGATTTTCTTGTCATAGGGCAGGAAATAACCGGCATACGCCGGAACCATTTCGACCGGAATCGCCAGGCTGCCGGGGATGAAGGCGCCGGCAAAGGCTTCCGGGCTTCGCAGGTCAAGGCAGAGCATGCCGTCCTTAAGGGCCGCATCGAATTGCACCGCGGACAGCGGGGCCGGGGCCGGCAGCAGATCCAGCGGCGGCGCGCCCTTCTGGTTCAACTCCTCCATTTTTCGGAAATACGGCGCTTGCTTCGGGTTTTCCTTGATCTTGTTCTCCACAAACGCTTCCCGCGCTGTGAATTTGAGACCGGAATTGTTGTTCTTCTCATAGCCCAGGGTGGAAAATTCGCGTTCGGCCATGCCCGAGCCGCACACGGAGCCGGCGCCGTGGGCGGGGTAGATGATCACCTGGTCGCCCAGCGGCAGGACTTTGCCGAAGATGCTGTCATACTGCAGCCCGGCGACTTCCCGGTGCCGGTCGGGATAAAAATCGGTGCGGCCCACCGAGCCGATGAACAGCAGGTCACCCGTGAACACGGCCAGCGGCTGCTGACCGTAATCGGTGTCGCGCAGCACCAGGGAAATGCTTTCGAACGTGTGTCCGGGGGTTTCGAGAACCGTCAGTTTCATACTCCCCAGCTCGAAGCTGTCGCCTTCGGCCACCGGGTGGCCATAGGCGAAGTCGAGGTTTTTGCCGTGGTGAATTCTGGCACCGGTCCGGCGGGCCAAATCCAGCGACCCGACCACGTAGTCTTCATTGCGGTGCGTCTCGAAAATGTGAGTGATCCGCGCATCATGGCGCTGGGCCAGATCGATGTAAACCTGGCAGTCGCGCCGCGGGTCGATGACGGCTGCCATTCCATTATGGCCGAGAAGATAAGACAGGTGCGCCAAACCTTCGGACTTGATCTTTTCAAGAAACATGGGCATGAGAACTGCCTCCTTGTTTGGATTCTGGGTACCGTTTCAAAAAATACTTAGCTGCTGCCCCGGATGGCCTTGACGAGTTCGCCCTTGGTCATCTTGCTACGACCCGAAATATCCAGTTCCTTGGCCCGGTTGTAGAGTTCCTGTTTGGACCGGTCTTCCAGACGGGAGTTTGGGTTGCCGGTACCCTGGGTGGTCTTTTGGGGCGTCTTTCCTTCTTGACGCCGCTGCTTGTTGACGGTGCGGGCCGCAACTTCCTTGGCCCGCTGGGTACTCCTGCCCCTTCTTTTTTCACTGTCTTTGATATGCTCGTACTGACGCTCTTCCTTGTTGCTCCACGATGGCATGGCCTTTCTCCTTAATCGTGCCTGTCCTTTGACGTTAAACCAATACCATTAACTTAAGGCCAAATCTTCCCCTCTTTGAAAAAGGGGGGCCAGGGGGGATTTCTTGTGATCATTTAAAATCCCCCTAAATTCCCCTTTTTCAGAAGGAGGACTTTCAAAGGAATTCCTTTCCGTTAAATGTATTAAGAGTCGGAAACTGATTCAAGAATAACATGCGCCCCGAAATCATGAATAGGGTCAGTCCTGTATTTGACATCGAAAAACGCCTTACGAGCAGCACGGAATTCTCCGGCAACTGCTGATCCCATCCCGTCACGGATCTTTTAAAGAACCTGAATCCAAGGCCCGATACAGCGGAATCGGGTCTTGCTTTGCTGCCGTCCTTCTTCATTCAGGGCCTTAGCGGATCAGCGACTGGCCAGATTTATCGGGTTCATGAGCAAAAGATTTCCCCTACCTGCTCAATACTTAGGAAATAGGCAGTAGCGGGTATTTACTTGTTTGTTAAAAAAAGGTTTTAGTGAATGCAGGGAACACCAC
>JBAPSB010000295.1:0-3695 GCA_049281435.1 Desulfobacterales bacterium
CCATGCAGCACGGTAATGCGCCGCAAGGCGATAAGCCGTCAGAGGCCATGCAGCAAGGCACCATGCAGCAGGGTGATATGCAGCCGGACACCATGCAGCACGGTAATGCGCACCAGGGCGAAATGCGGCCAGATACCATGCAGCACAACACCATGCAGCCCAGGCAAATTGGTCACGGGAATCGGCAGCCGCTGCAGGATCCACGGATCCCTGGGCCCAACGGACCGACACCTTTCAAGCCGGACAAAGGCGATACGAATGTGGCCATGGTGATCATGAATCCCGAATACCGCCTGGACGAGCCGGGCATCGGCCTGGGCGGCGACGGCTGGCGGGTGCTGACCTACCAGGACCTCATGTCAACCGCTGCGCAGCCCTACTCGACCATCGTCGATTGGGAGATGACCATCAACATCACCGCCAACATGGAACGCTACATGTTCTCCTTTGACGGTAAGAAGTTTACGGATCAGCCCGGCCCCTATCTCTTCCGCCACAACGAGCGCCTGCGGCTTTTCATGGTCAACCACACGATGATGGAGCACCCTATTCACCTGCACGGCATGTGGATGCAGCTTGAAAACGGCGCCGAAGAGCTGCCGTTCAAGCACACCATTCTCACCAAACCCGGTGAAGTGCTCTCGGTCCTGATCACCCCAATCGAAAAAGGGGACTGGGCTTTCCACTGTCATCTGCTCTATCACATGGAGGCGGGGATGGCCCAGGTGGTAAGGGTCGCTTGAGGAGAAAGGAAAAACCGATGAAGATATGGATGGTGTTTCTGATGATCGCTTTTATGCCTGTCACCGGCCTGGCAGCGGACAAGCCCTTCGCCGATCCTGAAGATCGCGGCTATCCCGCCGATTACCACGAGGTGCACACCGATCCAAAGGTGGGACAGGGCATTCAAAAATATGCCAAGGACGCCCAGGAGGGGGCGCAGGAGAACTTCGGGGTTCAATTCGTCCATGACAACGAGATCTTCGCCATGTTTCGGGCAGACCGTCTCGAATATCAGACCAATGAAGGCGATCCCGGCCTTCTCTGGGATGTGCAGGCCTGGGTCGGCGGGGATTACAACAAGCTGTGGCTTAAGAGCGAAGGCACATATCTGTTTGAGGAAGAAACGGTCGAGGAGGGCGACGTAGAGTTGTTTTACAGTCGCAACATCGCTACGTTCTGGGACCTGCAGGTCGGTGCCCGCTACGACTTCAAACCAGATCCAAGCCGGATATCGGCCGCGCTCGGCATCGAAGGGCTGGCACCCTATTGGTTCGAGGTGGACGCGACCGCTTATGTCAGCGAGGACGGCGACATATCGGCCAACATCCAGGTCGAATACGACCTTCTGCTCAGCCAGCGGCTGATCCTGCAGCCGCGCTTCGAGACGAACCTGGCCGTGCAGGAGGTCGAGGAACTCAATATCGGGTCCGGCATCAACGACATCGAGCTGGGCCTGCGGCTGCGCTACGAAATCCGGCGGCAGTTCGCGCCTTACATCGGCGTATCCTGGAGCCGCAAGTTAGGCAACACGGCCGATATGGCGGAGGCCGACGGTGAAAACATCAGCGTCACCTCTTTCGTGGCCGGTATACGGTTTTGGTTTTGACGATAGTTTAACGGTCGATCCGGGTTTCCTTTTTATGCAATGAATCGGCAGCAAACAGGGCAGAATATTCAAGCATCAACTTACTCAAACGCCGCGGTAGAGCGCAAGGTTTATTTAAGAAACCTAACTCTTCTGCTTTTTTGCATACGCGGCCGCTTCCAGACCGGCAACGCAGCCTTCGCCGACGGCCTTGGCGACCTGCCACGGGGGGCCGCAGATATCGCCGGCGGCATAAATACCGGGGACGGAGGTCTCCTGCTTGCGGTTGACGGCGATGTATTTCATCGTCTCACGATCCAATTCAACCCCCAGCTTGCCGGCCAGGGCCACCGCCCCTTTGGCCCCGAGTTCGATGAAAACGCCGGAGGCGCTGATTTTGTTGCCATCATTCAGGGCAACTCCTTCGACTTTTGAATCGCCGAGAATCTGAACGACCCGCTTGCCTTCATGGACTTTGACCGAACTGCTTTTTACTTTTTCAGCCAGAGAATCCGCTACATCCATTTTATCGCAGATCAGATGCACCTCTTTGGCATAAAACAGGAGCACCAGCGCTCCGGCTACCGCAGCGCTTTCGTCGCCCACAATAGCCACCACTTCGTCCCGGAAGAATCCTCCGTCGCAGTCCACGCAATAACTGACGCCGCGACCCAGCAGCTCTTTTTCGCCTTTTACACCCAGTTTGTTTCTGTGGACGCCCATTGCCAGAATCAATGCCGAGGATCTCAGTTTTCGGCCGGTGTCCGTCTCAACCGAAAAGAGACCTTCGGAGCTTGAAAGCTCGACGATATCCTCTTCGAGGAGAACGGCTCCGGACTCTTCTGCCTTGAGATGCGCCTGTTTTAAAATGTCAGTGCCGTTTTTGCCGTCCACGCAGCAGAAATTATCGATGTGCGAGTCGAAGGCGCTGCTCCTGTTCAGCCTTCCCAGGACCAGGGTGGTCACTTTGCGACGCGCCGCATGAATGGCCGCTTGCAGCCCGGCTGGTCCCTTTCCGATGATGATGACATCCTTTTTTTCCGCAGCCAATTGTTTTTCCATGTCGATCTTATTCCTTAAAATGTCAACGCAGTGGAAGTGAGGAATCCATATTTTTTACACTGGAAGATCCTTGATTCTTTTCATAGGACCCTCCCCTTCATCAGATTGAAATGAACTGAAACTCATCTGCGCGTGGCATCGATTTTGATCTCGCCAGGCCTCTTGCTATTCGAACAACACGGGCTGTATAAGTCATACCATCATAAGATTGCAAATAGACCAATCAATATAGTCAATCCCGTATATATCGATCGGATTCACTTTAAGCGCAAATTTTGGGGAGGCTTTTTGTTATTTCATGCTCGATTTTACGATCTTCAGGAATCTTGCGTTGATGGCAACAATCACCGTGCTCAAGGACATCAGTACCGCCCCCATCGCAGGGGACAGCAGCACGCCGTAAGAATACAGGACCCCTGCCGCGAGGGGTATGGCGAATGCATTGTACCCGGTGGCCCACACCAGATTTTGTATCATTTTGCGGTAGGTTGCCCGTGAGAGATCCAGAATGGCCACGGCATCCAAGGGGTTGCTGTGAACCAGGATGATATCCGCCGTCTGGACCGCCACGTCCGTCCCGGCGCCGATGGCGATGCCCACATCGGCCTGCGCCAGCGCCGGTGCATCGTTGACGCCGTCTCCCGTCATGGCGACAACGAGACCCCGCGACTGGACCTCCTTGACCTTCTCGGCTTTGTCCTGGGGCAGGACCTCGGCGAAATACTCGTCGAGGCCGATCTCCTCGGCGACCCACTTGGCCACTAGTTTGTTGTCGCCGGTGAGCATCATGCACTGGATGCCCATTTCCTTCAGCTTGGAGATGGCTTTCTTCGACTCGTCCCGGATGATGTCCGCGAGTGCGATGGCACCTTTGAGGTCCCCGTCGATTATCACGAAGACCACCGTTTTACCCTGGGAACTGAGTGTCTCGACCCTTTCGTCCGTCATCGGGATGTCGTTTTCCCTGAGGAAGCCGGGGCTCACGACCTTGACTTCCTTGCCGTCCACATTACCCGTGGCGCCTTTTCCCGGTATGGATTTGAAG
>JBAPSB010000296.1:0-5751 GCA_049281435.1 Desulfobacterales bacterium
GAAGATGTTGAGCTCTATGTGGCCGTATCGATGCGCATGCGTCCGATTTTGAATCAGGCCCGTTTGGAAATATTACGCGGCAATTTGGATCTCGTCAAAACCCAGAACGGATTGTTGCCCTTACTGGATCTTTTCATCACGCTCGGCAAAAGCGGATATGCGAATTCCTTTGGCGTATCCATCAGCAATATCACCAAAGACCGTTATGACGCCCTGGCGGGCGTCAGATTTAATTACCCTGTTTTCAATCGGGATGCAAAAGCCCTTCACCGGCGAGCGCTGCTGACCCGGGAACAGGCGCAAAAAGCTCTGGATAACCTTTCACAGCTTGTGGAAGTCGACGTGCGCACCGCTTACATAGCGGTCAACCGTACCAAACAGCAGATTGCCGCTTCATCGGTCACCCGCATGTTCGATGAGGAAAAACTCCGGACCGAATCCGAAAAACTGCGCGTGGGAAAATCAACCAGTTTTCTGGTGGCTCAAGCTCAACGGGATCTGTTGGTCAGCCGGATCGCCGAGGTGCGGGCCCTTGCCAACTACCTCAAGGCACTGATAGACCTTTACCGGCTGGACGGTTCACTGCTCGAGCGCCGCGGAATTTCTGCTCCCGGACGCGAGCCGGTCGACCTTTCAAAAAAATAATTGAAGTTACCCATACTCTCAAGTGTATTCGAAAATCGGAGATAGGTAAGCGCAACCGACAAGGGGGCAACTCTGGGCTGGTTGTCGATTCTAAGTACGAGATACAAATTGAGGGGTTTTTAGGGAAGAAGAAAAAACTGAAATTGAATTGTTGCGGCAAGAAATTGAGTCGTTAAAACAAAAACTATTTATACATACCGCGGTTATCGCAGGCATGGGTTCGGATATCCTGTGATATCCTTGCCAACTTTATTGGGACATCACCATTTTCACGGTGCTTTATTCTATTCTTAACACCCACCCAAATCACAAAAGGCAGACTCTGTATATTGTGGTCTGCCCTTTTGAAGGGTAAAAAAAACAAGTTACGGATATTGTTGGTATCCTAAAGAAAATTTGGATTTATATGCTCAAAAAATTGGATGATTATTGTTAAAAATCGCGATTGACGCGCCCTGGGGACCACGCCTTTCGAGGCGCAGTTTCCAAGGTCGCTGTTCAATCCTCCTGTTCGGCCGTCTGCACGCATGTGAGGGATGAACGTGACCGTTAGTTAGAACCATCTGCCGCCCGCTCAAGGGCTGCGATATCGATCTTTACCATCTTCATCATCGCTTCCATCGATCTGCGTGCCCGCTTTGGGTCGGGATCTCTAAGCAATTCTTCTAATCGAACCGGCACTATCTGCCAAGCCAGTCCCCACCTGTCCTTGATCCAACCGCATGCAATCTCAGTCCCGCCATCGAGCAGACTTTCCCATAGTCGATCGACCTCCTTCTGATCGTCGCAATGGATCTGAAAGGACACTGCTTCGTTGAAGTTGAACTCAGGACCGCCATTCAGCCCGACGTACTTCATTCCAGCCAACGTGAATTCGACAGTGAGGACAGAGCCAGTCGGTCCACTAGGTGTATCCGCGGGCGAACGGAGGACTCGATCGATTCGAGAATTCGGAAGCAGCGTCACGTAGAAAGACGCTGCGTCTTCAGCGTCACCTTTGAACCAAAGGCATGGTGTTACTATTTGCATGATAATTCTCCAACTTTTTTAAGACTAAGCGCCTGGACACCCTTCGGCGAGAGCCTTGCTGGCCGCCCGCTCCAGTTCTTCAGGGCTTACATCACGGACATGCGTGGCCACTGACCAGTGATGGCCGAACGGGTCTTCGATTTGACCGTAGCGATCGCCCCAGAACATTTCCTTGACGGGCATGATGACCCTTGCCCCTGCTCCGACGGCACGCTCAACGAGCTCATCGGCATCTTCAACGTAAAGATGGATTGTTACTGGAGTACCCTTTAGCGACTTAGGACCAAACGAACCCCAATCAGGAAATTCATCCGCCAACATGGCCATCGAGTCACCAATCCGGATCATAGCGTGCATGAGTTTTCCCTCGGGACCCGGCAGTCGCACCAGTTCAACGGCATCAAATGCATTTTTATAAAATTCGATGGCTTCGGCCGCGTTGGCACAGACCAGATGCGGTGTTACCGTATGCATGCCTTCCGGGATGGGTTTTATTTTTGACATGGGATTTTCTCCTTAAGTAGATGGTGATTGGCTCGGAACCAACTCACGGTGTCTGAAAGTGGTTTCCGGATATTTCGGTCAACCTGAGCCGTTATTGCTTTTTAAACGCCGCAGCTCACTCTCACGAATCATTTCGTTCAAATCCGCGGCCGGTCGAATCTCAAAAGGACCTGCTTTTACACCTGGGTGCTCCGACATCAATTGGATGGCATGGTTCAGATCCTTTGCCTCGAGCACGAGGATCCCCCCCAACTGTTCTTTCGTTTCGGCATACGGGCCGTCGGTGATGGACACCTTGTCGTTTTTCCATCGCAGGGTGGCGGCGTTCCGAGAGCACTGGAGCGCTTCCCCTCCAGCGAAGTGACCGTCCTAGCGAAGAATATCGTCATAGGTGAAGCACTCGTCCACCATGTCGTTACGCTCAGTTTCGGACATGGTTTCCCACTTCGTCTCTTCGATGTATCCGAGGCATATATATTTCATAGTTTCCTCCTTATGGGGACTACCTCCATCGTCGGGATCGCATCACATCTTCGTTTTTTTTCGGTGGCGCACCGGATTGGTACGGCTGCGGCAGCCTTGTTAGCGTCGCAGGCATGTTACGACTCCTTATGCGATCTGAAATTGCCCCCTTACCGTATGGTCGTTTGGGAATCTTTTGGATCGACAGGTTCAGTCGTTGTGCCTGAATTCGCCGACGGATGAAAATGGAAGAACTGGCCGACTATGCGGAGACGAGGGGGCGATATCGCAGATTCAGTGCGAAAGGGTTGAGTTCCATTTTCATACGAATTTTTACTTTATGCTGCAACAGAGACGTCGATTACCCTCGTTTTTATTTTGCCATTTCCCGGATCGGACGAATCGGCCTAACCTCGATACTGCCCGTCCGCGCCGGGGGAATTCCCGAAGCCAGTTGAATGGCTTCATCGAGATCTTTCGCTTCGATAAGATAAAACCCGGCGAGCTGTTCTTTGGTCTCAGCGAAAGGACCGTCGGTGATGGACACCTTATCGTTGCGGATTCGCACAGTGGTAGCCGTTTCAACCGGCTGAAGGGCCTCGGACGCGATGCAGTGGCCGCTCCTTCGAATTGCCGCATCGTAGGTCAGGCACTCGCTGTCGGGCACCTCGTGCCATTTCTTCTCATCGAGATAAACCAGACACAAATATTTCATTCCAGCCTCCCCTGCGAAATAACCTGTTACTTGGTTCCACCGACCTCTATTTTGCGAAAGCGCTCGATCGCATCGCTGGGGCCAAAATCATCCAGTTCGAACAGCTGACGCACCTCGATCTCAGCCGACTTGCCATGACCGGCAGGATTGGGATAGCGTTTTGTCCATTCGACCGCTTCTTCCCGCGACTTCACCTGAATGAGCGTGTAACCGGCGATGAGCTCTTTCGTCTCGGCGAAAGGTCCATCGACAAATGTGCGCTTCGCTCCGCGGTACTGGATCCGCCAACCTTTTGAGCTCGGCTGGAGTCCCGAGGCATCGAGCAGCACGCCCTCCTTGGCCAGCTCTTCGTGGTATTCAGTCATCTCGGCGATGAGCTTTTCCTCCGGCATGACGCCGGCCTCAGAATCGCGGGTGGCTTTGACGATTATCATGAACCGCATGGTCGTATCTCCTTGTTGATTTGGAATGTGAAACGGGCCTCCGGGGAATTCTCGAGCCAGCCTGACCCGATTGACCGGATGCCTCGGGTTCTTTCACTCTTTAGTCGTCTGTAAGGGGGCCAAATCGACAACCTCGTGATCAAAATTGCAATTCGGACAAGCGCTTTTGAAGAAACCGCCGTTCCGGTTCCTGCTGGGCCAGGTCGAGTGCCCTCTCGTAAGAGGCCCGGGCTTCCTGCGAACGGCCCAATCTGCGGCAAAGATCTGCCCTTGCCGCATGGGCGAGGTGGTAGTCGGTCAGGTCCCCGCGGGCAAGAATTGCATCGATCAGCGTCAGACCTGCTCCGGGACCGTCACGCATCGCCACCGCCACGGCACGATTGAGCTCCACCACGGGTGACGGCTGAACTTGCACCAGCATGTCGTAAAATCCGAGGATCTTATCCCAGTTCGTCCTGGCGGCGCTAAGTGCTTCGGCATGTGCGGCCGCGATCACCGCCTGGAGTGTGTAAGCGTCGAACCTCCCCGAAGAAAGCGCCCGTTGTGCCAACGCCTTCCCTTCCGTGATCTGTTCTCGATTCCAGAGCGAACGGTCTTGGTCCTCGAGCAATATCAGATCGCCTGTCTGCGAGGTCCGTGCAACGCGCCGCGACTCCTGCAAAAGCATCAGGGCAAGGAGTCCCAAGGCCTCCGGCTCGGGCAAGAGCTCAACCAGCAAGCGCCCCAGCCGTATCGCCTCGCCCGACAGATCAGGCCTGGTGAGCGCCGCTCCTTGCGAGGCGGCGTAACCTTCGTTGAACACAAGGTAAATCACCTGGAGTACGGTATCCAGACGGTGTGGAAGTTCCGCCGGCGGCGGTACTTGATAAGGAATTCTTGCGTCGCGTATCTTTGCCTTGGCGCGCACGATGCGCTGAGCCAAAGTGGAGGGTGCGACGAGAAACGCATGGGCAATTTCCTCGGTCGTGAGGCCGCAGATTTCCCGCAGCTTCAAGGCCACGCGCGCTTCATGGGAAAGGGCGGGGTGACAGCAGGTAAAGATCAATCGAAGCCGGTCATCCTCGATGCTCTCATCAGTCCAGGTGTCACCTTCGGCATCTGCATAGAGCCTTTCGGCGATAGCCCTCTGCGAGGCGTCGAACCGGACCCGTTTGCGGATCATATCGATGGCTTTGAAACGCCCTGCAGAAACGAGCCCGGCCCTGGGATTGGCGGGAAGACCATCCCGCGGCCATTGTTCCAGCGCCGCTCTGAAGGATTCGTGCAGCGCCTCATCGGCGAGGTCAAAATCGCCGAGCAAGCGCACCAGGGTGGCGAAAATACGGCGAGACTCGGACCGATAGAGTGAGTCCAGCCTTTCATGCACGCACATGGTTTTTTCGTCATTCATTATGGCAATTGACTTGATGTAAGGTTCTCTTTGGAACCAATACCTGGGATGTGCGCAGGTCGTAAACTGGGGCCCGTCTAATGCTATGTCCGGACAGGTAGTTGGGGACTGGGCTTGGGTGCGTATTGCCTGCTTATAGCGCAGATAAAGTATCCTTGTTGGAATAGATTAGGCTTGGCCGTTCTTGCCTATGAAAAAGAATGTATATTGAATTTTTACTGTCAATGGGGTGAATGCGATTAATCTCTGTCAAAAAACTGGAATTGATTTTTGGCATTCTATCAGCCGTCTTCCGCCGCGTTTCTGCAGCCGAATACATAAATCTCTAAAATGATATAAAAAAAAAAGGAAAAAGGATCAAAGAACAAGGGGAAAACGGGAAGGGGTGAAGGCCCGGATCTATAATGTGACATTCTTGCATGACCTCCACTCGCCAAATTACAAGTGCTGGTATACTGTTGAAACAGTAACATGCTCCCTGTGATCTGCAAGTAACCCCCAAACCTATGGCGAAAGGAGGTCCATCAAGAAAGTCCATTACGCCGTTCATTGTTGTCTGGAAT
>JBAPSB010000297.1:0-2950 GCA_049281435.1 Desulfobacterales bacterium
TCCATTTTGTTCGTATATCAAGTGATTTTAATTGGTTAAATTTCCTATATAAGCAAATGGCATGCCGGAAATTTACTGCATTTCTATACCGCCCAGTTTCATACCTTTTCGAGCAGCCGCTAACACCGGCCATACTTTAAAGAAACAACTGTCCTCAACGCGTCGATGTATTTATCAGCTCTGCAATGGTAATCGAATCGTTCCGGACATAGTTTTCAAGAGCAGAGGATCGCAATGGCGGATACTTCAGACAAAACCACCGGCATCCGGCGGTTGATCCGGAACCTTAAAAAGGAGTTTCGCATCCCTGAAAACCTGGAACACTACTCCGAAGAAGACCTCCAGGAAGCCGAAAAAAAATACTTGAAATTCTGTCTCCAAAACGGTTGCAGCATCATTGACCGTACGGGTGCCGGCGACAACGGCGGTGACACGCAGGACCCCGCATATCCGGTTGAGTGACGGACGGTGGCGCACCGGTCAGTCGGCCGCTTTCAACGTTTCAGACACGCGCCGCATGGCTTTTTCGATGTTTTGAGCCGAGTTGAAGGCGCTGATGCGGATAAACCCCTCGCCGCATTTTCCGAAACCCGCACCGGGCGTGCACACGACGCCGGCCTTGTCCAGCAGCAGATCGAAAAACTGCCACGAATCCGTGCGCCCGTCCACCCAGATGTAGGGCGAGTTCTCACCGCCGATGCACTCGTATCCGAGGGCCGTCATTTCCCGCCGGATGACCGCGGCATTGCCGAGATAATAATCGATCAGCTCGCGCGTCTGGTGCCGGCCCTCTTCACCGTAAATCGCCGCGGCCGCCCGCTGGACAGGGTAGGAGACGCTGTTGAATTTGGTCGCGTTCCGACGGTTCCAAAAATCGTGAACCTTTACCTCTTCGCCCTTCTTCGTGTAGGCCCGGCAGGCTTTGGGCACCACGGTAAAGGCGCAGCGCGTGCCGGTGAACCCGGCGGTTTTGGAAAAGCTCCTGAACTCGATCGCCACCTCCCGGGCGCCCTGGATTTCGTAAATCGACCGCGGCAGGCTCTCGTCACGAACGAAGGCCTCATAAGCGGCATCATAGAGAATCAAGGCCTTTTTCTCTCTGGCAAAATCGACCCACTGCGCGAGCCGGGCCTTGTCGATCGTGGCCCCGGTGGGGTTGTTGGGGAAACAGAGGTAAATCAGATCGACGGGAGCCTCGGGCAGCTGCGGCACAAACCCGTTGGCCCGGTTGCCCTCCAGGTATACGATGCCGGCGTAACGGCCGCTGTCGAAGGCACCGGTACGCCCGGCCATCACGTTGGTGTCCAGATAGACCGGGTAGACCGGATCGGGAATGGCGACGGTGATGTCGGTCGCAAAAATTTCCTGGATGTTGCCGGTGTCGCATTTGGCACCGTCGCTGACGAAAATTTCCTCCGGATCGATCTCGGCGCCCCGCTCCTGGAAATCGTGACGGGCGATTTTTTCACGCAGAAACCCATAGCCCTGTTCGGGCCCGTAGCCGCGGAAAGTGGCATCATCGGCCATCTCGTCGACTGCCTGATGAAGCGCAGCGATGCAGGCCGGCGGCAGCGCCCGCGTGACATCGCCGATGCCGAGCTTGATGATGTCCCGTTCCGGATGGGCGGCTTGAAAGGCGGCCACCCGCCGGGCGATGTCCGCAAAGAGATAGGACGCCTTGAGCTTCAGATAGTGTTCGTTGATCCTGATCATGGCTGCTCCTCCGATATCGTGATGTCTTCAAACATTTCTTTGGATGCCCCGCATACGGGACACCTGAGCGGCGGCTCGTCGCCGTCGTGGATATAGCCGCAGATGACACACCGCCAGCGCCTCATGGGTGATCCTTTCTTCGCCGTGGCGACTTCTTTTCGGGTGTCCATCCGGCCCCATCAGCTTGTTGTGGCACCGGACGGGCGGGTAAATGAAATTTTTGACGCCTGTCTCCCGGATGCGGCTTGACCAGCGCCCATCCGCGTTCTTTTTCGGGCACCCCGCTGCGCCCAGCCATATACCGTCGGTCTGCATCTGATTTGGAACAGAAATAAATAGCCCTACAGAGCCAAATGATCAAGAGCCGATTCGCTGCCACCCTTGGCAGGGACCCTGATCCGTGGGATACTCTGCCCCGCTAACCGGCAGGTCCGGCCGTCACCGTCACCGGCCACTTCGACTGGGCGCCGGGACGCGACACCAATGGATTGGATTCCATGATCTTTCTGGTGCACAACAACCACAGCAACGACCCGTATCTCAACCTGGCGCTGGAAGAATACTGTCTGCGCCACCTCGCGCCGGACCGTCTGCTCCTGCTGCTGTATGTCAATCACGGCGCGGCCATCATCGGTCGCAATCAGAACTTCTTCGCGGAAGTCGACCTGGCCTTTGCCGCCCGAAAGAAACTGCACCTCGTGCGCCGCGTTTCCGGCGGCGGAGCGGTCTACCACGACGCGGGCAACGTGAATTTCAGTTTTATCCAGCCGCACCACCGCGGCAGCCTGAAGGACATTCGGCGCACCATCGAGCCGGTGCGCCTGGCCCTGGTGAGCCTGGGGGCGGCGGCGGAATTCAACGCCAAAAACGACATCCTGGTCGACGGAAAGAAGGTCTCCGGCAGTGCCCAGTTTTCAAACACCCGAAGGATGATCGTTCACGGCACCCTGCTGTTTAACAGCCATCTGAATGACCTGCGCCATAGCCTGGCGCCCGGCTGCGAAGTGATCGACTCGCGGGCGCCCAAGTCCGTGCCGAGCGCGGTCACGAACCTCGCGGGCTGTCTGGCGCGCGGCATCGGCATCGACGATTTCCGGGAGCACCTGCTCCGGGTCATTGCCGCCCACAGCCGGGGCTTGCAACCGGTGCGTGTTTCGGGCCGGGACTGGCGCCACATCGAGCGCCTCGCTAATGAAAAGTACCGGTCCTGGGAGTGGAACTTCGGCAAAACGCCGGC
>JBAPSB010000298.1:0-2340 GCA_049281435.1 Desulfobacterales bacterium
GATAGATCTTGACCTGCCGGCAAACGTAACCCTCAACCCGCTCTGGTGGGAGATCGCCGCTTCGGATTTCCAATCGGAGCTGAACTCCACTTGCGGATGCGCGGAGTCTCATTGCCACCATCCGGAAAAAGACGGTCCGCACGAGCACTGAGGAGTCATGGAACGAGTCGGCATACCCGTATTCGAATCCCGCGTTTCTCCGGTTCTTGATACCTGTACAAGGGTCTTGGTTATCGACCTGGAGCAAAAACGGGAAACCGTTCGGCGGGAAATTTATCTCGACAATCTCTCGTTGGCGGAACGTTTTTCGATATTAAAGAATTTAGAAGTAAAATGCGTCATCTGCGGTGGCATCAGCGACGTCTTTCACAACATGCTCCACGGCCACAGGATCGGTGTGATTGCCGGAAGGGCCGGCGCAGTCGAGCAGGTTCTGCAGGCCTATCTTTGTGACCGGCTCGACCAGCCCTGCTTCTTGATGCCCGGGTACAAGATTTGCTTGTGAATGTTTGCGGCACCATTGAAAAGGCCGATTCAAAGGACGAGAGAGTTATTAAAAACCAGGCATGCCATGAACGCAAACGTCGACTATAAAACCTTTTACACGGGCATCCTGCTGTTCAGTTCAAACCTCTCCAAAAAGGTGCCACCCGGCACCCTGTTTCTGCCGATTCATTTCGGCGAGAACCCGACGAACGTGCTGACCAATGCGGAGGCATTCGACCCCCCGGCGAAAATTCCGGAGTTCAGAGTAGCCGCAGTGCGGGTAGAGAAATTAACGGCATGACGCAAAAAAGATATCGCTACCTGTTCGGGCCGGTGCCCTCGCGACGGTTCGGCCGATCGCTGGGGATCGACCTGACGCCTCACAAGACATGCTGCTTCGATTGCGTCTTCTGCCAACTGGGCTGCACCCCCGCCAAGACCATTGCACGAGATGAATATGTACCGACGGATGCCGTTCTGGGCGAAATTGACGAGTGGCTCCGATCGGGCGGTGAAGCCGACTATATGACCCTCTCCGGAGGTGGAGAACCGACGCTTCATTCCCGGTTCGAGGAAGTGCTCGACTTCATTCGGAGCCTCGGCACAATTCCCTCCGTCCTTTTGACCAACGGCGCCCTGCTGCGTCTTCCGGAAGTGCGCGCCGCCGCAAGTCAGGCCGATATCGTCAAAATTTCCTTGAGTGCCTGGGACCAGGCCTCCTTCGAGTGGGTCAACCGGCCTCATCCGCAGCTGTCTTTCGACCAAATGATCGAGGGGCAGAAAACATTCCGCGCCCAATTCGACGGGCAGGTGTGGATGGAAGTCTTTTTGGTCAGGGGGATGAATTCGTCGCCTGAGCAGGTCGCCAAAATCGCGGCCCGGGCAAAGGAGATCGCACCGGATCGCATCCACTTGAACACGGCAGTTCGCCCACCTGCGGAGGAGTTTGTCACCGCCTTGTCAAAGGAGCAGATGGCAGCCCTGACGCACCTTTTTCAGCCGACGGCTGAAATCATCGCGGATTTCAGTACGCCCCATTCAAAGCCCATGCAGACAAACACGGCCGCCATTTTGGCGATGTTGAAAAGACGCCCCTGCACAGCCCAGCAGATTGCAGAGGGTTTCGGCCTGCATTTCAACGAGGTGTCGAAATATCTTGGCGGCCTGATGAAAGAGAAAAAAATCCGCGCGGAACGCATAAAAGACGCAGTATACTACCACGCCGCCGCCAGAGAAAGTGATAATAGCCTTATCGTTTCTTAACATTCGCAAATAGAATGTAGATCATTACGGTATCATTAAAAAGAAGATCGCCATGTATGAGGCAATCCTGGTCCCTTTGGATGGATCAAAACGAGCAGAGGCGATATTGCCCCACGTGGAAGAACTATCATATCGAGCGAATGTCACAAGCCTGAGGGCTGTAGTGTTCGAGCCACTCTATTTCCTTTAAAGCCCGCATGATTCCGGCCATCATCGCCTCTTTGGGCTCCGCGGCCCCGGTTTCCACCCGAGGCCTGGCCTCCCCAGCTTCGTGAGCCGCGGTTTTCATGATTTCTTCAAGAACCGGCAGGACCGTCTCGGGAAGGTCGGGTGCCTCAGCCCGATTTTCCCTCGCCGGTCTGCCCCAGGATCCGGTGTCCCAAGACTCGCGATAGAGGCCGAAATGCGTCAGCAGATATTCCTTGTTTTGATGCCTGGCCCAGTTGTAACCGCGGCGATAACTTTCAGTTTGAGCAACCGTCTGATCATATCGGACGGCATCGAGTTCTGCGGTGAAGTCCCATTTTTTCAGCAGATCCTCGGCTTCACGGCTCGATACGTCCTTTCCATCCTTTCCGGCCACATATAAGG
>JBAPSB010000299.1:0-16125 GCA_049281435.1 Desulfobacterales bacterium
CCGGCTGGTTCTGCCCGCCGCTTTATTTTCTAAAGCCCAGCGCACGGGAGGTCTTGGAGGAGTTTCTCGACACCACCGGCCCGGTTGATGCCCCGGGTCACTTCATCGACTACCTGTGCCGCAAAGAACCGGTCACGGCAATCAGGCTCGATGAAAAGCGGCTCGACATCGGCAGCCCGGAAAGCTACCGCTGGGTGGACAAAATGCTGCGCGTCGTAAGGGAGCGGAAGTGAACAGGCGGTCAAATCATGGTGTTGACTAAAGGCGATAAATGAAAGGGAGGGGAATTTTGGTCATTTCCTTGCGATGGGATGAATCCTGGCGCCGGTAATCTCTATGAGATCGTCCATATCGATCTCCACTGTTCGGGTGTTGAGTCCGCTGCCGCAAAAAATATTTCCGATGCCTTCGAGGTGATCGTCCACGACGACCCGCATATCGTCGCGCACCGGAAAGGGGCCAACGCCGCCTACCTGAAAGCCAAGTTCTTCGGCGACCAGTTCGGGTGAAACAGCGCGCACGGCTGTGCGGTTGACACCCGCCGCACCGGCCAGCTTCTTATAGTCAACGCGATCTTGCGCGCGAACCGCGGCCAGGATCCAGTTGCCGTCCTTGATCCTGAACACAACGGTCTTGACCAGGTTGCGGCAAAGATGGGGAACCCTGGCGTGGGCCTGTTCCATGGTGCACACCGCGGGATGCGAATGGATGCGAAACTTGACGCCGCCTTTTTTCAAGAGGCTCATGATGCGGTTGAAAACGGGGCTGGTGTCATTTGGCCGGGCGGCTTCCATGAGCGCTCTGCTTCCATTGAGAGTGATCGGATCGGGCGTCGAATAAATCGGGCCGAAGTCCTTCAGCCGTCCCGCAGAACTGGGTGTGTACATTTTGTGTCTTTCCTGTCGTGACTTCCGTGGGGGTGGCCTGACAGAAACAGCCCGAGAAGATCCCCCAAAAGCCTTTTAATTTGGCCTGCTCCTGGTGACGAAGTTCAGCTGGGCGGCTCTGTCAAGGAACCCGTCGGCCGCGGTTAGATAAATGTCAGGTAGCGGTTGACTTCCCACGGCGTGACCGTGCGCATGAATTCGCTCCACTCGGCCTTCTTCAGCCGGATGTACTCATCTGCTATGGGGCCCAGGCCGGCCTTGACCACGTCATCTGCTTCCAGCTCCTCGATGGCCTCAGAAAGGTTCTGGGGCAAAAGGATCATTCCCCGCTCACGGCGCTTCTCGTGGGAGAGGTTCCACACATTCTCCCCGATGATGGCGTCGCCGGGATCGATTTTGTTTTTGATGCCGTCCAGACCCGCCGCCATTTGAGCGGCCAGCAGCAGGTACGGATTGACCATGGCCGAAGGCGATCGATCTTCACAGCGATTGGGGTCCGGGCACCGGAACAGCTGCGTGCGGTTGTTGTCTCCATAGGAAGCATAGGCCGGGGTCCAGGTGTAGCCCGACGTGCAGGAGTACACGAACTCGCCGCTTTGAATCCGGCGGTAGCAATTAAGGGTCGGCGCGGAGATGGCCGTTATGGCGCGAATGTGTTTGAGCAGGCCGCCGATGTAATAAACAGCGATTTGGGACAGGCCCAGGCCCTTGAGGTCCTGATTATCCCCATTGAGAGGAAACAGGTTCCGTCCGTCTTCGGCATCGGCCACGTGAAAGTGCAGATGGGCGCCGGAACCGGTCTTGTCATCGAAGGGCTTGGCCATGAAGGTGGCCACGGCATTGTATTTGGGCGCAATCTGGCCGGCCAGCATGCGAAAGCGCACCAGGCGGTCGGAGGCATGCAGCGCATTGGTCCAGCCGAAATTGATTTCGTACTGGCCGTTGGCATCTTCGTGATCGCTCTGGTAGATTTCAAATCCCATCTGGTTTCCGTATTGGATGATATCCTGCAGGTAGTCCATCGTCTGGCACATGCCCCTGAAATCGTAGCAGGGTTTGGCCAGGGTATCGACGCCCATGGGGTCCCAGGGCTTGATTCGGCCCTCGGGCGTTCTTTCGACCAGGAAGTGCTCGGGCTCGAATCCACCGTTCAGCGCATACCCCTCGGAAGCGAATTCACGGATCATGCGGCGCAAATTGGTCCGCGCACAGAACGGCCAGGGCTTGCCGTCTACGAAAATGTCGCAACAGGCCACGGCCACATTGGGTTTCCATGGCAGCCTGACAACGGTATCCAGGTCGGCCCGCGCCATCAGATCATGGCTTTGGGGTCCCTGGCCGAGCCCCCATACCGCCGCGCCCGCAAAACCGGCCCCCGCCCCGACGATATCGTCGAAGCATTCCACCGGAACCTGTTTCACTTTGGGGCAGCCGTGGATATCGACAAATTGAGCCAGAAGGTATTCAATGCCTTGCTCTTTTAATTGTTCCCGGGCCCGTTCTCTTTTTTCCCTATCCGCCGCAGAGGTCTTTCCGATGGGTACCACCTGAGTCATTTTATTTTCCCCCGATTAGAATAAATTTAATAATATGAAACTTATTTGCAGATGTCATGCCAAGGCGGCGAGCAGTGAGCATAACGAAATAAATATATGATAATACAAATATAAATAATAAATTGTTTGGCAAATATGTTGATTACCAAATCTATAAATATTCAAAATTGAAATAAAAAATAGTTTTTATTACAAATGTGTTAATTTAGGACAAATCGGTTGCCGCTTTGCTTTCACATGCGAATCAGCACGCTGGAAGATTAGAAGGTGTTACGCGTCCGGCACCTTCGGCCAGGCCATCCGGCGGGACCATCCAAGGATTTTTTTAGCGGTGCGAACAATTTCTCAAGCAGGGCCGGCGCTGCTGCCGGAGAGTTGACACAAGGCGGCGGGTGCTTTTGCGGCGGCGCCATTTTTCGCTGCCGCCGCAAAAGTGAATCGGCGTTCCGGCTGCCGAGCGTCGGGTGCACGGCGAGATGTCCCACGATCCCCACAGACCGCCGTCTATATGGAAAGAGGCTAAAACCACTCCCGCTTGGCTTGCCCGGCGGCCAGCGGCAGGTCCAATGCGTCGGCCGTGCTCAGGGTAATGCTGCGCATGTCCTCGGGTTCGAGGTTGTGGACGTCGGTCTTTCCGGTGCAGCGGGCGATAATGGCCACCTCCTGGGCGGTGCCCTTGATCCAGTTGGCCAGGGCCAGTTGACGGTCCGCCGGGTCGATGGCCCCATCGAAGACGAGCGTCGACCCATCGATGCGGCCGCCCATCGCAAGGCCCACGGCCACCCCGAAAACCGAGGCGCTGCAATTCAGGGCAAGGGCCTTGGCCACGTCGGTGCCGGAACGCATGCCGCCGAAATTGATCAGCGCGATCTCTTCCTCCCGGTTCATGCTGCGCAGGATCCGGATGGCATCGCGCATGACCGTCAGGTCGGGATATCCGTGCAGCTCGCTCCACGGCTGGTCGATTCCGCTTGTGCCGTCCAGCACCATCAGGTCGAACTGGTGTTCGAGGGCCCAGGGAATCGCCCGCGGCAGGGCCGCTGCGGTCACCGCAAGGCCCAGCTGTTGTCCCGGGCGCTGCCGCTGAAGCGAAGGGGGTCGAAATGTGCGGCCCACGACGCCGATCAAGGCCTGGGCCCCCGGATCCGGCGAATCGCCGTCGGCGACCAGCTGGAACCAGGTCAGGGGGTTGCCGGCCGCGCCCGGCTCGTCGATCAACTTCCTGCGGCCCATGTAGCCGCACCCGGCCAGGGCCAGCCCCTGGCCCAGTGCCTGGCGGATGTCGCCGGCCACCTCATCGAAGCCGGTGCAGAAGAAAGGCTGATCGAGTTCGACAACCGGACCGGACGTGTTCCTGGGCACCACCTCGCGGGTGCGGGTGATGAGCGTGCGGGTGTTGCAGGCTTCCCGGTAGGGGTCGATGACCAGGCGCGTCAGGGCGGCGGACAGAAAAACGACATCCCCGATGTGCGCCGGACGACCGGGCGGAAAGGGATTTTCCCGCGGTTCGAGCAGGGCGTTTAACGCAGCGCCTTGGCGCCGGGCATCGTCCGGTTCGGTGCGGGCCATGACCTGAATCAGATTGCGCGCCCGGCGCGAGTAGTTGGCCGTGCCGGTTTCGGCGTCGCAGCGCAGGCAGCGGCCGGCCTGCCGCCGGGCCTTTTCCCGGTCGAAGGGCGCCTCGCATTCGTCAAAACTGCAGCTCATGTCGCGCGATCCGGCGGAGTCGGCCGCCTCGCGGGGCAGTTTCTCCCACAGGGGCTCCTGGGCGACCGGCACGTGGCGGGTGCGGTAGGCGGGCCGATAGGGAGCGGGGTCGGCGACCTTCTCCAGAAAGGCTCGGATATAGTAGGCCGCCTTGTGGCCGTGGTGCATGGCGTAGACGATGGCCGAGGGCCCGCAGGCGCAATCGCCGGCCGCAAATATTCGGGGGTCGCCGGTGCGGCCCTGTTCATTTGCGGCCAGCACCCGTCCGCTGGCAATGATGCCGCTGCTCTCCAGCTCCGGGTTGGCGGCTTCCTGGCCGATGGCCAGCAGGAGGGCGGTGGCCGGGCGCGTGATCGTCTCCTGGCTGTAAGCCGGGTTGAATCGGCCTTCGCTGTCAAACACGGACGTGCAGCGCTTAAACACGACCTGGGTAACCGCGCCGTTGTCCGTCCGGATCTCTTTGGGTCCCCAACCGTTGTGAATGACGACGCCCTCGCTCTCGGCCTGGGTTATTTCATGGTCCCAGGCCGGCATGTGCTCGCGCGACTCCAGGCAGTAAAGTTCCACGCGCGAGCTGCCGCAGCGCAGGGCGGTGCGGGCCATGTCCATGGCCACGTTTCCCCCGCCCACGACCACCACCGGTCCATCGAGCAAGATCTCTTCTCCCCGGCTGATCCGGTCGAACAGGGCGATGCCATGCAGGCCCTTGACAGCGGGTCCGGTCCCCGGGATCTCCAGCGGCCGGTCTTTGCACAGGCCGATGGTCAACAGGACAGCTTCGTGGCGCCGCTTGAGGTCCTCCAGCGTGACGTCGCGGCCGAGGGCGGTGTTCAGATGGACGGTGATGCCGGGGCAGTGATCCAGAATGCGCTGAATGTCCTGCCGGATAAACCGGACCGGTAAACGGAACCGCGGAATCGTGTTCATCATGCCGCCCAGGCGATCCGCCTGTTCGTAGAGATGGACCGCATATCCGGCTTCGGCCAGGTCCTGGGCGGCGGTCAGCCCCGTGGGGCCCGCGCCCACGATGCCGACGCTCTCCGTGCGGGTCACGGCGGCCGGCACCGGGTGATAGTCACTGCCCATCTGGTCCATGACGAAGCGTTTGAGCTGTCGCACGGTCACCGCCCCGTCGTTCTCCCCGCGTTTGCACGCGCTCTCACAGGGACTGGCGCAGACGCGGCCGCAAATGGAGCTGAAGGGGTTGGCGGCGGTGATGGTCTCGACGGCCGCTTCCAGATTGCCGTCCCAGATCAATCCGGCATAGCCGGGGATATCGGTGCCCACCGGGCAGGCCGCCTGGCAGGGCGGCAGGTCCAGGAGCGCATCTTCCAGGTCTTGACAGGGGGCCGTGTTTTCCTTTTTATCGATCGCTGTGTTCGACATGCGCTTATTCCTTATCCTTATCGGTGCTGCCACCGGTACGCGGTTCATAGGGCAAGCGGGTCATCGCCGCGGCTTCAGGGGTCAGGGCCACCAGGTCAGCGCGCGACAACTGGTGGACATCACTGTAGCCCAATCCGGCGGTGATGGCCGCCAGCTGCCAGCGGATGGATTCCAGGTAGCGGTGCATGGCTTGAGCGCGCTTGTCGATGTCAAAGCGCGCGACATGTTCCGGTTTCTGGGTCGCCATGCCGGCGACACAGTTGCCGACGCTGCACTGCATGCACGAGATGCAGCCGCCGGCGATCAGCATGGCCGTGCCCAGTCCCACGGCGTCTGCGCCCAGGGCAATGGCCTTGGCGGCATCGACGCCGTTCTGGATGCCGCCCATCAATACGATCGGCAGTTTTCCCTGGGCACCGATTTCCGCCAGCCCGTCCAGGGCTTCCATCAGGGCTGCAATGGTGGGGATGCCCACGTACTCGAGCACTTCGCTGCCGGCCGCGCCAGTGCCGCCCTGCAGCCCATCGAGTTCGACAAAATCCAGGCCGTCTTTCAGGGCGATCTTGACATCATCCCGGGTCCGGCCGGCGCCCAGTTTGATGCTCACCGGCAGACGCCAGCCCACGGCTTCCCTGAACTCCTGAATCTTCATGATCAAATCGTCGCCGCCCAACACATCGGGGTGGCGCGATGGCGAGCGCAGATCCATGCCGGCCGGAATGCCGCGCATGGCGGCGATTTCTTCGGTCAACTTGGAGGCCATCAACTGACCGCCCAGACCGGGCTTGGCCCCCTGGGAAATATACAGCTCCAGGCCATCGGCCCGTTTCATGTCGTGGATGTTCCATCCGAAGCGGCCCGAAAGGCATTGGGCGATCAACTGCTGGGCCTCGGCCCGCTCGTAGGAATACATGCCGCCCTCTCCGGTGTTCTCGGAGATGCCCGAGAGCCGCGAGGCGATGCCCAGGGCGCGTTTCATGCTGGGGCTCAAGGCGCCGTAGCTCATGGGCGCGATCATGACGGGCATGCGCAGGTCAAGGGCGCGGCCGCCGTGCTTGCCGCCGATGAAAGTCCGCAGATTGACGCTCGCCACTCTTTGCGGATCGCGGCCGGCGCCGGACAAATCCTTTTTAAAGGCCAGGTCGGTCAGATGGGGCACATGGCGGGCGGCCCCGTAACCGCGGATGCGGTAGCGCCCGATGACCGCTTTGACGCGAATGTCTTCCACCACTTTGGCGTTCCAGAAATCGGCCTTGCTGCCGGCAAACCGGGTGTAAGGCATGTTTCTCAGACGCGGTTCGGGCGTGGAAAAAGTCAACTGCTTGCCGGCGCAGACGATCTTTTTAAAGGTGCCATTGAATGTCAGGCCGTAACGCTGCAAAAATTCCCGGATGCTTTCGACATCTGCGGTGGTCGGCGTAACCAGTTCGGTGTCGTTGCCCAGCGATTCGACGTCGCCGCCCACGAAGATTTCACCGCCGGCCATGTCCTCGCCCACCTTTTCCCCGGAGTTGCCCAGGATGATCATGCGCCCGCCATACATCATGTAGCCGGCCATGAAGCTCGAGTTGCCCGCGCAGCAAAGCGTGCCTTTCTTCATCACCTGGCCGGCGCGCGAGCCCATGTTGCCCCTGATGACAATCTCTCCGCCGCGCAGCGCCTCTCCGGCAATGGCGCCGGCGTTGCCGCCCACCACAATGGCGCCGGCCAGCATGTTGTCGCCCACTCCCCAGCTGACATTGTTTTCCACCTCGACGTAAGGCCCATCGCTGAGGCCGGCGCAGAAGTAGCCGGCCGAGCCGCGGATGGTGACCCGGATCGGGTTGGTCAGCCCCACGCCGATATAGTGTTTGGCATCCGGGTTGATGATTTCAATATCCTGGTGGGTGGCACCATAGCCGCGGATGACTTCATTGGCCGTTCGAATCGGCATGTTGGATAAGTCAAGAGTTACCATCTGTTGAGGCCTTTCGCGTTTTCGTTATGCTGTTTTGCCGTATACGGTGCGCCGGGTGCTGCTCCTGTCAGCTTCTGGACCACAACCCGTACGTCAGGGGCGCCGGTTCGCTGGTTTCAAGCGCCTGGCCCGGGAAAAGACGGTTGAGCCCCACTTCTTCCGAAGAGATGGCGATCAGGTCGTCGTTTTCGAACTTGACCATGGGCTTGGCGGCCAGTTTGTCCTTGGCATAGCCGATGGCATCCTTAGTGGCCACCAGATAGGAATAGGTGCCGTCCAGATCATCCAGCGAGGCCTTCAAGGCCTCTTCGAGGCCGGCCCCCCGGCTCATCTGATACGCCAGGTAGACGGCGATCAACTCCGTATCGTTTTCGGTCTGGAAGACCATGCCGCGTCTTTCCAGCCGGCGGCGCATGATCCAGTAATTGGTTAGCTGGCCGTTATGAACGGTGGCCACATCGGAAAAACCGCAGGCCCAGAACGGGTGCGAAGTTTCGGGGTGAACCCCGGATTCGGTGGCCAGACGGATGTGGGCAATGCCGTGGCTGCCGTCAAATGCTTCGATGTCGTAGCGCGGTGCCAGCTCGTAGGGTTGACCCACGTCCTTGAAAATTTCCAGACTGGTCCCGATGGACACCAGCTGCACGTCGCGCTCGATCGCATGGGTCAAGGCCAGCACGTTACCGTCGAAGCGCACCGTCGCGCCATAGGTGCAGCCCAGGACCCCGTCTTCTGCAATCGAAACCTTTTGGGCGGCAAGCGTGCGGTGAATTTTTTCGATATCTTCCTGGCGGTGTCCATTGGCGGAAATAAAAAAACGCATGCGTAATCGATCTTCCAGCGGTGTCCGGTACAGGGCCCAGCCGGTGGAATCCGGCCCGCGATGCAAGGTGGCATCCAATATCGCCGTCAGGGCGGCGCCGGTTGTCATGGGAAAGCCGTTTTTTCGTCCATTTTTAAACAGTAAGCCTGCGATGGCGCACATGGTGGCGTCCTCCAGTCAATAGGTGCCAACCAGCCCCAAGACCTGTTCTGCGTGAAACACCGTCATGGAGCGAACTTGGCGTACGAGTAAGAGTTAAAGTTACCGCAGCGCGTTGCTACAGTGCCATTGTGGCGGGTGATAGCCAAAAAAATGGAAACCGAAAAAGTCAGCGCGGATGCGTTATTCGGAAAAACGGGGAGAGACGATAACGGAAAGAAACCGGATCGGCAGCTGGTAAAGATCTTCCGGCCCGTGGGGGGCGTCGGCATCGAAGAAGAGCGAATCCCCGGGTTTCAACCGGTAGGATTTATCGCCATGCATATAGAGCATGCTTCCTTCGAGCATGTGGATAAACTCCATGCCCGGATGCTGAAAGAGGGGGAAGACTTCCGATTCCTCGGTGAGCGTAATCAAGTAGGGCTCCACCGAAATGCTTTTACCCACGCTGTGACCCAGCAGTTGATACTGGTGACCGGAACGGGTGCCCCGGCGCTCGATGATAAGGCCTTCGCCGGCTGGAACGAAGCTGGCGTCGCGATCTTCCTCGTACTTGCGAAAAAACGCTGTCACCGGGATGTTCAAAGCCCTTGAAAGTGCCCGCAATGTCGCCAGGGAAGGGGAAGTGTTGCCGTTTTCGATTTTGGACAACATCCCCGGTGACAGCTCGGCCAGTTTGGCCAACTCGGCGATGGTGAGATCCATTTTCGTTCGAAAACTGCGGATCTCACGGCCGATGGCGATCTCGAGCTTGTTGTCCGGTGCGGTGCCCTGGCTTTGAGATGACTCGCGTTTCATGTCCGGTCCGGTTCCGGTATCGTGCCACCGGGTCGTTGTTTTTAAAAGCGCTGCCGGGTGGCAGGGATTTGGCTTTCCATCGTCACGTATCAGCTCCCCGCGGCGGCGTCAATAAGCCGCCTTATTTCCGTTAAGCGTCCTCCTTTTGTGAAAAACGATCGGTCACCAAAGCCGTCAGCTTCTCCGTTCTCCCGAACTCAGCCGACGAGAAGTCCGAAAAAGTTTCTTATTAATTAATATATATTCATATCATGAAACGAATTGTCAACAAATTAAATTTCTTTATATGAAAAAATTTTACCTTTGATTCAATATTGGGTGAGAATGAGTTGCCTGGCGCCTGCCGGCCGAACCGCTATGGGTTCCGCAGGCAGGCGCTATGAGAAAGAGCGGCAAGGCATACCGGTCATCATCACGCGTGCGGATCGATCTGAAAACCCGCATAGGCCTCGTTGCCGTGTTCCACAACATCCAGCCCGGAGACTTCTTCTTCCTGGGAAACCCTCAAGCCGATGGTGTATTTAAGAGCAAGAAACAAGGCCATGCCGGTACCGAACGCCCAGGCAAAGGCGGTCCCTACGCCGATGGCCTGCGCGGCCAATACCTTCATGCTGAAGGTCTCGACCCCGAAGAAGGCATAGGCCATCGTGCCCCAGGCCCCGCACACGCCATGCACGCTGATGGCACCCACGGGATCGTCGATCTTGAAGGCCCGTTCCAGGAAAAGGACGCTGAACACCACCAGGACGCCGGCGACGATGCCGATGATAAAGGCGCCCGTGGCATCTACCACATCCACCGCCGTACAGATGGCGACCATGCCGGCCAGAAATCCGTTCACGGTCATGCCCACATCCGGCTTTTTGCCGTAGATCCAAATGGCGGTTATGGCACCGATGGCCCCCGCGGCCCCGGCGATGTTGGTCATGACCGCGATGCGGGCCAACACGCCGTCAAAGGTGGTGGTGCTGCCCGGGTTGAAGCCGAACCACCCCAGCCAGAGAATAAACCCGCCGACGACGGCAAAGGGCAGATTGTGACCCGGGATGGCGCGCGGATTGCCCCTGGAGTCAAACTTGCCGATGCGCGGACCCAGCACCAGGGTGCCGGCCAGGGCCAGCCAGCCTCCCATGGAATGCACCACGGTCGAGCCCGCAAAATCATAGAAACCGACCCCCAGAATGTCTTCCAGCCAGCCGTGGCCGTCGAGCAGGCTGCCCCAGGCCCAGCCGCCGAACATGGGATAGATGAAAGCGCAGATGACGACACTGTAAATTAGATAACTGGCAAATTTGGTCCGTTCGGCCATGCCGCCGGAAACAATGGTGGCGGTGGTGGCGGCGAAGACGCACTGGAAGAGCCAGAAGGCAAACCCCCACTGGGTCGCGCTCGTGTCACCCAGCCAAAACAGGTTGACGTCCGGGCCGGCAAACATTATGTGGAAACCCACGGCTAAGAATGCGATGGTGCCGATGCAGAAATCCATGATGTTCTTCATGCAGATGTTGACCGCATTTTTAGCCCTGGTAAAGCCGGTTTCCACCATCGCGAAACCGGCCTGCATGATGAAGACAAGGAAGGCGGCCACGCAGGTCCAGAGGACATCGCCGCGATATTGCAGAATTTCGAGGCCGGTGAGATAGCGAAAAATTCCGACCGTCTTCTTTTCGCCATCGACCTCGACCTCGACTTCCTCTTCGATCGGAGATGTTTCATCCCGGTAGGCGCCCGAGGTTGGCAACTCCTTGCGAATCTCGTCCTGGGTCTTGCCGTGAAAAAGACTGTTATCGATTGTCGTAAGAGCCTTTTCCGTGGCCGGGTCCGCCGCCGGGGCGGTGCCGGCTGTGAAAACGAGGATAGACAGCAGCATCAGGCCGGTTAAACCAATCCAGTGAAAACGATGTATTGAAGCGGACAAATAATTCATTACGATTCTCCTCCCTCATCATTACAGTTGAGCTGTTTATTATTCGGTTGTCACGGCCGGTTCGGACGGCAGACCCGAAACGACCGACCGTAAAAGTTCATCACCTCTAAATGGCACTCGTGCCGGATTCACCCGTGCGAATCCTCACGGCAGCCTCAACGGAGAGCACGAATATTTTTCCATCACCGACGCTGCCTGTTCGGGCGGCCTCCACGAGAACTTCGAGGGTACGGCTGAGCATCTCTTCTTCAATCACGATTTCGAGTTTTACTTTTGGCACAAAATCGACCTTGTACTCGGCGCCGCGGTAAACCTCCTTGTGTCCCCGTTGGCGTCCGTACCCCTTTACTTCGCTCATCGTCATGCCCTTGATGCCGATTTTGTCGAGGGCATCTTTGACATCGTCGAGCTTGAAAGGTTTGATGATGGCTTCAATTTTTTTCATTTCCGGTGATCCTCCCGTTCCAGTATCCGTTAAAAGTTAATGAAACAAAATTTCATGCAGTGAACGCAAGGCTCATGCCATCCTGGCGCTGCAAGCGGACCCGCAGCGGCAACGAGCCAAATTTTAAGGGAAATTAGTTTTGAGAGGGGCGGAATTTCGGTCGGAGGGGCAGGACGGCTTCCATTTTTTATTACATAAATGAATTTTTAAATTTTAAATTATGCAAAATTGTATTTTTTTTGCAGGTCGACCCTATGGTTACTTTTTTTTAAGTACGATCAGACACGGCATCTTTTTGGAGATCGCAAACCCTCTTGGGTTAGGATTTGTATGGGTATTGACGCGCATCGATTCTCGTAATACTATTACCGGTATTACAACCTAATTGGGGGTGCCATAATGCGGGTAACGACCAAAGGCCAAGTCACTATTCCACAAAACATACGTGAAAAGTTAGGTATTACCCCGGCTACCGAAGTCGATTTCATTGAAGAGCAGGGGCGTATCTATCTGGTTAAAATAAAAGGAAGCCCAAATACCAAAAGGTTTAAGAATCTGAGAGGGGTGGCAACGGTAAAAATGACTACGGATCAAATCATGGCGCTGACCAGAGGCGACAAATGAAAGGAACCGCGGTTTTAGTGGACGCCAATGTCATTCTGGATGTCTTTACAAATGATTCCACTTGGGTTGATTGGTCAGTGTCCGTGTTGGAAGAACATTCGAACTTTGCAACGTTATACATTAATTCCATTATTTACTCGGAAATTTCCATCGGCTTCAGCCGGATTGAAGATCTGGAGGCAGCCATGGATAAAGCCAGGTTCCGCATGCTTGATTTTCCTAAAGAGGCCCTTTTTTTGGCCGGCAAGGCTTTCCTTGAGTACAAAAAGAGAAAGGGCGCCAGAAGCTCGCCTTTGCCGGATTTTTTCATCGGAGCGCAAGCCGCGGTACTTAATGTTGCCCTCATCACGAGAGATGTGTCCCGGTATCGGTCCTATTTTCCAACCGTAAAAGTAATCACCCCTTAACCCTCTTTTGGGGAAGCACAACCATGCACGACACGGTTTTAGATGACTTTGAAGACCTGTCCGGCTGGTCGCCCATCACCTCCGGGGAGGCCCGGGTCGACATCGGCCGGGACCAGGGCAGCGACGGCGAGGCCATGCGGCTGGATATCGATTTCAAGGGCGGCGGCGGCTTTGTGGGCGCTCGCAAGGAGTTCTTGCTCGATATCCCCGAGAGCTACTCGTTCGGGGTCAACATCCGCGGCACCGTTCCGGCCAACATACTCGAGTTCAAACTGGTGGACGACACCAATCAAAACGTCTGGCGCTACCGAATCGAGGCCTTTGACTTTCCGGCCGACTGGAAGCCGCTGCAGATTCGAAGCAGCCAGGTTGTTTTTGCGTGGGGGCCGCTGGGAGGCGGGCCGCCTGAAAACGTGGCGGCCATCGAGCTGGTGATTGCCGCGGGTCAGGGCGGGGCGGGCACGGTGTGGTTCGAGGGTCTTTGGTTTCGCGACGACACCTACCGGTTGACGCCCCGTGTGAGTGCCTCCAGCGCGCTTGCGGGTCACGAACCGCAAGATGCCCTTACACCCTCTGCGGCCTCGAGTTGGCAAAGCGAGGCATGCGAGGACCCGCAGTGGCTTCTCATCGACTTTCAGCAGGAAAGGGAATACGGCGGGCTGGTCATCGACTGGGTCGACGGGTTGCAGGCCCGGCGGTTCGATGTCCAGGTCTCGGATGACGGCGCTGCCTGGCGAACCGCCTACGCCACGCGCCAGGCGGATGCCGGACGCAGCTACCTTTACCTGCCGCAAACCACTTCGCGATACCTGCGGCTCAATCTTTATGCCAGTGCCCGCGGCGGCGGCTTCGGGATCCGGCGCATCACGGTCGAGCCTTATGACTTCTCCCGCAGCCTGAATCACTTCTTTCAATACATAGCGGCCGATGAGGCCGCCGGCATGTATCCCAAATACTTCCTTGGCCGGCAGACCTACTGGACTGTTGCCGGAGCCGGCACGGGCGACTCTCAGGCCCTGATGAACGAAGAGGGGCAGGTGGAAGTGGACAAGGGCGCTTTTTCGATCGAGCCCTTTCTCTATGCCGACCAAAGGCTCGTCACCTGGGCGGATGTAGACCTGAAACAGGAACTGGTGCAGTCCTGTCTGCCCCTTCCCTCCGCTGCGTGGCGAACCGGGCGCCTGAGCCTCGAGATCACGGCTTTTGCAACCGGCGCAGCCGGTCAGTCCGTCCTCTACCTTTGCTACCGCGTGGGAAATACCGCCGGTCAACGCCAAGCGCTGCGCCTTTTTACAGTGCTGCGGCCTTTCCAGGTGACCCCGCCCTGGCAAAGCTGGCGGTCTTTCGGCGGCGTCAGCCAAATCCGGGAGCTGTGCTTCGTCGACGGCGTGGTCTGGGTCAACGGAAACAAAGCGGTGGTTCCCCTGACCGACCCCAGCGGATTCGGTGCGGCCGCCTTTGCCGAGGACGCAGTGATCCGGCGCCTGGTCAAGGGCGAGGTGCCTCCGCGGGCCGAGGTCCGCGATGAATTCGGGTATGCTTCCGGGGCCATGGGCTTCGACCTGGACCTGGCACCTGGGGCAACCGAGGAAGTGTATCTCGCGATCCCCTTCGGCAGCCTGGCAACGGGCGACGACGCCACCGTGACCGCCGCGCTGCGAGGTGTTTCGGGGCGCGAGCAATTCGAGCGCGCGCGGCGGGATTGGGAGGCAAGACTCGGCAAGGTCGAGATGAAGTTGCCGTTGCAGGCGATGGGGGTTGCCGATACCTTCAGGACCGCTGCCGCCCATATTCTGATCAACCGCAACGGTCCCGCGCTGCACCCGGGGCCGCGACGCTATTCCAGGTCCTGGATCAGGGACGGTGCCATCATGGGCGCGGCCCTGCTGCGGGCGGGCCATCCCGCGGTGATTCGGGATTTCATGCGCTGGTACGCCGGTTTCCAGGCCGATGACGGCGACCTCCCCGATTGTGCGGACCAGGAGGGTACGGAATGGCTGCCGGAATACGACGCTTACGGCCAGTTCATTTACGGCGTCGTGGAGTACTACCGGTTCACGGGCGACCGGGGTTTTCTGGCCGAAATGCAGCCGGCCGTGGCCAAGACCCTGGCGTTTATGGAAAACCTGCGCGCCAAGCGCCTCACGGAGGAGTACCAGAGGCCAGAAAAACGGGCCTGCTACGGTCTTTTGCCCGAATCCATGAGCCACGAAGGCTATATGGCCCATCCGGTGCACGCTTACTGGGACGACTTCTGGGCCGTGCGGGGGCTGCGGGACGCGGCCTTTATGGCGGAAGAACTGGATGACCCGGTGGAAGCATCGCGCCTAACGTCTCTGGCGGCTTCCTTTTCCGGGGATCTGCACGCGTCTTTGAGAGCCACCATCGACCGGCACCGGATCGAATTTCTGCCGGGATCGGTCGAGTTCGGCGATTTCGACCCCGCCGCCACCTCGGTCGCCATTTCGCTGCTGAATGAGGCGCCGCTTCTGCCGCGGCAGGAGACCCGGCACACGTTCGACAAGTACCTCGCCGGTTTAAGGGAGCGGGCCGCCGGCGGTGCCTGGAACAATTACAGTGCCTATGAAATCCGGATCATCGGCGCCTTGGTGCGCCTCGATCGGCGCGACGAAGCGATAGAGCTGATGGAATTCATGCTGGCCGACCGGCGCATTTTGCCCTGGAACCAGTGGCCGGAGATTTCCTGGCGCGACCCATCGAGCCCGAGCTTCATCGGCGACCTGCCGCACTCCTGGATCAGCGCCGAGTACCTTCTGGCGATTTGCAGTCTTTTCGCCTACGAGAGGGAAGAGGATAAGGCCCTGGTCATTGCCGCCGGGGTGGCGCAGAAATGGCTCGCCGACGGTTCCACGGTGGGGGTCGCGCATCTGCCCACATACTACGGCAAGATTTCCTGCTCTCTGCACATGGAAAATGCGAGCACTCTGCGCTTGGTGCTCGGCGGAGATCTGCGCGTGCCGCCGGGCGGCATCGTAGCCAGGCCGCCCCTGCTCCGGCCCGTGCGGCAGGTCCTGATCAACGAGCGCAAGCTCGCAACATTTTCGGACGGCGAATTTGTATGTGGAGAATGCCCCGCCGAGATCGTGGTCCGGTTTTAACGAGGCCTCGGCCGCGCGGCGCCGGCAAAATATCTAAAAACACCAGCCCCCGGCCTTGCGCCTCTGTTGGGGCCCCAATAGTTAATTGGTGTTTATCCATAAATATTAATTTATTTTAGTTAGTTGTGGAGATCAACACCGAATAGCGCCATGCCAAACCACCATGTTCGGTGCCAGGTTACCTGCGACCATCCGATCACCCCCTTCCGGTTGACGTTTTTTATCTGAACGAGATTTTTTTTCTTGACAAGCCGGCAAGAACGCCGGGGTCGACCGGATCACCTTCGACGTCATTTTCCCCGAAGCGGCCTCTTACGAACGGGTCAAGGC
>JBAPSB010000300.1:0-8028 GCA_049281435.1 Desulfobacterales bacterium
GGAGGAAGAAAAGGAGAAAAAATCAAAATAAAAAGGGCACCTCACCCGCAAACGGTAAAATGCCCTCTTCTCAAAAAATTGGGACGTCTAGACAACAGTCACGTTGACCGCGGCGAGACCCTTTTGGCCCTTCTCGACGTCAAAGGTCACCCGATCGCCTTCTGCCAGCGTTTTGAAACCGGTTCCGTTGATGCCGGTGTGATGAACGAAGACATCCGTCCCATCTTCCTGCTCGATGAAGCCGTACCCTTTTTTTTCGTTGAACCACTTTACCGTTCCATTGGCCACGATGACACCCTCCTTTCCTAAAAAGTTCTCATGGTCCCAAACTGCAGGTGCCACTTGGTCAAATGGAGCTGCCCTTCAGTGCGAAACCGGCCCGGCGACAATCGACGGGCCCTTGATGATTGAACCAACTATATAACCTGTTTTTTAATTTAATCAAGTGAATTTTATGGCGGATTACCGGCCGTGCTCGTTGCGGTAGATTGTGGCGAGAGCCTCCGCCACGTCGCGGCTGAAATCCCCCAGGGTGCGGCTCTGGGCGGCCACGACGGCTTTGAAGCCTGACCCGCCGGGATCGGCGCGGTAGGATGAGGTACGTCTCAGAACCACCTTGGCGTCATGATGCCGCAGAATCTGCCACTGCACCTCCAGCAGCGCGCCCGCGCCCGGCCGGGTATCGAACCGGGCCACCTCGGCCGAAACCTGAAACTCGAAAACGGCATCGGGCGGCCAGGGATAAACGTAAATGGTGTCGGTTTTCAACAGGTCACCCAGGTCTTGCCTGAAGACGCGCAGGAAATTGGCCGGCAGCGGCTCGGCCCACCGGTCGAACTCGGAAAACGTAATCTCGTTCGGGCCAGTTCGGGTCACAATCTGCGGCCGGTTGAGATAGTCGGGCAGAAAAACCGGCCCGATGCCGAGCGAGATGCCCGCAGCAGCCGTGACGACCGCCGGCGCGGACTCTCCTTTCGGCAGGGTGCTGAGCAGGTAATACTTCGCGCGGGGCGACGAACCGGCGCAGCCGGCCACAAGTGCCGCCACCAAGCCTATCCACACGGCCATCGTAAAAAAATTGCGTTGCGACATGTTTGCACGTCTCCTGCCGGAATGGGGCACTCGAAAGTGCTGTTAAATAATCGTGGCCGAGCACTACATAATGTCCATTCATAAATGGTCTTTTTTCCGCTGGGCGGCCGGTCGTAGCGGGTTTCCGGCTGCGGCGTACATAAAGTACGCATCGCCGTCCCGCCCAGGCGGGATGCGGCCTTGCCCAGCGAACAACTCCACAGGTATGAATTGGACACTGAAAAGTGCCTAAAAAAGATCGCGGATGGGCACTGAAATATAGGCTTTGAAATATAGACTTTAAGATAAAGGTTTTGGCAAGGCCAGAGGGAGGCGGCTGTATGGTCATACACCAACGACCGACACCAGCAGCCAAAACCTTTATCTTAAAGCCTTAGATATGAACCCGTGTCACCCACCCCCCGAAACCGTCACGGTTTCCGCAGGTCGACGATTTCCATGCGGTTGTTTCGTTCCGGGTGTTTGCGCGACGGGCCTTCGGTCATCACCACCAGGTGTCCGTCAAGGCCCTGCGAGGTAAACCAGTTGCGGATCCACAGGCGCCAGTCCGTCGGGTGTTCCGATTCGCAGACCGGGTGGACGCCGTAGGAGAAGAGCAGGTCCTGGCAGGTTCTCTCGTAGCTGCTCACCGCCACAATCCAGACCGGCAGCCTGAAGCGCGTGATGCGCCGGGCGGTGGCCCCGCTGTGGGTCGGCACGATCACGGCGGTGGGGGAGATCCGCCGGGCGGCGGTCACGACGCTGCGCGCGATCAGATCGGGCAGGCTCACGTCGGCATCACCATCGGCGGCGGCCAGCTCTTCGCGCATGGGAAAAACGGTCCGCAGGGGTTCGATTTTCGCGGCGATTTCGGCCAGCATTTCGGCAGCCTCCACCGGAAACTGTCCCACGGCCGATTCGCCGGACAGCATCACGGCATCGGTTCCGTCCAGCACGGCATTGGCCACATCGGTGGCCTCGGCGCGGGTGGGCCGGCGGTTGCCGATCATCGACTCGAGCATCTGCGTGGCGGTGATGACCGGCCGGCCGAGCCGGTTGGCCTTCCATATGAGCTGTTTCTGGATGATCGCGATCCGGGCGATCGGAATTTCCACGCCCAGGTCGCCGCGCGCCACCATGATGCCGTCGGCCGCCTGCAGGATATCGTCGATGTGATCCAGGGCGTTGGAGCGCTCGATTTTGGCGATTAAAAACGGATTGTGGCCCATTTCGGCCGCGGCGCGCCTAACAGCGGCCACATCGGCGGCATTTTCCACGAAGGATTGGCTGATCGCATCGACGCCATTTTCGAGGGCAAACGCCAGGCAGTGCCGGTCGTGATCGGTGAAGGCACTGATGCCCAGGTCGATGCCGGGCAGGTTGAGGCCCTTGCGGGACGTCAGCCGACCGCCCATCAGCACCTTGCAGCGAACCTCCCGGCCGGCCACTTCCAGCACCTCGAGCTGGATCAGGCCGTCATTCAGAAAAAGCCGGTCGCCGGGCCTGACCGCCTGCGGCAGTTCCGCGAAGCTGACCGAAACCCGCTCGGTGGTCCCCTCGACATCGGCCGTGGTCAGGGTAAACGTACCGCCGGCCCTCAGGTAGACCGGTTCTTCGGCGAACTGCCCAATGCGCATCTTCGGACCCGGCAGGTCGGCCATGATGGCCACGCGCCGGCCCGCGGACCGCGACACCGCCCGAATGCGCCGAATGAGGGTTTCGTGCCCGTCGAGATCGCCGTGCGAGAAATTGAGCCGGGCCACGGTCATCCCGGCCCGCATCAATTGTTCCAAGGTTTCCTCCGAGTCTGAGGCCGGCCCGATGGTGCAGACGATCTTGGTCTTGTTGCCGGGAAACGCCACGGTTGTCATCCTTTCGAATTGTCAATCAAACGGTCATGGCCTTTTGGTGCCGCCACGGGTAGGGGCGAAAAATCTTTCGCCCCTACGGTTTCAACTGATCGGCCACGGCCCGGGTGGCCTTGCGCACCGCATCGGGGTCGCCCAGGTAATAGTGGTCGACCGGCGTCAAATCGTCCTTCAGCTCGTAGACCAGCGGGATTCCGGTGGGGATGTTGAGCCCGACAATGTCATCATCGGCCACCTGGTCCAGATACTTGACCAGCGCCCGCAGGCTGTTGCCGTGCGCGGCGATCACCACCCGCCGGCCGGATTTGACCACCGGCGCGACGGTCTCGTGCCAGTAAGGCAGAAACCTGTCGACGGTATCCTTGAGGCACTCTGTCAGCGGGAGGTTTTTTGGCGCGAGGCCGGCGTAGCGCGGGTCGCGGGCGGGGTTGCGGTCATCCTCGGGGGTCAGGGCCGGCGGCCGGATGTCGTAGCTGCGGCGCCAGATGTGCACCTGCTCCATACCGTGTCTGGCGGCGGTCTCGGCCTTGTCGAGGCCCTGCAGCGCGCCGTAATGGCGTTCGTTGAGCCGCCAGCTGCGGTTAACCGGGATCCACATCAGGTCCATTTCTTCCATGACCAGCCAGAGCGTCTTGATGGCGCGCTTCAACACCGAGGTGAAGGCGACATCGAAACCGTAGCCGTCTTCTTTCAGCGTCCGCCCGGCCGCGATGGCCTCGCGCGTGCCCTTGTCGGTGAGCGCCACGTCGGTCCAGCCGGTGAAGCGGTTTTCCCTGTTCCAGATGCTTTCACCGTGGCGCAGCAGCACCAGCTTTTTCATGATCGGCTCCTTTTCACCTTCCCGCCCTCGATGACGGGGGTGTCTCTTTCAGCGTCAATGAAAACAGGCAAAGAATTCGGCTTTGCGGCAAGGTCAGTGCGCCGCGCGCCGCATCTGTTTGAAGGCGTTGATCAGGCCGTTGGTCGATGAATCGTGGGACGACACGGGCGCATCGCCCTCGAGTTCCGGCAGAATCCGGCCGGCCAGCTGCTTGCCCAGCTCGACCCCCCACTGGTCGAAACTGAAGATGTTCCAGATGACGCCCTGGACGAAGATCTTGTGCTCGTACAGGGCGATCAGCCGCCCCAGGGTGCGGGGCGTCAGCTCTTCGAACAGGATGGAGTTGGTCGGCCGGTTGCCTTCGAAAACCTTGTGCGGCGCCAGCTCATCGATTTCTCCGGCCGATTTTCCGTCTTTTCGCAGCTCGGCAACGACCTCTTCACGGCCCTTGCCGCGCATCAGCGCCTCGGTCTGGGCGAAGAAATTGGACAGCAGGATGGCGTGATGGCGGCCAATGGGGTTGTGGCTGACCGCCGGGGCCAGAAAATCGGCCGGAATCAGCTTGGTTCCCTGGTGAATCAATTGATAGAAGGCATGCTGACCGTTGGTGCCTGGCTCGCCCCAGATGATCGGCCCGGTTTGATACTCGACCCGCCGCCCCCGGCGGTCCGTCGATTTGCCGTTGCTCTCCATGTTGCCCTGCTGAAAATAGGCCGGAAACCGGTGCATGTACTGGTCGTAGGGCAGGATCACCTCGGTCTGGGCCCCGAAGAAGTTGGTGTACCAGATCCCGATCAGGGCCAGGACGACCGGGATGTTCTGTTCTAACGGCGTTTCGCGGAAGTGCCGGTCCATGTCGTGGGCCCCCTGCAGCAGTTCGCTGAAATTGTCGAACCCGATCGCGCAAGCGATGGACAGTCCGATGGCCGACCACAGCGAGTAGCGTCCGCCGACCCAGTCCCAGAAGACGAACATGTTCTCGCGGTCGATCCCGAATTCCTCGACCTGCTCGATATTGGTCGAAAGCGCCGCGAAGTGACGCGCCACATGAACCGGGTCCCCGGCGCGATCCAGGAACCAGCTGCGGGCGGTGTGGGCATTGGTCATGGTCTCCTGGGTCGTAAAGGTCTTCGAGGCAATCAGAAAAAGCGTGGTCTCGGGGCTCAGGGGTCGCAGGGTTTCGCTGATGTGAGTCCCGTCGACATTCGAGACGAAGTGCACGGCCAACCGGCCGGCGTAGGGTTTGAGGCACTCGGTGACCATCACCGGTCCCAGGTCCGAGCCGCCGATGCCGATGTTGACCACATCGGTGATGGCCTTGCCGGTGAAGCCTTTCCAGGCGCCGGACCTGATGCTGTGGGAGAATTTTTCCATTCTGCCCAGCACGGCGTCGACCTCGGGCATCACGTCGCGGCCGTCGACCAGAACCGGCGTGTTGCCGCGGTTGCGCAGGGCCGTGTGCAGCACGGCCCGGCCCTCGGTTTCATTGATCTTCTCACCTTCGAACATGCTGTCGATGGCCCCGGCCAGATCGACTTCTTCGGCCAGCGCGACAAGCAGTTCCAGCGTCTCGCGCGTGATGCGGTTCTTGGAGCAGTCGACCAGGATGTCTTCCAGGCGAAAGGACAACGCTTCGAAGCGCGCCGGATCCTTATCGAAGAGATCCGCCATCCGCAGGTGCCTGACCTGCTCGTAATGATCGGCCAGTTTCTGCCAGCTGCGCGTCCGGACGGGATCGATCTTTCCCAGCATTGAAGGGCCTCCTTTTGATGTCGATTGCCATCAACATAACCACTCGGATCGGTGCTTCAACACGCTGCAGACCGCCGGGCCTGGCCGTATTGGCACTTCCGAAAAGAATCGGCGGCCGCAGCGGGGCCGACGGATTGAGTTGACAGATGCCGCCGAAGCATTTAAATACCGCCGCACTGTCGATTCCGCATGGATCCCCATCAAAAAAAGGAGACCGCCATGGTCGATGACCGCGTCCGCTACCGCGCGCTGCATGACAAAATCACCGATGCCGCGACCGCGGCCAACCATATCCAGGACGGCACCAACCTGTTCATATCCGGCTTTACCGCCGGCTATCCCAAGCTGATCCCGCAAGAGCTGGTCAAACGCGCGGCGGCCGGCGAGAAGTTCAAGATCAACCTTTTTGCCGGTGCCTCGACCGGCGATGCGGTGGACGGCAGCCTGGCCCAAGCCGACCTGGTGGCCTGGCGACGGCCGTACATGAGCAACCGGATCATGCGCGAGAAAATCAACCACGGCCTCATCAATTTCAAGGACGACCACCTGTCGCGGCTCTCGGCCCAGGTGCGGGCCGGTGAGTGGGGCACGGTCGATGTCGCCGTGGTCGAAGCCCTGGCCATCACCGCCAAGGGCAACCTCATCCCGACCATGTCGGTCGGCAACACCCCGACCTATTTAAAAAAAGCCGAAAAAATCATCATCGAAATCGCGTCCGAGCCGCCGGAACTGGAGGGCATCCACGATATCTTCATTCCCGAAGACCCGCCCTATCGCATGCCGATTCCCATCTACCGTGCCGCCGACCGCATCGGCAAGCCGTTTATCGAGATGGACCCGGCGCGCGTGGTGGCGATCGTCATGAGTTCCGAACAGGACGGTGCCGCCGTTTTCAATGAACCCGACGAGGTCTCCGGCCGCATTGCCGAGCTCCTGCTCGATTTTGTCCGCCACGAGATCAGGATGGACCGCCTGCCGCCGGGCTTGCCCTGGCAGTCGGGCGTCGGCGACGTGGCCAACGCGGTCCTGACCGGTTTCATGGAGAACGGCTTCTTCAAGGACCTTGAACTCTATTCGGAAGTGCTGCAGGACAGCGTGCTCGATCTGATCGATATCGGCAAGGTGCGGGCGGCGTCGGGTTCGGCCCTGACGCTTTCGACAAAGGCGCGCAAGCGGTTTTTCAACGAACTTTACCGCTACAAGGACAAAATCGTCCTGCGCCCGGTCGAAATCTCGAACTCACCGGAAGTCATCCGCCGGCTGGGCGTGATAACGATCAACACGGCCATCGAGGTCGACATCTACGGCCAGGTCAACTCGACCCACGTGTCCGGCTCGCAGCTGATGAACGGCATCGGCGGCTCCGGAGACTTCATCCGCAACGGCGCCATTTCCTTCATCGTCACCCCCAGCACCGCCAAAAACGGTCGCATCTCCGCCATCGTTCCGATGGTGACCCACGTCGACCACTCGGAGCATTCGGTGGACGTGGTCGTCACCGAACACGGGCTGGTCGACACCCGCCCGCTGACCCCGCGCCAGGTGGCCGAACAGGTTATCAAGAAATGCGCCCACCCCGATTACCGCGACGCGCTCTGGGAATACTACCAGCGGGCCGTCCGCGAAACCGGCGGGCACGAACCGCACCTTCTGGGAGAGGCCTTTTTCATGCACCGGCGGTTCAGGGAAACCGGCGATATGCGGCGCGGTTGACCGGCAAACGGGTGGATGTCGAGCGCGCCCCCGGTCAGGGACGGGCGCCGGTTTCGTGAATCACCTGTCCGCGGGAAACGAATGAAATCCCCTGCTGCATCCTGGTGCCGATCATCACCCCTTCCAGGATGGGAGGGTTGACCCGGACGGCCGCCCGCCATTCGACGATGAATTTGGCGCCCGAACCGCCGCTCTCGTCCGATTCTCTGACGACGTAACGCACCGAGGCCAGCGCACCGATCTCGGTCGGTTTTTCCAGGTACCGGCGCAGGAGCTTGCCGTCGGAATCGAAATAGTCGACGGCCGTCAAGGTGATGGAGGTTGTCGGATCGGTGTTGCGCACGCTCAAGATCGCCGCCAGCTGAAACGGGTTCTCCCGGTCGCCGCCGTAGACATGCGAGTAGATCGGCACATAGACCTTCTGCCCCTGGGACAACTCGTCGGCCGATGCCGCCGGAATCATAATCGCCGCCCCGGCAACCGCCAGCAGCCAAGCCCTTAAAGCCAAGAAAACCCGCGCGCGCTTGCAATGCATCACGAAAGGACCCTTAGTTTGTCCGGTAACGATCATCATTTTTTTACCCTTCCGCGATCTTTTTTAAACACATCTGCGTGTCCATTTCATAACTGTGGAGTTGTTCGCTGGGCAAACCCGCTACGACCGGCCGCCCAGCTGAAAAAAGACCATTTATGATCGTTGACCATAGGCTTTAAGATAGAGGTTTTGGCAAGGCCAGAGGGAGGCGGCTGTATTCGTCATACGCCAACGACCGACACCAGCAGCCAAAACCTTTATCTTAAAGC
>JBAPSB010000301.1:0-5562 GCA_049281435.1 Desulfobacterales bacterium
TCACCAACCAATAGCAAAAGAGGCTGCGAGCCTTTACAATCAAGCGATTCTTGCCGGGCGACCAGACAAGCTTAATGTCAATCTCAAGAAGGTCGGCAACACGCCGGGCCACGGCATTTTCATCGACTCCTTTGGCTTGCAGGGCCTGTTTGCGTTCATAGGTTTCCCGGGCTTGTCCAAGCACCTGTTCGGTGAAATCGCTGTCCCCTAATATCCGCTCATCGCCTTTCATGTAAACCTTGGCTTTGCGCAGCGCCTTGACCGCCGCCCATCCCCCCATCGACCGAACCAGTCCGCCACCGACCAGATCCGGTCGCTTGCCTGCGGCAATTCCCCCGGCCACGAATTCACGGTATTTTCGCCTTGCCACTGTTGTCGTGCGGCCGAACCGCTTAAGAGCATATTCTGCGCCTTGCCACGGGTGACCACCTTTGCCCATCAATTTTCTGTGCCCGATATAAGGACATGTATCCAGATCAGACAGGTCTTTGACCAGTTTTGCCTGCAATGAAGAGAGCCTCCAGGCACGTATGCCGGCAGGTTTATTCCGGCTTATGAGGGATCTCATTGTAAATTCTCAACGGCACGGAATCCCTGATGTGCAGGTCGCGTTGCGGAAATGCGATTTCGATCCCATTGGCGTGAAAGCTGTCCCAAATCTCCGACAATACCGCGTCTTTGACACTGCCGATTCCATTTTGCGGATCGTTGATCCAGACGCGCAAACTCAGATTAACGGTACTGTCACCGAATTCTTTAATGAGGCATTTCGGACCGGGATTCTTCAACACCCGGGCAATATTCATGGCGGCCGAGACCGACAACGAAATGGCTTTTTTCAGATCGGACGTAAAAGAGACGCCAAACGATATGGTGAGGCGCATCAGGTTGTCGTTCAACGATAAATTCTCGATTTTCTGCGTCACAAAGGTCTCGTTGGGGATGAGCAGCAAGGTCCCGTCGCGGGTGGCCACGTGGACATACAATGCACCCATGTCAGTGATCCATCCGTAGCTGGCGCCAAAAACACCTTTTTCGAAGGCGATCACATCGCCGATGCGAACGGGCTTTCTGAGCAACAGCATGATGCCGCCAACCAGGTTGGAGCCGACTTTTTGCAGCCCGATACCAATGGCGAATCCGATCGCCCCGCCGGTGACGGCGAGGGTCGTCAGATCGAGGCCGGCCGCCCTGAGAGAGATCAGAATCACGCCGGCCACCGTTGCCACTCTGATCACTCTTTGAAGCAAAATTCGGTCCGACGACATCAAGCGATCGGACGATGCCAACCGTTGAGATACGAAGCGATTGAAGCCGCCGGCTGCGGCCCACAACAATATGAATATGGCGGCCGACTCGATCATCCCCCATACGGATACGTTGACATTGCCCAAGACGATCGTCATGCTGCCGAGCATTTTAACTGTTCGGTCCCAGAGCCCGAACACCCTTAAGGCCAGGAAAAAAATAATGATGATGTAGATGAGGCGGGACCAGAACGTGTTTTTGATGTAGAAATAGGCAAAGCGGACGATGGACCACGCAATGGCCAGGTTGATGGCCAGGTGTAGCAAATCGGAAGGTAACTGCAGGTCCTCGAAAAGGACCTGGCAAAACCAAAGGAAAAACAGCCACAGGGCGTATCCGAGAACAATCGAAAACTGGGCCGGGTTCAACGCAAACCGCACGTGTGACGTGGCCTTTTCGGCATTTTTTTCAAGGTGTTGCCGGATTTTTATCGAGATGATTCTGGAAATCAGATAGGTGATGCCGACAATCCCTATCTGCAAGATGCCCGTCGGGTGGAAGACGTGATAGTGGAGCCAATGAATAAGGGCGTTTGCATCTAGTGAGGCAATGCCTGTCGATATGGAATTCGCCATTGCTGTTCCATACTTGATAAGAACACAGCCATCAACCACTAATTGGCGCCCATCCACAAATTGTAAGCGGCACTATTGAAGGCCCCGTTTTAAATTTAGGACGCTCAAGTCGGGGTGACTCATCTTTTCCTGAAAAGCCGCTTCCTCTTCATGGAGCCAGGGATAGATCTCCATGATCAGTGCCGGGACACTTGCGGCAATGCACACATCCGGCGGATCATTGCGGCGGGCGTGCCGGCGGTATAATCCGGCTTCCAGCGAACGGCTGGTTCGAAACCATTCAATGCCCTTTCCGCGCCCTCTGTGATAAGCACCATCATGTATAGGTGCGGATGGATATTCGGCGCAGCGCGGCAAAGCCCCCCCACCGGTGTAGATGGCAGCAGCCCCCTGAGCACCGATGGGGAATTTCGCCGCATTTTCATCATCCAGCGTGATTTCCAGTCCACAGGCGCCGTTGCCTTCTCCCGCCGGGCGCAGATCTTTCACATGACGGGAAAGATGGTCTTCCAGTCATTCTTCATGCTGATGACGACCCAACCTTTCTTTTTGGCCTCATCCATCAATGACTGGGGAAATGTGCCGAACTTGGAGTCCGGCAGGCCGTTGGCCGGGCCATAGGCATACTCGCGCTGAGCGTCGTCATGGAACACCAGCATCATCAGCCGCGCACCGCTGCCCGAGCCGGTCCATTCGAGCATCTCGCGGTCACCGGCGGAGTTGCCGAACGCCGCAATCGGCCGCCGTCCGATGAACTTGTTGATACCGACGGGCTTGCCGGTCTTGTCGTCGATGAAATCGATCTGCGGCAGACGTATCAGCACCGGCTCGCCGTCCCGGACCTCGTATTTGGTCTTGATGGTCGAGCCCACCACCTGCTCGGGCGGGATCCCGTAAACCTTTTCGGTCATCGGCCGCATGAACTCGACCCCGCCGCCGGAGACGATGAAGGTTTTGAAGCCGTTGGTCCGCAGATACGCCAGGAGCTCGAGCATCGGCTGATAGGCCAGCTCGGTATAGGGCCGCTTGAAGCGCGGGTGGCGCGCCTTGTCCAGCCAGTCGGTCACGATCGTCTCGAACTCGGCCGTGCTCATGCCGGCATGCGAGGCCATGACCAGTTCCACAAGTCCTTTCTCGCCTGCCGCCGCCAGCGTCTCGAGGTCGTTGTCGAGCACCGCCTTGAAGGGCTGTTTGGTCTTCCACTCCGGGTGCCGAGGCGCCAGCGCTTTGATTCGGTCCAGGGCAAAGGCGAGTTGGGTGTACATCGGGTGCGACGGCCACAGCGTGCCGTCGTTGTCGAAGGTGGCGATGCGCTCTGCCGGCGGCACAAAGTCGGGGGTGCCCGGAGTCGTCACTTTTTTCACGAACGTCAGAATGGACTGCTTGGTTTGGCCGTCCTCCCAGGATGGCAGTGGATCTGCCGCCTGGGCAATGGCCGCAGCAGCTGCAAGCAGCCACAAGAACCCCACCAACCCGATGAGGTGTTTTTTTACATTCAATCGCATGGGGCTTGCCTCCTTGTTGAAAGATCAGGGGCCGCCCCTGGTAAGGCGGCGGCCCTGTTGATGGGAAACTTTTACTACGTCGTTGTTATTAGTTGGGTGAATGCGGATCCTCATCAGTATCCGCAAAGCGGTGATGGTGCTGGTGGTGGGACGCCCACCACAAGGGCCTGCGCTGCACGGCTGCATTGCCCACCACGGCGAAGATGAACTGCCAGAAACGGTTCGTGCGGTAGGTTTTGTGGGAAAAATAGCGGTGGTAGAAGCCCGTGATCGCAAACATGCGCACGAAATAGAGCACCGACGCGGTCGCAACCGCAACCCAGCTCCATCCCACCCATATCACCCCCAAACACATGCCGTGCAGAATAACGAAGGGCGCAATCCGTAGCCACTCCACCTGTCTACCGGTGTTGGGAGGCATGGCGTCCAGCCCCGCCTCCGAGTCCACCCAGCGGAGGACGGACATGAGAAACTTTGAGCGGGCCGGATTTTCCAAATCTATGCCGCCTTGCAAAATAGGTGATCACCATGAGTCCACAATCATTAACTCAGCCTCTTTCCAATTGTCAATCGCCAGCATCTCAGTTTTCATCTCAGCGGGTTAATGTGTTGGGTGTTTGTGATCGATGCCACTTGACAAACTTCCGAGTGTGCCGCACTTTTACTTAAGAAAAAAGTTGACCTGCAGCAGGCAGCATAGAAACCAATACCAAAAAAGGAGGTCTATCATGAACGTCGTTGACTATTGCAAAGGTATGGAGATGGAATTGACTGCGTGGAAGGCTAAAATGTATGACCTGGCCCGGAAGGTCGAAACCCTTGGATCCAAAGAAAGAGAAAAAGTGTTGCCCAACATTCAAGACCTGAACATGCTCATCACTGACATGTCATCTCGTATCGAACAGCTGGAAAACGAGTGCCCCACCGAGTGGACCCCTCAAAAGAAGGATATCGACGGTGGCACGATCGATATGCGCGGTAAATACGAAGAGACCATGGAATATATCGGGAAACATTCACCAGTGTCGATTGCAGGCTGAATTTTGTGAATCATGCAAGTAAAGGCTCAGAGAATTTATCTGAGCCCTTTTTATTTTCTCAAATGCGTGCCTGAGCAGGCTTAATGGATATTTTCAAAATGAGGTGAAAATGGGCGCGCTTAAAGCAATCGGTTCCCTATTCATAATTATATCGTTATGGGGCTGTCAGACCATGAACCCGATTCACACGGTTGAATCCGTCGATCTGAAGCGTTTCATGGGCGACTGGTATGTGATTGCCAGCATCCCAACCTTCATCGAGACCGATGCCTACAATGCGGTTGAATCCTACAAACTGGCCGAAGATGACACCATTGAAACCACCTTCCGGTTCAACAAGGGTGGATTTGAAGGACCGCTCAAGACCTACACACCGCAGGGATTTGTTGAGAACAAACAATCCAACGCTGTCTGGGGTATGCAGTTCATATGGCCATTTAAAGCGGAATACCGAATCATTTACCTGTCCGATAATTATGAGCAAACGATAATCGGTCGTAGTAAGCGTGACTATGTATGGATTATGGCGCGGAGGCCGTCTATACCGGAGGAAGATTACAAACGGTTGGTGACCTTCCTTGAAGAGCAAGGCTACGGATCAGAAAAAATTCGTCGCGTGCCCCACGCCCCTTCTTCAAACTGATCAGACGCCTGGCTGTTCCCGCAGCAATAGTTATTTCACTTCAGACTTCCCAAGGATAGAGTCTCTTCGTATTCCTTGATGATGGCAAATGCGATAAAATCAACAAAAAAATCGAACTTTGTGAACCAGCTATAATAGATTTCTAACGATGATATAATGAATAGTCCGCTCGAAGAAAGCCAGAACAGATGCGAGTTATTGGATCTAAATCCAAGTATTTTTAGGGCTCTCAATTTTTAAAGTTTTACCTTGTCAAACGAAAATTTTTCCTCAGCGACAATTCGCCTACCGCGTTCCACGGACTGGCTGATCGCGGTAACTGACAGACCCAATTGCCGTGCAAGTTGTGACATGCTTAGGCCTGACTCGCTCACCAACCAATAGCAAAAGAGGCTGCGAGCCTTTACAATCAAGCGATTCTTGCCGGGCGACCAGACAAGCTTAATGTCAATCTCAAGAAGGTCGGCAACACGCCGGGCCACGGCATTTTC
>JBAPSB010000302.1:0-2262 GCA_049281435.1 Desulfobacterales bacterium
ATCACGCTCAGCGGATCGATGACGTTACCCTTCGATTTGCTCATCTTCTTGCCCTCTTCGTCGCGCACGAGGGCATGGACGTACACATCCCTGAACGGCACATCGCCCATGAAGTGCAGGCCCATCATCATCATGCGGGCGACCCAGAAAAAGAGGATGTCGAAGCCGGTGACCAGCACCGAGGTCGGGTAGAAGGTCTCCAGAAGCGGTGTACGCTCCGGCCAGCCCATGGTGGAAAACGGCCACAGCGCCGAGCTGAACCAGGTGTCGAGGACATCAGTCTCCTGCACCGGAGCGGCGCTGCCGCACGCCGGGCAGGTGGCCGGGGCCTCCATGGCCACGATCAACTCCCGGCACCCCGTGCAGGTCCAGGCCGGAATCTGGTGACCCCACCAGATCTGACGCGACACGCACCAGTCGCGGATGTTGGTCATCCAGTCGAAGTAGGTGGCGGCCCAGGTTTCGGGAACGATGCGGGTGCGGCCCTCCTTGACCGCCGCGATGGCTTTTTCGGCCAGCGGACCGGTTTTCACGAACCACTGCCGGGAAAGATTGGGTTCCACGATGTCCTTGCAGCGGTAGCAGTGGCCCACGCCGTGCCGGTAGTCCTCGATTTTAACCAGATACCCGCCGGCCTTGAGCGCCTCGACCACCGCCTTGCGACAGTCGAAGCGCTCCAGGCCTTCGAACTTTCCGGCCGCAGCGGTCATCCGGCCGTCGTCGCCGATGGCCTTGATCACCGGCAGATCGTGGCGCAGTCCGATCTCGTAGTCGTTGGCGTCGTGGGCCGGGGTGACCTTCAGGGCCCCGGTGCCAAAAGACCTGTCCACATAGGTGTCCCTGATGACCGGTATGACCCGGTCCGTCAGCGGCAGGAGGACGGCTTTGGCCGCCGCATCGCGGTAGCGTTCGTCTTCCGGGTGGACCGCCACGGCCGTGTCGCCCAGCATGGTTTCGGGACGCGTGGTGGCGACGACGATGCCCCCGGCGCCGTTCGGGTAAGGATAGCGGATGTGGTAGAGGTGGCCGTTGATCTCCTCGTGTTCGACCTCGAGGTCGGCCAGGGCGGTGGCGCAGCGCGGGCACCAGTTGATGATGTAGTTGCCGCGATAGATCAGGCCCTCCTCGTAAAGTTGGACGAACACCTTGCGAACGGCCACCGAGAGGCCTTCGTCCATGGTAAAGCGCTCGCGCTTCCAGTCGCACGAGGCCCCCAGCCGTTTCAGCTGGTTGGTGATCGCGCTGCCGTATTTCTGGCGCCACTGCCACACGGCTTCGATAAACTTTTCGCGGCCGAGCTGGTGACGGTCCAGGCCTTCCTCGGCCAGCTTGCGTTCGACGACATTCTGGGTGGCGATGCCGGCGTGATCGGTGCCGGGCATCCACAGAACGGTGTCGCCCCGCTGCCGCCGGTAGCGGCACAAAATGTCCTGCAAGGTGTTGTTCAGGGCGTGCCCCATGTGCAGGACGCCGGTGACATTCGGCGGTGGTATGACGATGGAGAAACTCCCGCGTGAAGGATCGACATGCGCGTCGAACAGACCTTGTTCCTCCCAGAATGCATACCAGCGGCTCTCGACTGCCTGCGGTTCGTAGCCCTTGTCCAACAGGTCCTGACTCATACCCCGTTACTCCTTTTTAAATGAGGCCCGCCAGAGGGCGTCCCCATGAGAGTGCTGATATCAGAATGAAAAAACAAGGCCCATTCTTATTAAACTGCCGCTGATTTTTCAACAGGTAATCGTGCCGCGGTCTGCGAATGCTTTACCGGGGCGGAATCCGGTCCATAAAAATGGGCAAGCTTGGTTGCCGCCGGTATCCGGATGGACAAATAAGAGGGGATATTACAGGCGTGAAATGATCAGGCGGTAAATCGCAGGGGCACGGCGTGCCGTGCCCCTGTCAGGCGTTCAACGATCGTAATCCGTGTCACCCAATAGCAGGGTTTTCAGTCGCCCGATCTCCGTGGTCACCGCCTTGTCGATGGCATCGGCGAGCATCGCATCGATTTTTTCGCCGAGCAATTTTTTGACCGCCTGCTCGACAAGCGCTTCGAACGGCGCTCCGGAAAGGGTTTCCGGCCGCGGTTCGCTCAACGGGTCGGACGGTTCGTCGCGGTCGGCGTTGTATCCGGCCTGAGCGGACAGGGAACCAGCCGCCGCGATTGCGGCTTCCAAATCGGGCGCACCGCTCGAACGGTCATCCGTCTTTGATGCGGCTGCCGCCGTCTGTCTGGCAAACCCGGTATCGGTAACTTCGGCC
>JBAPSB010000303.1:0-15117 GCA_049281435.1 Desulfobacterales bacterium
ACTCGGCGCTGGCCTGTACCAGCGCCCCGGCAAAGGTAGCCGGCGCACTGCCGCAGCACTGGGGCGCCGGGACATTGATCAACGGGATCCGGTTTTCGGCGCAATAAATGAGTTTGTCCATAGCCGGATCGAAATAGACCAGAGGCGAAATCGGCTCCGAGTAGTGGACCACGGTGGGCGCCTCGTCAAACTTCTCCTTGCCGCCGCAGATCAGCAAGGCCATTTCATACGTGTCCTTGACGCTGTTGGTGTCCTTGCAGCAGAAAACCAGGGGCTTTTCGCAGTGTTCGAACACCTGACGGGCGATGATCCGGTCGGCAATGTCGGCCGGCACGTCATCGGCCATGCCGATGGTCATGCACCACTGGAAATTGGGCAGGGCGTCACACAGGGCGGCGGTTACTTTGACGTGCTCGCTTTTGAACCGCGTGCGCTCGTGGGTTTCAGGGTCCATGTAGTCGACACAGTCCAGACTGGGACCGAAAAAGCTCTTGTCCCGTTCCAAGAATACGGCCCTTCTGCCGGTGCGCGTTCCCAGCACGATTCGGGAAGGGGCTTTGCGAATCGCATCTTCCACAAGCCACCCGGGTATCTTGACCCTGTCGCCGGTGACCTGTGCACCGGCTGCCGAAAGTATTTCAAGGGCCACGGGATGGGTGATCTTCACTCCCGTGCGCTGCAGCACATCCAGTGTGGCCTCATGAAGCTGGTCGATCTGTGCTTCATTGATGACCTGCAGGCGCGGTTTGAAATAAAGTTCGTCCGTTGTCATTCCCATGATTCGTCTCCTCAAAAAGAAGGGTTGATCTGTGAACAGACGCTATCGAACCGAGACGACCGGACAGGGGGCATTCAAGATGACGTGGCGCGCGTTTGAACCGAACACCAGTTTGCCGACCTTGGACCGGTGTTTGATGCCGACAAAGATTTGGTCGACCCGGTGCTCTGCGGCGAATCTCAGGATGTCTTCACCCGGAACCATGTTCCGTATCAGCAAATGGCCTTCGCACAGGACACCCTCCTTGTTGACAAGTTCTTCGGCTTTCTTCAACTGCGCTTCAGCCTCTTCAATCTCCTCCCTGGATTCCTTGTGCTCGCCGTAAAGAGATGTCACCACAACAATCGTGGCCTGAAAAACTTTGGCATGGGAAACGGCCGTTTTAAGAGCTTTGAGCGCCGCATTCGATCCATCGTAAGCTACGAGAATTTTCATCGTTTTTTTCCTGTTTTAGAGGCCCTATTCGCAAAGGCAGGGATTGCGCGCAGCGCCGGTTTCATCCAACCGGTTGAGTTTGGGCAGCAACGGCGCCCGGTGCAACACTTCCGGATCTTTTTCAGCCTCGATGGCGATCGCTCGCATGGCGTCGATAAAAGCGTCCAGGCTCTCCTTGGGTTCGGTTTCGGTGGGTTCGATCATAATGGCCCCGCTGACCACCAGCGGGAAGTAGATCGTCGGGGGATGAAACCCGTAGTCCATCAACCGCTTGGCAATGTCCAACGTGGATACCTTGAAAGCGGACTGCTTCTGATCGGTAAATACGCACTCGTGCATGCACGGCCGATCGTAGGGAAGATGATAGCTCTCCTTGAGGCTATCCTTGATGTAGTTGGCATTCAACACCGCCATCTGGCTGGCCTGTTTGAGCCCTTCGGCCCCCATGCTGAGGATGTAGCTGCAGGCCTTGATCTGCACGCCGACGTTGCCGTAAAACGCGTGCAACTTGCCGATGGTATCGGGAAAATCGGTCGAAAGCAGATATTGTCCCTGCTCGAAAACCACCCGCGGTACCGGTAGAAATTTCTCCAGTTCTTTGGTGACGCAGACCGGGCCGCTGCCCGGGCCGCCGCCGCCATGGGGGGTGGAAAAGGTTTTGTGCAGGTTGAGATGGAGAATATCCACGCCTGCGGCCTGCATGTCGATGATGCCCATGACGGCGTTCATATTGGCGCCGTCACAATAGACCAGGCCGCCCTTGGCGTGCACGATTTCGGCCACCCGCTGGATGTTGTCCTCGAACAGGCCAAGGGTGTTGGGGTTGGTCACCATGATGCCGGCCGTATCTTCATCCATCAGTTCGCCGATGACCTCCGGAGACAAAATGCCCTGTGCATTGGACTTGACCGGAATCGATTTAAACCCGCACAGCGACGCACTGGCCGGATTGGTCCCGTGGGCGGTGTCGGGGATCAGGATCTTGGACCTGGGCAGGCCTTTGTGGGCATGATAGGCATGGCAAATCAGCATGCCGGCCAGCTCGCCTTGGGCGCCGGCCGCCGGTTGGAGGGAAACGGCATCCATGCCGGTGATCTCGGCCAGATAGCGCTGCAAGTCAAAGAGCAGCTGCAGAATCCCCTGTGACAGCCGGGCCGGCACCAGCGGATGGGCCGCCGCGAACCCCGGCAGGGCGGCCTGCCGTTCATTGGTCTTGGGATTGTACTTCATGGTGCAGGATCCCAGGGGATACATGCCGCTGTCGACCCCGAAATTCCACTGCGAGAGCCGGGTGTAGTGACGCACCACATCGACCTCGGACAGATCGGGAAAATCGGGCAAACCACCCTTGAGCTTCTCGTCCATGGGGGCTTCTTCGATATCGCGCCGGGGCATCGAAAATCCCGTTCTGCCCCGCACGCCTTTTTCCCAAAGAAGCGGCTCATTGAATATAAGACCCTTGGTTCCAACGGCTTCTTTCATGCGGCCACCTCCTCAATAAGTGTGTCCATGTCCTGCCGGCTGAATGTCTCCGTCACGCAAAAGAGATGGCAGCCGGCCAGCTCCGGGTAATAAGGAGCCAACGGAAGACCGGCAACGATCTTTTTCTCCAGCAGTCGTTGATATTTCTGTTCGAATCCGGCCGGCAGTTTGACCACGAATTCATTGAAGGTCGGCGCATCGAACGGCAGGCTCACCCCGGCCTGAACCATCCGCTTTTTGAGATACGCCGCTTTGTCGTAATTTAGCGTCGCCAGGCCCCGCAAACCGGTGCCGCCCAGCGAGGCCATGTACATGGCCGCCGTGGTGGCGCACAGGCCTTGATTGGAACAGATGTTGCTGGTCGCTTTTTCACGCCGGATGTGCTGCTCTCTGGTGGCCAGGGTCAGGACGAAGCCCCCTTTGCCGTTTCGGTCCACGGTCCGGCCGACCAGCCGGCCGGGCATGCTGCGCACGTAGGTTTTCTTGGCGGCGAACATTCCCAGGCCGGGACCTCCAAAGGACTGCGGGATCCCGAAGCTCTGCCCTTCCCCGCAGGCGATATCGGCCCCGAGACTGCCGGGATTCTTCACCAATCCATAGGCCAACGGTTCGGTAAAACAGGCCACCATCAGCGTTTTGGGATCCGCATGGGCTTTGAGGGCAATGCTTTCCAGGTCCTCGATGCAGCCGAAAAAGTTGGGCGATTGAACGGCGATGGCGGCAAGATCGGATATGTCGGATAACGCCGCAAGATCGCTGCGGCCGTCGGGTCGATAGGGCAGTTCGATGATCTCATAACCCGTTGGCTTGAAATAGGTGTCGACCACTTGCCGATAGTTCGGGTGGATCGCCCTGGAGACCGCCACCTTGTTGCGGCGGCTGATGCGGATGGCCATCAGGAGGGCTTCGGCCAGCGCCGAAGCGCCGTCATACATGGACGCATTGGCCACGTCCATGCCCAGCAAGCGCGTCACCAGAGATTGGTATTCGTAGATCGCCTGCAGCGTGCCCTGGCTGATTTCCGGTTGGTAAGGCGTGTAGGCCGTAGAGAATTCGGAACGCCCCAGCAGATAGGACACCGATGCGGGAACATGGTGATGATAGCTTCCGGCGCCTACGAAGACCTTGTAAAACTGTAGGCCCGACACCTGATCGGCCAGCTTGTCCATGTGCTGGTTCAATTCCCATTCGGTCATGGCCGTGGGCAGCTTCATGGAGTCCTTGCGGCGGCATTCGCCCGGAATTGTCGCAAACAAATCGTCCATGCCCGGCGCGCCGATCACTTCCAGCATGGCGGCGATCTCCTGCTCGGTATTCGGAAGATAACGCATTATCAAAGTCCTTTCAGCATCTCGACGTAGGCGTCCTTGGACATCAGGGCATCGATTTGGGCCGGATCTTCGGGTTTTACTTCTACCATCCAGCCGTCCGTGTAGGGTGCGGTGTTGACCCATTCGGGCGCCGCCTCAAGCCCTGCGTTAACGGCCACCACCTCACCGCCCACCGGCATGAAAAGCTCCGATACGGCCTTGACCGATTCCACGCTGCCGAACGCTTCCTTTTGATCGAACTTGTCGCCGACCCGGGGCAGTTCCACGTAAACAATGTCGCCCAGCTGATCCTGGGCGTAATCCGAAATTCCGATTTTGACCGTGCCGGTGTCCTTGCGCACCCATTCGTGGTCATCGGCGTAAAGTACATCTTCCGGCAGGTTTAACTGGGTGATCTCCTTCATGGCTTGCGTCTCCTTGATGGGCCCTGCGGGCCATTGTTTTTCGATAATACGCCTACACCATCTCCGCAAGGGGCTTGCGCGCCGTTCGAGCGGGGCGGACATCGGTTGCGATGGTGACCGTCAGCGTTCGGCGGTTGTCTTTAAGCTGCACCGTGTCACCGACCGACAGCGCGGTAGTCACTTTGATGAAGCCGCAGCACAACCCTTTGGGTTTGAACCCCTGCGGTTTGTCGGAGCTGGCGATGCTGTAGATCCGGTCGCCCGCCAAGCCGATGGCCATGTCGGTGGCACAGGTAAGAACCGTCCCGATTTCTTTGTTGCGCGCATCGAGAACAACGGGTCCATCGGCCGGGGAAACCTTGCGCAAGTCCTGACCCACAAAGGCATAGGTGTATTCGGATCCTTCGGCGGACAGCAGCGCCTGGCTGCCGACAAACGACTTGGTGAAGCCGCTGTGGTCCTCGCTGAACGGCAGGGCGAACTGCCAGGGGTGGTTGATGAATCTCCAGGGCCCGATATCCTGATGAGACAGCGGCAGCACCGCGCCGGAGCGCAGCGAATCGCGCGCCGCCAATCCGCAGACCGTCAGGCGATATGAAGCACCGGCTTTCAGAAGCATTTCCCACAAGTCGGGCAAGTGCCGCGGATCCGTGAAAATCTCGAATCCGAATTCTCCGGTGTAGCCCGTGCGCGACAGCAGGATCGATTGGCCGTTTTTAAGTGTCACCCCATCCGGGCCGGCGGCGGCCGGATCGAAATGGCCCTTGAAGCTGAAGTAGGGCATGCGGTCCAGAACTTGGGTCGGATCTGCCAGGATTTTGGTCAGGATTTTGGCGACCAGGGGTCCCTGAAGATCGACTTTGCCCAGCCGATCCGTCCGATCGGTAATGGTGGCCCTGCGATCGTGCTTGTATTCGGTCAGATGGCGGGCGATGGCCGCACCCATTCCGGCGTTGACCACCACCAAGTAAGCGTCGTTTCCGCTTTGGTAGATGATGGAATCGTCGATGACCTTTCCGGCTTCGTTCAAAAAAGCGCCGTAGACACAGCGTCCGGCAGACAGCGGCGATTTGGCCGAACCGACGCAGGCCGCCAGGTTCTGAGTGAACGTTTCCTGTAAAAGATCGCGCGCCCCCGGGCCGTCCGCGCTCAGAACGGCCATATGGCTGGTATCGAACAATCCGGCGGCGGTCACGACCGCCAGGTGTTCTTCTTTGGCCGATGCATACCAAAGCGGCATCAGGTATCCGCCGAAGGCCGACATGGTGGCGCCCCTGGCGACGTGCCAGGCATAAAGGGGTGTTGTCTTGCTGGATTGTTCCATATTGGGCCTTTCCGTCTTAGACGAGGGTGGGATTACACAATTTTTTCAAGTCCCAGGCCTTGATCTTGAAGGATTTGTCGTGAACCCCCGGGTTGAAGAAAACGTATTCTTTTTTGGTCAGGTCCTTGTCCATGAAGATGGGCAAGTCGGTCAATTGCCCGAACGGTGGAACGCAGCCCACCTCACAGCCGACCTTCTCCAGGACTTCCTCGGGTTTGGCGAAGGAGACTTTCTTGGTTCCGATACCGGCGGCAGCTTTCTTCCAGTCCACTTTTTTGTCTCCGGGCATGACCATGACCACCATTTTCTTCTCCTTGGTCAGGAGCACCAGGGATTTGACCGTTTCCGCTTCGGTCACGTTCAGGGCCGCCGCCATGGTGGGATTGGTATAGACCGGTTCGTGTTCGAAAATTTCATAGGCGGTCTCGTTCTTCTGCAGGATATCGACAATCTTTTCTTCTGGTGTCATAGCGCTCCCTCCAATCGATTTAATGTATAGGCTTTAAGATAAGGTTTTGGCTGCTGGTATCGGTCGTTGGCGTATGACTATACAGCCGCCTCCCTCTGGTCTTGCCAGAATCTTTATCTTAAACTATAGATATGTAAATGGTTTCAAAGCCTTCAATCAGGCTGAAAATATTCATGGAATAAATTCCCGCCAGTCGATCACTTCAACTATTTAGCGCCCGGACGTGAAGCCTTCCGGGCCATCTTCTCGGCCCAGGGCCTCGTCGACAATCTCGACGATGTCCTTGACCGCAACTTCGGCGCCCTCGTCCCGCAACCCGTCTGAGAGCATGGTGGCGCAAAACGGGCACGCGACGGCGACTGTGGCGGCACCGGTTCCGATCACCTCCCGGGCCCTTTCAATGTTGATCCGCTTGCCGATCGTCTCTTCCATGAACATGCGGCCGCCGCCGGCGCCGCAGCAGAAGCCCTTTTCGCGGATGCGCTGCATCTCGGTCAATTGGCCGCTGTTAATAGACCGCAGCAGATCGCGGGGCGGCTGGAGGATGCCGTTCCAGCGCCCCAGGTAGCACGAATCGTGGAAAGTCAGGGTGCCCGGGCTATTGCCGTGGGGCCTCAGGCGTCCCTGCTTGAGCAAGTCGAAGAGAAACTCGGCGTGGCTGACCACCGGGAAGCCGGCGCCGAACTGCGGATATTCGTTCTTGATAATATTGAAGCAGTGCGGACACCCGGTCAGAATTTTCTTCGGTTTGTACTGGTTGAGGGTCTCGACATTTTGCCGGATCAGCATCTGGGCCAGATATTCGTTGCCGGCCCGCCGGGCCATATCGCCGTTGCAGGTCTCTTCCGGTCCCAGAATGGCGAAGTCGACTCCGGCGTGCCGCAGCACCCGCGCCATGGCCTGGGAGATCTTCTTGCCCCGGTCGTCGAATGATCCGGCGCAGCCCACGAACCAGAGCAGTTCGGCTTCGGGATGGTCGCTCATCAACAAAACGTCCATGCCCTTGCACCAGTCCGCCCGGCTGTCGGCGCCGAAGCCCCACGGATTGGCCTGATTTTCCAGGTTGGTGAACGTCTCCTGCACCTCCGGTGGAAAACTGGCCTCCATGAGCACCTGGTGTTTGCGCGCTTCGATGACAAAATCCAGATGTTCGATATTCACCGGGCAGATGTCTTCGCACGCCCGACAGGTGGTGCAGGACCAGAGCACGTCGCCGGTGACCGGTGAGTCCGGCCGGACGATGGGCTTCACCTGGTCCATGTAGCCGCCCAGAATGGCCGCGGACTGGTTCAGCAGGTCTGCTTTAAGGTCGTGAACCACCTTTTTGGGCGACAGGGGCTTGTCCGTATTGGCCGCCGGGCACTGCTCCTCGCAACGGCCGCACTCGGTGCAGGCGTAAAGGTTGAGAACGTTTTTCCAGTTCAATTCGCTGACCTTGCCCAGGCCGAAGGTCTCCCGTTCTTCGTTTTCGATATCGGTCTTGAGGATGGCCTTTTCGCGCTCCAGGGGCTTCAGGAAAACGTTAGGAGCGGCCGCCAGCAGGTGCAGGTGTTTGGACCCCGGAATATAGATCAGAAAGCTGAGGATGGTGGCTATGTGGACCCAGTAGCTGATCTCGTAGCCTGCGAAAACCTGCGCGGGGCTCAGCCTTTCCAACCCGAAAACGCTCACCAGTGCGCCGGACAAGGGGAAAACACCCCGGTAGTCAAAGGCGCCGGGTTCCACGGGTAACAGGGTCTGGAAGGCATTGATAAACAGGAATGTGACGATGATCAGGCAGGTAAACAGAATGATCAGGTTGGCGTCGCGGCCGAGGGTGAGGTAACCGGGACGCAGCCAAACCCGCCGGTAGATGGCATAGGCGAACCCCACCAGCACGAGGCTCGCCAGGATGTCGGCCACGAACAGGTAGCCGCCGTAAAGACCGGGAATCCAGCGCCCCACCTCGAAGGCCGGGCACACGCCCTTGAGCATCAACTCCAGGCTGTGAGGCTGAATGGCCAGAAAACCGAAAAAAATCAGGGCATGCGCGATGCCGGGCAGTTTCTTGCGTCGAACGTTGGCCTGGCCCAGAACGTCCGTGAACACCACGCCGATGCGCTCTTTGACCCGGTCCAGTTTAAATTCGGTGGTGCCCTCGACCGCCATCATCAGGCGATACAGACGTCCGACCCGCAAAAAGAAAAAGGAGACGGCTCCGACCAGGGCCATGAGCATGACAAACGATTTGACGATGGTGTAGGTTTCCATTGACGATACCAATTGCCGATCTTAACCAGTCCGTGATCTTGCCGCCGCAACGGGCCCGCCTGCGCATGACGGGTTCGCGGCCGGGCAGCGCCCCCAGGCAGATGAAGACGGCCGGAATGGCTACAGTTTTTCTTTCAGCACCTCGGTGAGCACCGGCACCACCTCGAACAGGTCGCCGATGATGCCGTAGTCGCATTTTTCGAAGATGGGCGCATCCTTGTCGACATTGATCGCCACGATCACCTTGGAGGTTTTCATGCCCGCAAAATGCTGCACCGAACCGGAGAGGCCGCAGCCAATATAGAGCCGGGGGCTGACGGTCTTGCCGGTCTGCCCCACCTGCATGGAGTGGGGGGCAAACCCCGCATCCACGGCGGCGCGTGAGGCGCCGATGGCGCCGCCCAGCAGCTTGGCGCATTCCGCCAACATTTTATAATTGTCCGCCAAAGCGATCGGCCGGCCGCCGGTGACGATGACGCCGGCTTCGGTCAGATCGATTTTATCGGCGGCTTCCTTTTTGACATCCACCACCTTTAGGAACCCGGGATCCTGCACCGGCGCCACAAAGGATTCTAGGGCAGCGGCGGCCGGCGCTTCCACCGCATCGATGGCATTGGGACGAATGGCACACAGCATCACCTTGCCGGACATCTTGATGGTGGCCACGGTTTTACCGGAAAAATGTGATTTCTTCACGGTATTGGCGGCCAGGTCAAGATCCAGGCAGTCCGACGCCAGGGGCAGATCCATACAGGCGGCCAACCGCGCGAAGATATCCCGTCCGCGGGCGCTGGCCAGTCCCAGGAGTGCGTTAAGGCCGTATGTGTCAACCGCGGCGGCCAGGGCCCGGGCGTTGAGGTCGGGGTTGGCGGAAAGATCGCCACCGTCAACGCCGAGCTGAACCACCTTCTGCGCCCCGTAGCGGCCCAGAGCGTCTTTGACCGCCTCGGCCGACCCCTCGGTCACAAAGGCGATGATCGATGCAGCGTCCTGCCGTCGGGCAAGGGTAAGGACACCGAAGTTTGCTTCCTTGACGTGGCCGTCTTCGGTTTCTATATAAATGCCGATGGTTGCCATGGTTTTCTCCTTAGATGACTTTTTCTTCCTCTTTCAGTATCCGCACCAGTTCTTCGACCGCCTGACGGACATCACCGTTCAGTATTTTGGCACCGGAGCGCTCGGGAACCTTTTCCAGTTTGACCACCTCGCTTTGCGGGTGGCCGATGGCGAGGCCCAGGTCGGCAATGGCCACCTGCTTGATCTCTTTCTTTTTGGCCTTCATGATGTCCGGGAATTTTGGATAGCGAGGCTCGTTGAGGCCTTTGGTGGCTCCCAACACGCAGGGCAGGGAAACTTGTACGCGTTCACGGGCGCCGCCGCCGATTTCATGGCTGACAGTGACCTGGCCGTCGCCCAGTTCCATCTGGTTGATTTCGTTGACCACCGGCAGGTTCAGGGCGGCTGCCAATCGGTAGAGGGTCTGAAAACCTTCCGAGTCGACGGCCCCCTTGCCGCCGAAGATGATATCCGGCCGGCCGTCCTTTTCTATGACCGTCTTGAGGGCCAGGGCGGTGGTTTGACTGTCCAGAAACTGGCTGTCGACGGTGACCAGGATGCCCCGGTGGGCGCCCATGGCCATCGCCGCGCGGATCGTGGCGACGGCCGCCGCCTTGCCTACGGTGACGACGACCACTTCGCCGCCGTCCTTCTCCACCAGTCGCACCGCCTGCTCGACGGCATATTCGTCGTATGGATTGGCGATGAATTTACCGCTGGCATCGTCAAAGCCGTTTTCACCGACAACCTTGATGTTGGCAGCCGTGTCGGGCACATGCTTAACGCATACGTAAATCTGCATGATGGTGTCCTCCATCGTCTTTTCTTTTAGGATTTCATCTTCTCGTTTTGCGGGTCGTAGAGCGGCATGGTCACCACTTCGGCCGCCAGTTTTTTACCGAGCACTTCCACTGCCAGCCTGGTTCCGGTTGAGGCCAGGTCCGGGGGCACGTACCCCAGGGCGATGCTCTTGCCGGTGCGGTGTCCATAGCCGCCCGAGGAGGTCATACCGACAATCCGGTCACCGCTGAAAATGGGATTGTAGCCCCAGGGATCGGCATCTTCGGCCGCGCAAACCAGGCAGACCAGCTGCCGGGGAACACCGGCGGCCTTCTGCTTCTCCAGGCCGGCCTTGCCGATGAAATCCTTGTCCATTTTTACCGTCCAGGCCACGGTGGTCTCCAGCGGGGTATGGTGGACGTTCATTTCACTCTTCCAGGCCAGGTAGCCCTTTTCCAGGCGCATGGAGTCCATGGCGTACATGCCGAACATCTTCAGGTCGAATTCCTCTCCCGCGGCCATCAGGGTCTGGTAGACCGGAATCTGGGACTCGATGGGATGAAAGATTTCATAGCCCAGTTCACCTACGTAGTTCATGCGGTTGACCCGGCATTTGACCCGTCCCACATAGATTTCGCGGCTGGTGCCGAAGGGAAATGCCTCGTTGGAGACATCGTCGTAAGAAGCTTTGGTCAGCACGTCCCGGCTCCTGGGGCCGGCTATGACCAGGCACCCAATCCGGTAGGTCTCATCCTCCATGCAGACACTCCCATCCGGGGGAAGGTTTTCCATCATCCAGTGCTGGTCGTGACGTTTGCCCACGGAGGCAGTGACGCAGAAGTACTCGCCGTCCTTGATCTTGGTCACCGTCATGTCCGACTTGAAATGGCCGTTTTTGTCCAGCATGGGGGAAAGGGCAATGCGGCCGTCGCGGGTCGGCACCTTCTGACAGGTCATGTGATTGAGCCAGGCTTCGGCGCCGGGACCGGTGATGCGGGTCTTGGCGAAGCGGGAGAGATCCAGGAGACCCACCTTTTTCATAACGTGCTGGCACTCGGCCTCCACGTATTTGAAGGTGTTGGTGCGTTTCCAACCCGGGTTTTCACGGCGGTCATCGCCGCCGTCGCTGAAATAGTTGGGGCATTCCCAGCCGTAGTAGTCGCCGAAGACGGCACCGGCCTGTTTCTGGTACTCGTAAATGGGCGCGGTGCGGTTGGGACGGGCGGCAGCGCGCCAGTCGTTGGGGCAGATTATGGCATAAAGCCTGGGATAGGTGTCCTCGATCTTCTCGTGGTTGTAGGCCCAGTTGGCGTAGCTGCCATAGCGGCGGCTGTCGACCGGCCACAGGTCGATTTCCGGTTCGCCGGTCATGATCCAACCGGCCAGGTAATGGCCGATGCCGCCGGCCTGAGTGATACCGAAACTGTACCCGCAGGCGTGAAAGAAATTTTTGAGCGGATAAGCCGGTCCCACCAGGGGATCGCCATTGGGGGTATAGGTGATGGGGCCGTCGGTCACGTGCTTGAAACCGGTTTCACCCATGATCGGAAATCGATAGATACCGTGTTCGATAAAATCCGCGATGTGGTCGATGTCCGGCTGCAGTTCGGTCTGGGCGTAGTCCCAGGGCACCCCCCTCGGGTTCCACTGTTTCACTTTGCTCTCGTAGAGGCCGAGGATCAGGCTGTCCATCTCCTGGCGGATGTAGATGGAGCGGTCGGGATCGCGCACCTGTGGCAGCGGCGTGGTGCTTTTGTCTATGACATCAATGGCTTCAAAGAGGATATGGGTATGCTCGCCGGCGATGGACGGGATTTCCAGTCCGACCATTTTGGCTACCTGGGGCGCCCACAGACCCGCGGCATTGACGACATATTCACAGGTGATGTCGCCTTTGTCGGTGTGCACCAGCCACTCGCCGGAGGCGGTGCGATCGATGCCGGTGACCTGGGTGTGAGTGTTGATTTCCGCACCGTGCTTCTTGGCGCCGATACTCATGGCCATGGTGATGCCGTTGGGGTCCACATCGCCATCATCGGGCCAATAAAGGCCGCCGATGATGCCGGCGGTGTTCATAAGCGGATGCATCTCTTTGATCTGCTCCGGCGTGACCCAGTTCACATCGAGCCCCAGGCAGCGGTTCATGCTGTATATATAGCCCAACTCTTCCATGCGGCCGGGATTGTCCGCCGTCCGGATGGAGCCGGTGGTGTGCCAGCCGACGCTCTGACCGGTCTCAGCTTCCAACTGCTGGTAGATCTCGATACTCTTCATGTTGACCTGGGTGCAGTAGTAATTGCCGTGAAAGAAGGAACAGTTGCCCGCCGCCATCCAGGTGGAGCCGGAAGTCAGCTCGTGTTTTTCAATCAACACCACATCCGTCCAGCCATATTTTGCCAGATGGTAAGCCGTGCTGACGCCGATAGCGCCTCCGCCGATGACCACGACTCTTGCCTGCGTCTTCATTAGGGTTGATCTCCTTTAGTTTTTTTATTCCGGAAATTATATTTCATATGCGCACAAATTTTTCGGTGCCCGAAAAACCGGGTCAACTGTGGATTTGCAAAGATTGAAAGCCAATATAACGTTTGATGGCCAATTGTTCAGGTCAGGCTTGAAAGAACCTTGTGCCCGTTGAAGAAATAGCCGAGCGTCTTGTTTTTGGTTGTTCTGAAGGTGGAGTCGAAGAAGCCGGCGAAGCCGCCCGGGTAGTAGATCATCACCAGGATCAGCAGCAGGCCGTAGAGCAGCAGGTTGAGCCCCGGCAGGCTCGAGAGCGACGAGCGCACCAGCTCCATGGCGAAGATGAAGGGAAAGGCCACCGCCGCCCCGCCCCACAGGCTGCCCCGGCCGCCGATGTAGGCCACCGCCAGGATCTCCACGGTCTTGGAGGTGTTCATCACATCCGGGGTCAGGATCCCGTAATAGTGGGCGTAGAAGCCTCCCAGCCAGCCGGCCAGGCCGCAGCTCAGGGTAAAGTTCACCAGCCGGTAGAACACCGGGTTGATCCCCGAGGTGCGCGCCGCCTCCATGTTCTGCCCGATGGCCTTGAAGGCCAGGCCCATCTTGGTGCGCGTGCACCACTTGCACAGGATGTAGACCACGATCATCATCATAAGCGACAGGTAGTAGTAGGGCACGTTGGACTGGGTTTCGAACAGCCGGTCCACGCGCATGCCTAAAGGCCCGCGGGTCAGCCAGACCATCTTGGTGGCCAGCCCCATCAGCGCCAGGCCGAAGAACCAGGCCAGGCACGCGGCGAAGATGCCCCGCAGCCGCAACGTGATGGCCCCGATCACAAAGCCCAGGAAGGCGGCCAGAAGGCCCCCGGCGAGCATGCCCAGCCACGGGTTCAGGCCCAGGCGCTCGGCCAGGATGGCCGAGGTGTAGCCCCCCAGACCCATGATGGCCGCATAGCCGAAGTTCACGATGTTGATGAAGCCGGCCGTAAAGTCAAAGGCGATGGCCAAGGCCGCGATAAGCGCCGCACTGATCAGCCAGCGCAGCAGGTACTCCTGGTCGAAAGGCGGTATCAGGGGCAGGACGAACAGCACCACCAGGCCGATCAGGCCCGCCGGGGTCAGGCACAACCGGTCCAGCACCTTGTTCACAGGGTTGGTTTGGTCCATGGATCCTCCGCTATTTATCCAGGATGCCGCGCACTTCGGAGCCGAATATGCCGCTGGGTTTAAAGATCAGAACCACGATGATCAGGGCCGAGGGCACCACGAAATCCCAGCCCGAACCGATGTACTCCACCGTGAGCACCTTTAAAAGCGCCACCATGAAGGCGCCCATCACCGCCCCGAGCACGTTGCCCAGGCCGGCCAGGATCACCACGAACCAGGCCATGTACAAGGGCTCGAGCCCCACCGAGGGATAGGACGGGTACATAAAGAGCAGGCTCGCCCCGGCAATGGCCGCCAGCGCGCACGACAGGGACATGGTGAGCATTAGAATGCCTTTGATGCCGATGCCGACCATCAGGGCGCCGTTCTCGTCCTGGGACACCGCCCGGATCGCCCGGCCCGTGCGCGTGTAGGTCATGAAAAACCAGAACACCACCACCACCAGGGCCGCCAGTGCAAAGGACATGGCCCGGTCGCGCGAGATGAACACGTCCATGACCGAAATAGGCGCGCCGGCCCAGTATTGCGTGATGCCCTTGAAATCCGCCCCGAAGAATATCTGGTGGGCGTTGATCAGCACCACCGCCAGCCCCACGGTCAGCAGAAAGGAGTTCATCACCCAGTTCTCCCGGCTGCGCTTTCGCAGCTGGGAGAAGACCAGCACCTCGGAGATCACCCCCGCCAGGGCCCCCACGGCCATGGCGGCCACGATGGTGATCAGCGGGCCCATTACCGCCAGGACCGAATCCGGGTGCATCGTAATGAAATTGTTGATCGGCGTGAACACATAATAGGCCGTCAGGGTGCCGATCATGAAGTACTCGCCGTGCGCGAACATCGGAATGTTCATCACCCCGAATACCAGGGCCAGCCCCATGGACACCAGGGCCAGCATGCCGCCGATGACCACCGTGTTGACCAGCACGTAGGGGCCGCGGTCCAGGGTGGCCGCCCCGGCCACCACCACGGTCAGAATCACTGCGATCCCGGCGGCCGAGCCGCCCCACTTGAGCATGTGTTCCCAGATGCGTTTTTCCAGCTGCTCCGCCATGACCCCTTTTCCTTTCCCGGTCTTCAGACCCCTAAAAAGACCTTGCGCACGTGAGCATCGCAGGCCAGGTCGCTGCTCTTGCCGGACAGCTCGATGCGGCCGTTTTCCAGAACGTAGCCCCGGTCGGT
>JBAPSB010000304.1:0-6854 GCA_049281435.1 Desulfobacterales bacterium
CGGCAACACGCCGGGCCACGGCATTTTCATCGACCCCTATGGCTTGCAGGGCCTGTTTGCGTTCATAGGTTTCCCGGGCTTGTCCAAGCACCTGTTCGGTGAAATCGCTGTCCCCTAATATCCACTCATCGCCTTTCATGTAAACCTTGGCTTTGCGCAGCGCCTTGACCGCCGCCCATCCCCCCATCGACCGAACCAGTCCGCCACCGACAAGATCCGGTCGCTTGCCCGCGGCAATTCCCCCGGCCACGAATTCACGGTATTTTCGCCTTGCCACCGTTGTCGTGCGGCCGAACCGCTTAAGAACATATTCTGCGTCCTGCCACGGGTGGTTACCTTTGTCCATCAACACCCTGTGCCCAGAATAGGGATATTTGTCCAGCTCAGATAGGTCTTTGACCAGCTTTGCTCGCAGCGGGTTCAGATGAATGTAACGCACCAGTTCCAGTAAGTAGGTTTCCTCCTGGCACAAAACGGATTTATAACGATTTTGAAACAAGTGACCGCTGCGCCGGTGCCGGCGATTGTAGGTAGCCCCATGCCCGGTCAAAAGCCGGCGCATCGCAGTGGCCACCGGCACATCGCCCGTGCGCAGGAGCAGGTGAAAGTGATTGGGGATTAGCGCCCACGCATAGCATCCGGTGCGAGTCTCCTCCAGAACCGTTTTCAGACGCTCAAGGAAATTGTCACGATCCTGATCGTCACTAAAAATATTGCGTCGCCCGATTCCGCGGGCGATGATATGGTGCAGGGCACCGGGAGCATCAATTCTGGATTGGCGTGGCATAAATATCCATTATCAGATCGATGCTCGCCTGTAAAGTTTAAATAATGAGAGCGTCCCCGTTATTTTTCGTCCCCGTTATTTTTGTTCAGCGTTGTTCAGCGGATTCTTTAAAGCATTTGTGATTTTCGTATGACGCATTGCACTACCAGTCCGGCCATTGCCAATCCCGGCGGTCCTTTTCGTCAACAGGCAATTCGAGTCCTTCCGGGTCCAGCAACCCGCCCCAGCTTGTGCGCTCCATCATTTCGTCTCTGTTATCCGCCGAAAGGATTTCCGCACCTGCCCTGATCTGCCAACCGCCTCCCAGCGCCTTGTAAGTAGCCACGAGATTCGTCGACACCTGGCCGCTGACTTCAGTCAAACGTTCTTCTTGCGTTGCCAGAAACCGCTGGGAATCCAATACCCTTTGATAGTCAACGAGACCCTCTCGGTATTGCAGCAAAGATATCTCTACCGATCGCTGGGCTGCCGTGACGCTTTCTTTCAAAAACCGCTCCTCTTCCTTGGAGCGTGTAAACGCCACCATCGCATCTTCGACTTCTCGCTGGGCGTTTAAAACCGTGTTCTTGTAATTGACCACAAGCTCCTGAAGGCGTGCATCTTCTACCCGTACACTGTTTCTGATGCGCCCGTAATTGAGAATATCCCAGTTGAAACCAGGCCCGGCGTTCCAGAACAAACTTTTGTAGCTGAATATGTCACCCAACGAATTCTGGCCGGAGGCCGACGTTGCGTCTGAAGACCGCCACCCAATATTTCCAAACAGGAAAAATTGAGGGTACAGGTCTGCTTTGGCAATTCCGATCTGAGGGCTTTGGGCGGCGATTTGCAATTCAGCCAGCCGGATGTCCGGCCGACGCCTGAGAAGATTATTGGGAATGTCAACAATGACGGTCTGGGCTGCCGCCGGTATCTCAGGCGGCCCATTCAACGTTTCATTCAGATCCCCCGGCAACACGCCCAGCAAGATAGCCAGAGCGTTTTGGGTTCTCCGCAGGCTGGATTCCAACCGGGGAACCAGGGCTCGGGTATCACTCAACAACATCCTGGCCTGGGCCACATCCAGCTCCGAAACCGCGCCCTCATTGAACCTGATTTCGGCAATCCGCAAAGATTGCTCTTGCAGCTTGACATTATACCCGGCCACCAGCAACTGTTTCTCCAACGTGCGGATCGCAATGTAAGTGCGCGCGACTTCAGCCGTCAGCGATACGAGAACGTTGTCATAACTGGCGACAGTGGCCTCCAGGTTGGCGACTCCGGATTGCACCGAACGACGAAACCTGCCCCATATGTCCAACTCCCACGCAGCATCGAACCCGAGCCGCAGTTCATTAAAATTACGGTCGATAAAGGGGGTGTCGGTACTTGTACTGATCTTGTTGTTCGACAGATCTCCGGAAGCCGACTGCTGCTGAGGGTACAAGTTGCCGACCGCAATGCCCAATTGAGCGCGTGCCTCAAAAATGCGGATGCCGGCAATCTGCAGGGAAAGGTTCTGCCGGTAAGCTTTTTCGACCAGGGTGTCGAGCACGGGGTCGTCAAACACACGCCACCACTTGCTGTAGTCGGTTTGGCCGGCACTCAGGCCCGGCGCTTGTGTCTCCACCCAGTCCGTCAGCATCGGCGCTTCCGGCTTGACGACATCCGGTCCGACCATGGTGCAGCCGCTCACCATCAACGCGATTGACACCCATGCCAGCCTCCAGGGCTTCAATGGGTTGACCCATCTTGCGAAGCACCCAGCCTGGTTTGGACCGCCTACCCCGTCGCCTTTGCCGGTATGCATAGTGCTCTCCCTTTCATAGCCTTGTCATTCCCGATCGACTTCTCTTGCTTTCGGGGTCAACCGGCCGCATTGTCCGCCGGTGGGTTAACCCGAAAAAAGATGCTGTATAGTACCGGCACATAGTTTAGCGTAAATAAACTGCCGATGCCCAGGCCGAAAAACATGACCGATGCCATGCCGTAAAAGAGCGGATCATGGTTGATGATCAACGGCAAGAATCCAAGCATGGTTGTCGAAACCGAGAGCAGGATCGGTCTGAATCGGCTGACGGCCGAATTGATAACCGCATCGTAAGGCATCTGTCCGTCGCGCCGGTTCTCCTCGATTTTATCGATCATCACGATGCCGTTGTTGACAATGGATCCGGCCAGGGCCAGGAGACCGAGGATGACCATAAAACCAAAATCGGCCCGCATCGCCATCAGGCCGACCACCGACCCGACGATGACCAGCGGCATGGTCAGCAGAATGATGGCGGCCCGCCGGATGGAGTTAAACTGCCAGACCAGCAAAAACACAATGCCGCCGAAACAGGGCAGCATCCATTTTGCCAGGTTTTTCTGGGCCTTGGCCGAGTCTTCCAGTTCGCCGCCTACCTCCCAGTAGTGGTTTTTCGGAAATATCATTCCGGCCAGGGTCGGCTTGAGGGCCGCGAAGTTCTCGGAAGCCTTCAGCACCTGATTTTTGGCGCTGACGGTTATGGTGCGTTCCTGATTGTAGCGCACGATGCGGTTCAGCTCACCGATGGTGAACACATCGGCCACCTGGTTGAGCGGCACGCTGCCGCCGGAAGACGAACGAATGCCGAGCGTGCGCAGGCTGTCGGGGGAATCCCGTTCGGACCTGACACCGCGCCCGACGACGGGGATTTGAACATTGCCCTGATGGTAGCTGGTGGCCGTTGAACCGTTGACAAAGAAATTCAGCGTATCGGCCACATCCTTCGATGTCACCCCGGCGCGGCGGGCGCGGGCCTGGTCGACATCCGCGATGGCCGTGAACACCCGGTTGTTCCAATCCTGTTTGATATCGATGGTGCCGGGGATCTTCCGGAGCGCGGCCATCAACTGCTCGGCCTGCTCCAGCAGCACCCCCGTATCGGGACCGCTGAGCCGGATTTGCATCAGGCCGGTTTCACTGGCGCCAAGCCACATGGACTTGACCCTGCCGCGCACATTGGGAAAATTGTTCAGCAGGTATTGGCTCGTCCGCGAGACCAGTTCCGGCACCTGCTTGTTGGTCTCCGTACTGACGATCAGGAATCCGACGAACGGATCCGGGTCCACCGGTGACAGTGAAAGAAAAAAACGCGGCCCGCCGTTGCCCACATAAGCAATGGTTCCGGTGATCTCCGGGTTTTTCTGTTTGTCCTGCAGCCAGGCGCTGAGTTCCCTTACGCTCCGGTCGGTCTCCTCGATGCTTGTTCCGGCGGGAAGATCGAGATAAATCAAATACTGGTTTCTGTCCCCGCTCGGGAAAAAGGCCTGGGGTATAAACGTTGCCGCATATATTGCGACAGCAAACGCGCCGCCCGTAAAAGCCAGCACCAGAATCCGATAGCGCAGGGAGAACTTCAGGACTTGACGATACAACCGATAGAATTTCCCCTGGTAAGGATCGTTCTCCCGTTGTTTATCACCGGGCTCGGACGGTTTTGTCTTTAAAAACCAGTAGCACATGCTGGTTGATGAAAACATGGAGAAAAACCACGATGCCATGAGCAAAATAATCATCACCGATCCCAGCGAGGAGGTATAGTCACCCGTTGAACCGATTTGCAATAGAATCGGTCCGAAGGCGAATACAGTCGTCAGCGTACTGGTGAGCAGGGGGATCGCAAGGGAGTTGCCGGTTTTTAAAACGGCATCCTTGCGGGCCATTCCTGTTTCCAGATTCACCTTTATGTCATCGGATACAACGATGGCGTTGTCCACGAACATCCCCAGAGCAATGATCATCGTGGCCAGTGACATCCGTTCGATATCGATCCCCAGCATGAACATCGTCAAAAGGCCGAAAAGCATGACCAGGGGGATGAAGGAGCCGACAATCAGGCCGGTTCTAAATCCCAGCAACAGCATCACCACCACTAGGACGATGACCACGCTTTCGATCACGTTGACCACCATGCCGCTGACGGCTTTTTGAATGAGTTCGGGCTGGTAGGTGGCAAATTCGAGCGTGTAGCCCCAGGGCAGGGACTGCTCTATCTCCTGGACTTCCCGCGTCAACCGCTCGCCGAACTCGATCGCATCGACCCCTCTGAGGATAAAGACACTTAAGACGATGGCTTGATGGCCATTGTAGTAGGCCGGGTTGTGGATCGGTTCCACGTAGGCTTTTCTGATGGTGGCGATGTCACGCAGCGGAATCGTGGCCTGGGTGCCGGAAATCGGGATCAGGACCTCTCCGATCTCCTCTATCGATACGAACCGGCCCTGGGTCTCCACGATGATTTCCACGTCGTTGACATTTATCCTGCCGCCGGGCAGAAGGATGTTCTGCGCCTGCAATGTTTTCCCGATGTCGGCGATGTCGATGCCCAGTTGCGCAATCTTGGCATTTGACACCTCCAGATAGATGCGCTCATCCTGCACACCGGTGAGATCGGCCTTCTGGATGCCCTTCAGCAGGTTGAGGCGTTCCCTGATCTGGCGGGCGGTTTCATGCATTTCCGCCATGCTGAATCCATCGCTCCAAAGCGCGATGGTCGCCACCGATGTATCACCGAACGTATCGTTGACCATCGGTCCGACAGTGCCTTGCGGCAGCTCGGGTCTGACATCATCCATCCTGTTGCGCAGCAGTTTCCATGTCGCCGGGAGCTGTTCGGTGGGCACTTCATCCTTGATGGTGACATGGATCAGGCATTCGCCGACTTTGGATGTGGAATCCTTGATCTTATCCACTTCGCCCATGCTGCGGATTTTCTCTTCGATGGGACGGGTAATCAGGCGTTCGACTTGTTCCACCGGCATGCCGGGATATTTTGCCGTCACCAGCGCCTCGCGAATCGTAATCAAGGGGTCTTCCAGTTTCGGAAGACTTAAAAATGCATAAATTCCTCCGAAGATGACCAGCAATATGGTCATGATGACGGTTCGCGAATTATTCAGCGCAAATGCGGTGATCCCTTTCACTTTAGGTTCCTTTTGTCCCAGGGGTTATCAAAATTATGCCAACGGCGCACAAATTTTTCTCAGTGTGATGGGCGCCAATATTACTGTTTCATCAGTTTGACTTTCATCCCATCGGCTAAAAAGCTCACGCCGGCCAAGGCAATAATGTCCCCGTCCGCAAGACCCTCGTACACGATTGTTTTTTTATGCTCCATGCCCCGGGAACGGACCGCAGTTTTTTTAACGGTCGATGTCTGGGGGTCAAACACAAAGGCATAGCCCCGGTTCGCCTCCGGGGAAGGCAGTAGTGCCTGGAGCGGAACCAGGTAACCGGCCTCCCGGTTGTCATCTTTTATAAAAAGGCTTGCTTCGGCGGTCATGCCGGGTTTTACGTTTTTATTCGGACCCGTCAGCTCCACTTTAACTGGAAAGGCGCCGGCCTGAACAGCGGCGGAACCGATAAAGGAAATGCGGCCTTTTACGGATTCGCCCGGCAGAGTAGGAAAGGTGATCGTCGCTGCGTCATCGATGTGGATCCGGTCGATGGTGGTCTCCGGAACGGCCAGCTGTACCTCCATTGTCCCCCTGGCATTTATTTCAAACACTTTCTGACCGACCTGCACCTCCTCGTGCGGCTGCACCGACCGCCAGGCGATGGTGCCGTCGTAAGGGGAGAGCAACTTCGTTTTGCGCAGATTGCGATTGGCAAGATCCAGTCTTGCCATCTGATAATTAACGGCGCTCTGGGAGGCCTTATAGGTATATTCTGCGACATCCAAATAACTTTTCGCCCCCGCACCCTGCTCGAAAATCCGCTTATGGCGATCGTATTGCGCCTTTGATTCGGAGACCTGGTCCCTGGCTTTTACAAGCTCAGCCTTGATTGCATCCACTTCCAACTGATAGGGCTCCGGATCAAGAGCAGCGAGCTCCTGTCCTTTTTCCACCCGATCTCCGATGTCGACCTTCACAGACATCACCTGCCCGGCGACCTGAAAACTGAGGTCCGAGGAATCGACCGCGGCGACAAGCCCGGAAAATTTGCGTATCTGCTCGGCAGCCTGCTCACTGACGGTCATCGTCTTGATAGGCCGGACCATTTCAATAATTTCTGTTTTTTCTTTGCATGCCGTCAGGACGACCGCTATGCAAAGCAGCC
>JBAPSB010000305.1:0-7801 GCA_049281435.1 Desulfobacterales bacterium
CCGTTACCTCGTGCTGGCCCCGAACGATCGTCACCTTCAGGACCCGCTTTTCACCCGAATTATCCGCCGCTTCGGTAAACACATTTGCTGCTTCGGTGGGCACAAAGCTTATCCAGGAGGTGGCGGCCGTGTAATCCCCACACTTTATGGAATTTGTTTCGAGGTCGTTTTTAAATTGGTCAAGAGGATCGGTGGTTGAGACAGACGCCGACAGTGAGGCGATCATTTTTTTCCTGTAATTCGCGGTGAGGCACTCGACAACGCCCGTCAACTCCATGCTGTTCTGGGCCATCTTTACCGGGACGAAGCTCTTATGAACCGTCTGGCCCATGAATTCGAGCAGGATGGCGCCTAAAATCGAGGCCACGATCAGGGAAATAATGACCTCGAGCAGGGTGAAGCCGGGGGGCTTGCCGCTGAGGCGGCCGGCCGGTTTCATTCTATGAACCCCGTGTGGCGGGTTATGGATATGGTGTGACTTTCGGACCCCTTGGAGAGGACGATATCTCGATTCGCGGTAAGTGCCAAGCCGGGCGGCGTGGCCGAATAAAGCGCGTAATAAGGTATGCCGCGTTCGTCAAACGAATAGGTTCCGGGAGTCATGGAGATTTTGTTGGCGGCAAGGTAAACGGTATCAGCCTGTTCTCCCGGCAGGTTGATTTTCCTGAGCGGGGGGGCGGCAGCCGGGTCATACCTGAATAGCCAATATCTTCCGCCGGAATTGTCAGTCTGGAGGCCCCAGGGTGCCGTGTCGTTCATGGCCCGGGATTGGGCGTGGCGCAGCCGGCTTTTCAACACCTCGGTCTGGACCTTGAGGTCCGCACTGCTCACCCGGCCGCGGCCGATGGCAAACGCCGCGATGATGCTCATCACGATCAGAACGGCCACGATTTCGATGATGGTGAATCCCGCGTTTCTATTTATCATCTTGAATCATATGGCATAGGTGGAAGAGGGACATACCCCTCCCTTGTTTCAAAGGGAGGACGGGGGGGATTTGAGGATGCGATCACAAATAAGCATCAGAGCACTCGCGTGAAAAGGCGGAAACGAGCTGCAAGTTAAAAGGTGCAGGACCCCCGACAGGCTCGTCATAGACCTTGTCACGTTGCGGACTTGTGCCATTTTGCGGCAACCTGCAACGTGGAGGTTGCCCGTTTAAGTGGAATGACCTGGCTGCCGAATGCGAGTTGCCCCCCCGCTTCCCGATCCGGCCCGCTGGCCCATTTGTAGCTGGAGCCGATTTCGGTGTAGGTCGTCATTTCCGCCCAGACGGCCTCATCTCCGGGGTAGTTGCCCTGGCCGATAATTAGATTTGCCCAGGTCAGGGTTTCGCGGGTGTTCAATTCGCTGATTCCCACATCGAGGGCGCGCAGTTCTGCGGAAACACTGATATTGGAATATTTCTTGATCGCGACGGAAGAAAGAACGCCGATGATGACAAGTATGGCCATCAATTCGATGAGGGTGAACCCCTTTTCCTGCGATAATCTCTGCACTGATTTACATCTCCATTGCGAATCGACAGAAAAAAAGCTTAATAATACTTCAAAAAAATCTCGTTACATTCTGACTTGTTATTAACAAGCCTAACGAAAAAGATAATCTATGGATGGAACGCGATTTCATCCTGTCAAAAGCGGCTTCAGGCCAAACCATCCTGGTTCTGCACTCTTTCAGGCATTATTATTAGGCCGCTTCTATAGAAATCTCGTAACTAGGGTGTAGGTTTTTGGACGACCCAACTGGCGGGTTGGTCCAAGAGTGCCGGCGTTCGAACTAAGGTAATAGTATCTCCCGCTTTGAAGCTCATGGTTCCTCCGGTGTTAGAGGGACCGGATTTCCATACATAGTCAGTACCGAGGTCGGTATTGTATTTGTCCGAGGTTGTGACGTCACTATCAATAGATGCCGCATCCGGACAATCGGGGTCTTGACAGGGTGCAATTTTCACATCAGCCCAGGTAAGGTTTTCGCGCCCATTCAGCTCGGAAACCGCGGCGTCGATGGCACGCAGCTTGGCATTTTCTTCGAGGTTGATGTAACGGGGAACGGCCACTGCGGCCAGGATACCCAGGATAATCAGCACCGCGATAATTTCGACCAGCGTAAAGCCTTGTTCATTCGTCAGTTGTTTTTTTAGCGACGTCATAACGCACTCCTTTTTGAATCGATCTATTTATAATTTCGTTAAGCCGAATCCGTTGACTTTCAGTGTGTCATACCCCCTGATCATGTTGATTTTTCGCACGGTTATTGCCGCAATTGCATAGCGCATGTATTGCAGTTAGTATGCCAGATTGATTAAAATGCAACCGGATAGTCTGTTTAGGATGAATTAGCAGAAAAATCAGATAAATATGTCATTGACGGGATAAGGGAATAATTGGTGGGCTGACCGTGAGACGGGAAAAAACTACATAGTTTGTAGATAAATTTGGTTTTATTAACCGTTTTTGATGCTTTTTACATCGATGTTGTGTTTCTTTATTCGGTGCCACAGGCTGCGCTGGTTTATGCCCAGCAGTTCCGTCGCGCGCACCTGCACGCCGCCGGTCTGGCACAGGGCCTCGATGATCATGGTCTTTTCGATTTCCGCCAGGCGATCGTCCAGCGACAGGGCGGCCGGCAGGTTCGGCGGCGTGAAGACAAGGGAGGTGCTCTTATCGATGGCCGCGGTGATATGGGGCGGCAGGTGAGACGGCTCGATGTGTCCGTTCTCACAGATCACGGCGGCCCGCTCGATGACATTCTGCAGCTCCCGCACGTTTCCGGGCCAGGAATAGGCCATCAGAAATTGAAGCGCGGCGGCGGTGATGTCGATCGGCTTGGGGGATCTTTCAAGGAAGTGGTCTACCAGGGCCGGGATGTCGTCGCGACGGTCGCGCAAGGCCGGCACCTGCAGGGTGAACACATTGAGCCGGTAGAACAGGTCTTCCCGGAAGAGGTTTTCCCGGACCATTGCCTCGAGGTTTTTATTGGTGGAGGCGATGAAGCGCACATTGACCTTGATGGTCTTGCTGCCGCCGACGCGGTAGAATTCGCGTTCCTGGATGATTCGGAGGATTTTGGACTGCAGGTTGAGCGGCATGTCGCCGATTTCGTCCAGAAAGATGGTGCCGCCGTCGGCCATGTCGAACTTGCCGGGCTTGAAAGCGGCGGCACCGGTGAAGGCCCCTTTTTCATGGCCGAACAATTCGTTCTCCAGCAGCTCTTCCGGAATGGCGGCGCAGTTGAGCTTGATAAACGGCTTGTCCTTGCGAAGGCCCTGATCGTAAATGCTGGTGGCCACCAGTTCCTTGCCGGTGCCGCTTTCACCGAGAATCAGGACGGTGGAGTCGGTCGGCGACACTTTCATGATCAGGCCCATCAGAGCGCGTATCGGCCGGCTTTCCCCGATGATTTTCGGAAAATAGCTGCGCGACTCCAGGCGGCTCAGGACGCTGGTGACCTGGTCGAACACATGGGTGAACTGCTGGATCTGATCACCGGAGCGCTTGGGGGCCTCGGCCGGGTCATTTTCTTCGTGCGGCGTGAACTGGCGTGCGTTTCGAACGAAACGCTCCACCGGCTTCAGGATAAAGCGCATCATGAAGACCCCGGCCGCAAAGGCCGTGACGGCGACCAGGGCAGTCGCCCAGAAGACCGGACTGAAAGCCGCGGTTTTGGCGTGGACCTGCGAAAAGTTCAACGCCACAAGAGCCGCCAGCACCGTGAACCCCATGATGATAAAAGGAACGATGACGTAGAGGCTGATGTGAAACCGCGGCAGTTTCCGGATGTCTTGCAGGAATCTTTTGATCATTTTCGCTCAAATTGCTGTAAAAGATCACTTCCTGAAAAAAATTCTAACTCTTTCTTAACTCCTCGTTGACGGGGGAGATCTGTGGTTTAGTTAAATGATATAAAGCAGTTATATCCCCCTCCCCCAGCCCCTCCCACAAGGGGAGTGGAGTTTTCGATCAGACGCTGCTTGGACATCAACAAAGTTTGCATGTGAGGCACCGAGTCAGTTTCCGATCCAGAAAAGAGCCATTTCTGGACGGAAAACGTGAAGCTCATATAAAGCCTTTAGCGGGTTAATGTCCTCTCAGAAGCAGTAGATTTTGGTTCAGGCCAAGGCCGCAGCTAAGTTGAAACCGCAGGCGTAGCGGGCTACGTCGAGGATTTCAACTTGGCGAGAACGCCGGCCCGGGCCAAAAGATACTGTTTCTGAGAGGGCATTACTTGACCATCGTGGATAGGTCCCACATCGGCAAAAATATCGCCAGCGCGAAAAAGCCGACCACCGCCGCCAGGCCGATGGTCAGCAGGGGACCCAGGGCTTCCGACAGCTTGCTCATCGCGTACTGGACTTCGGAATCGTAATGATCGGCAACCTCCTGCAGCATTTCCTGCAAATTGCCGGTCTCCTCGCCGATGGCGACCATGTTGATCAGCATCGGCGTAAAATATTTCGAGCTTGCCAGCGGGCCGGCGATGCCCCGGCCTTCTTCCAGCAGGTTCTTCACATCTTCGAGATCGCTGCCGATGGCGGTATTGCCGATGGTGCCGGAGAGGATGTTCATCGAATCGAGAATGTCCACGCCGCTGGCGTGCAGGATCGAAAAAATGCTGGCGAACCGGGATATCGCGGCCTTTTGGAGCAAAACGCCGATAATCGGCAGTTTGAGGATGCCGCGGTCGCGGATGAAGCGGCCCGGCGGCGTGCGGAAAAAATAAAAAAGAGCGATCCCGGCCGCCAGCAGCCCGCCGATGAGCAGCAGCCAGTAATTCGCCATGAAACCGTAGAGCTTCATGCAGATGACCGTCGGCAGGGGCAGGACCAGGCCGGCGCTCTGGAAGATGCTGGCGAATTTAGGGATGACGAACGTCAGCAGGACGATAAAGGCAATGATCAGAAAGGCGACGACGATGGCCGGATACTGCAGGGCCGATTTTATGTCGGATTTGACCTTCTGTTCGTGCTCGAGGATATAGGTCAGCCGCTGGAGAATTTCCGGCAACGCGCCGCTGGCTTCTCCGGCCTGAACCATGCTGCTGTAAAGCGGTGAAAAGACGCGCGGGTGCCTGCGAAAAGCCTCCGTCAAACTGGCGCCTTCGTTGATGTCCTGGTGCATCGTGGAGATGACTTTTTTGAGCTTCACGTTTTCGGTCTGGTCTTCCAGGATCGAGAGCAGGCTCAGCATCGAGACGCCGGCCCGAATCATGGTGCGGAACTGCTTTGTAAAAATGATGATGTCCGCGGTCCGGATCGGGGTGAGCCGGTCTTGAAGGGCTTTGAAGTCGATTCCCGCGCCGCCGCCGATCTCCTTGACCCGCGTGGGGATGTATCCCAGGGCCGTGAGCTTGTTGTTGGCGGAATCGGTCGACTCGGCCTCGATGATGCCCGAACCGGCCTCGCCGGTTTCGGTGATGACCTTGTAGGCGTACTTGGGCATTTATTCCTCTGTGGCGGCTGCGGGCTGCGGCTGGCCTGGTCAGGTCAATACCGCCGATGCCGCCTCTTCGAACGTCGTGATGCCCTGTTGTATTTTTTGGGCGGCATCTTCCTTCAACGTCGTGAAGTTTCCGGCTTCCTTGGCGGCGCGGGCGATCTGGTGCGACGACTGTTTTTTGAGGACCATATTCTGAATCATATCGTCAATCAACAGGACCTCGTAAATCCCGGTGCGGCCCTTGTATCCGGAATGCATGCAGTTGAAACAGCCGCTGCTGTGCAGGAAACCGGCCTCGGGACCGTTTTCCAACCCCCAGTATTCGAGGACTTCCGGCGGGGCGGTATAGGGTTTCTTGCAGTGCGGGCAGATGGTCCGGACCAGGCGCTGGGCGAACGACACCATCATGGTCGAGGCCACCAGAAACGGTTCGATGCCCATGTCGACAAAACGGGTGATGGCGCCGGCGGCATCGTTGGTGTGCAGGGTGCTCAGCACCTTGTGCCCGGTAAGCGCCGCCTGGACGGCCACCTTGGCGGTTTCGGTATCGCGGATTTCACCGACCATGATCACGTCCGGGTCCTGACGCAGGATCGACCGCAGGCCGTCGGCGAAGGTCATGCCCGCTTTGCGGTTGAGCTGGACCTGGCAGATCTTTTCGATCCGGTATTCCACCGGATCTTCGACCGTTATGATGTTGGTGTCCGGCTTGTTGATGGTCTTCAGGATCGAATACAGGCTGGTGCTCTTGCCGCTGCCGGTCGGACCGGTGCTCAGGATCATGCCGTAGGAGCGGTTGATGACCGACACGAGTTTGTCGCGATCGTTCGCCGACATGCCGAGCCGTTCGAGGGAGTACACCCCGCTGCTGGTGTCGAGCAGCCGCAGGACCAGGTTCTCGCCATAGATGGAGGGAATGGTCGAGGTCCGGACGTTGATCTCCTTGTTTTTCATCTTGACCGTGAACCGGCCGTCCTGGGGCACCCGCGCAACGGAGATGTCCATGTTGGCAAGAATTTTGAGCCGGGAGATGATCGGTAAAAACATCGACTTGGGCGGTGCGGGGACTTCGTGGAGTTTGCCGTCAACCCGGAAGCGTACCTGCACATAATCTTTTTCGGGGCTGATGTGGATGTCGCTGGCGCCCTCGCGCACGGCTTGGGTGAGGATCGAGTTGACCAGGCGGATCACCGGCGCCTCTTCGGCCATGCCCTGCAGCGAACTGACCTCGACATCTTCGGTGATCGCGGCCTTTTCGGTTTCCTTGTCGTACTGCATCTCCTCCATGTCTTCCAGCACGCCGCCGATGCCCGAATAGGTTCCGTAGAGCGTGGCCAGAAGGTGGTTCAGGTCCTGCTCGGTGCAGATCACCGTCTCGACCTCGTTGTTGGTGTACACTTCGATCGCATCGACGGCATTGATGTCCATCGGATCGATCATGGCGATCGTCAGAAGCAGGTGATCTTTTTTAAGCGGAACGGCCTGGTAGCGAAAGGCCAGATCGGCCGGAATGACGTTGGCCAGTTCCGTGTCGAGTTCGTAGGCCTCTGCCGAATATTTGGGCAGGTTCAACTGGTTGGAGATCATTTCAACGATCTGGACTTCACTGACGATGCCTTCGCGCACCAGGAACTGGCCCAGCTTGAGGCCGGATTTTTTTTGGTACGGCAAGGCTTCCTCCAGCTGCCCCGGGGTCAGGAGCCCGCCTTCGATGAGGATTTCGCCCAACCGTTTCTTTGTTTTCAACGGGCTCTTCGCACTTGTCTGCCAGCTGCCGCCGCTGTCGTGGGGCATGGGTTTCTTCGAATTCGGATCCATGGTTTTTTTAACGCTCTCTTTGGTGACGGCCTTGTCGCTCACGGGTGTCAACCGCCGGTGTGCCGGTTTTGATGGCCGAAAAACGGGTCGGAATAAAAGATCGCTTCCGGCGACCAGATCGAAACGATGCGCCCCTCCTGCGCCAGCAGTGGCGGCAACTGCTCCAGAGCCATGCGGGCCGTCAGGGGATCGAAAAAATAGCGGTTTACCAGCAGCTCGACCTCGATGCCGTTTTGCGGCGTCCAGAAGGAGACGATCCTGACCTGGCGGGCCTTGCCGGACAGGGAGCGCAGGAAACCATAGGCATCTTCGAGACTGCGACGGTGCGCGACGCTGATCCACCAGACCGGGTCGGCCAGGGGCCGTACATCGGCCGGGATGGCCGGCAGGCGCAACCGCTCTCCGATCCGGACCAGGTCGGGATCGGTGATGTTGGGGTTGGCCAGCATCAGGGAGCTGAAGAGTTGGGCGGTGACACCGCCGTAGATGGTCTCTATCAACTCGTAAAGGTTTTCGTTGGGCTTGAGAGAAACCTCACCGAGATC
>JBAPSB010000306.1:0-9752 GCA_049281435.1 Desulfobacterales bacterium
GCGCGCTGGCGGCTTCGGCGGCGAGCCTTGCCGGGGGGCTCCTCGTCTATTCAACAACGCTCGCGGCCGGCAATCGATCGGCCGCGGAGGCAACCGATTATTTCGAATCCACCCGCCCGCAAAGCCCGGCGCCGCGCGGCCGCCTGGCGGTCGTGGGTCTTTGTGTGCTGGGCGCCATCGGCCTTGCCGTGTTCTTCCGAAGAAAAGGAGATAACGGGCCATGAATGCCGCCACCGGTAAGCACAGTGACAGGGGCCTGGACCGTGCAACGTTGGTTCTTTTGCGAGAATCTGTGTCTGCCATGGATGCGGCCGTCGCTACCGATTCCGCCAAAATAAAAACAGAAGCCGAAGCGGCGGAAGAAAGGATCGTGACGCTGCGGGACCATCTGATCGAGCATCTTCGTCAGGATGTCGCCGGAAAAGCCGCCACCTTGCGCCCGCTTCTCGACCAGGTGAATATGGCCCTCAGCCTGATTGTGAGCATCGAATATCCCGCCGGCGGCATCCACCGCGAAGCGCTGACAGAGGCGCGCGAGGTGCTTTCAGGGTCCCTGGCGCGCGTCACGGCGCGGGCACCAGTATAATTCTCCCTGGCGGCGCCTCTCGCCATTGAACGGATGTTTTGACACAGTTTTCGGGGCCGGGGCAGGGCTTCTCACGCGTCTTCTTTTTGATACTCTTCCGGTGTAATGATCACTTGGGACTTTCTTTTGTCTGCGGCCTCTTTACGCGCTTCGGCCACCCTGCCGGCTGCCTGCTCGGGGGTCTCGATCGCTCGTTCGGGCCTGCTTTTCTCGGATTTTCCATACAAAAGAGCGGCCACGCCAATGACCAAGCCGGCCGCGACAAGGCCGACCCCGACATACATCCCGGCTCTGGTCACCTCGTTGACGTCGGCGGGGTAAGCGTTTTGGAGCGCGGCGCCGGCTGTGCTTCTTATCTTTTCGCCGGTCGACCTGGCCTCCGCCTTCAATTCCCGAATGGTCGCCGATGCTTCCTGACGGATGTCATCGATATCATCTTCAATCTGATCGATGGTATCCTCTTTTGCGGTGTTATTTCGGTCTTCTGAGCGCTTGTCTGTTTTGGCCATCTTGCATCCCTCCTCATCAAAAGTGTCTTAATTTCGGGATTGGACACCCGGTAGTGCACGAAAACACTGCCGGATAGATATTTAACCTATACCCCCGTTTTTTACCGGCGAATATGGGGTCTATTCCGTATATTAGGTGCCGGGTGAAAACCGCCCGGGGTATCGGCCCGCAGGGTGATGGGTCGATTCAGCCATAAAAATACAGGAATACCACCATTGATCAGGTGGTGATGAAACAAGATAATTGCATAAACTTTAACTAGAGGAGGTTCTTCATGGCAAATTATTCTCATAATGAAAGTGCGCAAACCGGCCATCAGGGGGGTCTGTCCTCCGGCGAGGTCAATGTGGGCGATACTGAGCGCATCCTCTCGGGCATCGGCGGGACGGCCATCGCCATCTACGGCCTGACCCGGGGGTCGCTGGGCGGCTTAGTCGCGACCGCCGTGGGCGCGATGCTGCTGCATCGCGGGACGACCGGTTATTGTCCGCTTTACGCCCTTGGAGAAATCGACACCGCCGAGCCGGAAGAGGAAAAAGCTATAGAAATCGTGGAGGTCATGACGGTCAGATGCCCGCGCGAAGAAGTCTATGCCTCCTGGCGCGCTCTCGAAAAGCTTCCCCGTTTCATGCACCATCTCGAATCTGTCCGGCAAACCGACAATGGCCATTCGCAGTGGGTCGCGTGCTTGCCGAAGGGAATGGGCACAATCGCCTGGGAAGCGGAAATCACCGAAGACCGGCCCAACGAGAAAATCGCCTGGCAGTCCCTGGCGGACGCCGACGTTCATAACTCAGGGGAAGTCCTGTTCAGGGAGGCACCCGGCAGCCGGGGCACCGAAGTGAAGGTCCACATCGAATATCATCCTCCGGCCGGAAAACTCGGGCGCGTGGCGGCCGGTTTTGCCAACCCGGCCTTTTCCCGCATGATTCGTGCAGATATTCGCCGCTTCAAATCTCTGATGGAAACCGGAGAAATCCCGACGACAAAAGGCCAACCCACCGGCGCGTGAAAAAACTTGAAGAAAAGAATCCCGCAAATTCAAACGAAAGGAAAAGGATAAGATGAAAGCACTTTGCTGGTATGGAACCCACGATGTGAGAGTCGAGACGGTGCCGGACCCTGAAATACTCAACCCCCGCGATGCCGTCATAAAAGTGTCGCTGACCGCCATCTGCGGCTCCGATCTGCACCTCTATGATGGCATGATCCCGACCATGGAAAAAGGCGACATCCTCGGCCATGAATTCATGGGCGAGGTCGTCGAAACCGGACCCGAGGTCAAAAAATTGAAAAAAGGGGATCGGGTCGTCGTTCCGTTTCCGATTGCCTGCGGAAGCTGTTCTTACTGCGAACGGAAAGAATATTCCCTGTGCGACAATTCCAACCCCAATGCCTGGATGGCCGAGACCGCTTACGGGTATTCGGGCGCGGCGCTCTTCGGTTATTCCCACATGCTGGGCGGGTATGCCGGCGGCCAGGCCGAATATGTTCGGGTTCCGTTCGCCGACATCGGTCCGATCAAAGTCCCCGGGCAGCTCTCCGACGAACAGGTGCTTTTCCTGTCCGATATTTTCCCGACAGGCTACCAGGCCGCCGAGAATTGCAATATTCAATCGGGCGACACCGTTGCCGTCTGGGGCTGTGGTCCGGTTGGCCAATTCGCCATTCAGAGCGCCTGGCTGCTCGGGGCCGAACGGGTCATTGCCATCGACCGGATTCCGGTGCGTCTCGACATTGCCCGCGAAAAGGGAAAGGCCGAAGTGGTCAATTATGAAGAGGAAAGCAGCGTTCTGGAGACCCTGCGGGAGATGACGGGCGGGCGCGGGCCGGACGCCTGTATCGACGCGGTGGGGATGGAAGGCCACGGTTTCGGCCTGATGGGAAAGCTCGACCAGGCGCTGCAGGCCCTGCGCATGCAAACAGACCGGCCGACGGCCCTGAGGGAAGCCGTGCAATCGTGCCGCAAGGGCGGTACCGTTTCCATTCCGGGGGTTTATGGCGGCATCGTCGATAAAATGAACCTGGGCTCCGCGTTTGGCAAAGGACTCACCTTCAAGATGGGGCAGACCCACGTCCAACGATACCTTCCGAAGCTGCTGCGGCATATCGAAGAAAACAAAATCGATCCTTCTTTCATAATTTCGCATCGACTGCCACTGGATCAGGGACCGCAAGGCTACGATATGTTCCTGAAAAAAAAGGACGGCTGCACCAAGATTGTCCTGCGACCGTAAAAAAACAGGCGCTATGCCAGCCGTTCTTTCCCGCCCCTTGGCCGCCGGTGAAATTTTTCTTCTTTCGGTCGAAGGGGCGGGAAAAGCGTGCCGCTCATCCTTCTTCATCCATTTGCCCCCGCCGCTGCAGCCATAAGGCAATCAGCCAGCACAACAGCGCCCAACTCGCACCCAGCGTCCAGCCCGCCAGCACGTCGGTCGGCCAGTGCACCCCCAGGTACACGCGGCTGACGCCAACCGCCAGGGTCAGGGTCACCGCCAGCAATATCAGATAGGCCTTCAGCCGCCGCCGCGGCTGGTGGCGGGCGAGCAGCATCCCCAGGGTCAAATAGGTCACCGCCGACATCATGGCATGACCACTGGGGAAGCTGGCGGTATAGACGAACGAGCCGTGCGGCACCAGATCGGGCCGGGGCCGATCGAACCCTGATTTCAACAGGAAGCTCAGGATCAACCCGCTGCCCACCGCGGTGAGGAGAAAAGCCGCTGAACGTGTTTTATTCTGAAGGACCAGAAAACCAGCCGATGCCAAGGTGAGAAAAGTCAAAACCCCCAACCCTCCCATGGCAGTAAAGTCACGGCCCATTTCCTCGAGCCAGCGGGGGCCGAGCGGGTCCGTCAGATCCTGGGGATTGCGCATGGCGATGATCAGCCGGCGATCGACGGCGTGCGTGTCGCCCTCGATCACTTCATCGCTCAGCTTGGCAAAGCCCCACAGGCTCCCGGCGATGATCAGCACCGCAACCAGCACCACCGGCTCCTTTTTCCCCAATTGGCGCATCCAGTGTATGACTCTACTCAAAACCGCTTGGTCGGGGGCTGACATAGAAGGCCTTTCTCCTGAAGTTCGATTCACGGGTAGACTCGAAAAAGATCGATCACAGGGGGATTTGACCCCTCAGAATTTTATAGTTACGGGAAAATGGCAGAATTCGGGCGGAATTTGTCCCGCCGAAATCACCTGATTCCGGCGGGACTCTTTGCATTTAGAGGACCACGAATTCAGGCGGCCGGTGCCGGTCGCCTGAATAGTGGCCTTTCATTAAAAAATGATCAAGGCTTTGTTGTTGAGGGTGCCTCTTTTTTCACCTGTCCGTCGTTGGATTGCGTTTGCCGCTGCGCCGCTTCTTGGTCTTGCGAGCTGGAATTGCGGGGCTGGTTCTGACCGTCACCCGTCACCTGGTTGCCCTTATACGCGGGCATGTTTTCGAGTTGTGCTTCGGTGCCGGGATACATGACAAAATAGGCACCGATATTTTCGAGTTCCTTGAAGGGCACCGCCACCCTTTTCTCACCAATGCCGAGAAAACCTCCGACATCGATGACCGCATGGGTAATGCGGCCGCGACGACTGATCACGAGATTCTCGATCTCGCCGACGTCCTCGCCGTTTTGGGTTCGCACGTTGGAATTGATCAGCGACTCCAGGGAAATGTCGGACCGGTCGAAATTGCCATCACCCTGCCGGTTAGACGGATAATACCCTCTGCCATAGTCCTGGGATCTTTGTCCCCGGTCCTGGTAACGATCTGATTGGCGCGACTGCTGATTTCCGGCCTGATTTTGCTGGCGGCCCATGTAGGGGCCGGCGTACGGGCCATAACCGTATCCCCGCCCGTAGTCTCCGGCATACCCCCGCGGAGGATAGCGGCCGTCAAAATTCGGATCATCGGCGTATCGCGGGCCGTACATATATCCGGGGTAGGTTCGATAGGGATAATACCCCCCGTTGTAGCCATACGAGGAATAATCGACTTCCTTTTTATTCTCGAGTTGGCTCTCGCTGCCGTTGAATACCGCATAATCTTCGGCCGCATTATAGGTCAATTCACTGGGGGAAACGCCCACCGTTTTTTCCCCGATCCCCAGAAAACCGCCGACATCGACGAGATACTCTTTAATCTTGCCCTTGCGGTCAAATAGAACGTTTTTGATTTCACCGACATCTTCGCCCTGTTGGGTTTTGATTTCCATACCGAGAACCTTTTCGGCCATAATGTCGGTGGCGGCGGTTTTCTTTTCTGCCGCGTAAGCTGTGGTTAATAGCGCGAGGGTTAAGCATACGACCCCCAGCATGATAATCGTCCAATTGCTTGATCTTCGGTTCATTTCTCCTCCTTTACACGATTGATGGTGATCCGTCAGAGATGTCCAAAGGACGCCGTCTGTCATGTTCATCGATTAATGGCACTCCTTCGAACGTTCTCAAACGGGGGGTATAACCAAAGCTGATGGTATTAATTTAATAAGCTTATTGTGAGCCGTATATGGGATACATCCTTTATTTCTGCCAAAAAAAGAGCGTAGACGTCTTCAAAAACACCTTTGGCCAAGGTCGTGGCATCCGTAACCGGGGTCGGCGTGTCAGTCGACCTTTCAGACTCTTATAACCTCCGTTAAAACCGAGCATAGGTGCCGCAGCGCATCAAAATACATGGTCTACTTTATTTCTCGCCGCCGGAGGGGCTCTTATAATAAGTCCAGGATCAAATAGGAAAAATCGAATTACTGCTCGTCGAATCACATCAACCAAGGAGGATGATCTCATGCCCAAAAAAACCACTGCTGGCCCGCCCTACACCGGTGAAGCCGAATCGGACCCCCGGATGGACAAAACCGGTCACGACCGCAGCCCGGACGACATCCGCAGCAAAATGGCGGAACACTTAAAATCCCGGCTCTCTGAACGCATCGTGCTCTCAGGTGCAAAACTGAGAAAAACGGCCAAGGCGCTCAAAAATACCGGAAATTGTTTCATCGAAGAGGATCAGGGTTTTATTGGAGAATATGTGACGACCGCCGCCGACCGGATTGAACACTTCTCCACCTACCTCCAGGACACGCCGCTCGAGCAATTAAAGGAAGATGCACGTCAGTTATCGCATAAAAAGCCGTGGTTGTTCATGGGGGCCTGTTTTTCGACCGGTATTCTTCTGGCCCGCGTGATCAAGGCGGCCCAGAGTCGCGGCTGAGCCGGCCGGAGTGTCGGATCGGCCGCGGCAATGCTGCTTGGGAGGCACTGACCACAACAACAGATTTTAAGACGGATTTTAACTGATTATAAACTTAGATGGAGAATAAAATGACACAGCATTCATCCACGACAGACCAGACGGAAGAGCGGCCTACCGCTAAGGTCAAAGACGCGTCTTCGACCAGAAAGGCCGGCCGGGAAATCAATGAAAAATATCAGGATGTCAAACGCAAGGCGGCCGAGACCAAGGATCGTTTTGCCGAAAAAGCGTCCGATACCGCCTCGACGGTCAAGAAAGAGAGCCGGGCGATGGCCAAGGAGGTCGTTCACAAGGGCCGTGACGTTGGAAGTTCGGTCTATGAGGCCCTCAGCGAAAATCTGTTCCCGGCGATTTTAACGGGCATCGGCGTGGCTTGGCTCACCGCCGGTATCGTTCGCGGACGGTCCGACTCCCGCCCCAAACCCGGAATTTACCGGGATTCGGTTTCCTCCACCAAGGAAACCCTGTCCGAGTGGAGCGACAAGGCCAAAAATTTTACCCAGGACACTGTTTCCGATATAGGCGACAAGGCCAGGGAGGTGACCCACCGTGCCAAGGCAGGATCCCGACGCACGCGTGAAAAGTCCAAAGAGGTCATCACCAGCAATTCCCTGTATGTCGCCGGTGCCCTGTTCGCAATGGGTGCCCTGATCGGGTTGGCCCTTCCCGAGACGGGGCGAGAAAGACAGCTTTACGGCGAAATGCGGGAGGATCTCCAGGAAGGCCGGAAAAACGTCGAGACCGACGCGGGCTGAAGCGAAAGTTCAAGGCCGGGTCAAGCCGTCTCTTTTTCAGGCTTGGTCAACTCCAGACCTTGTCATACCCATAATACAAGAACTGCCTCGTTGTCATTGACTTAAGGTATACCGCCGAGAGTCCCCTTTGGGAAAGGCGATTCAGGGGGGTTTTTATATGTCATTAGAAACCCCTTTTATCCCCTGTATTAAAGAGGGGAGGCTGGGCCTTAAGTTGAGGGCAGTGAGAATCGGCTTGCAAAAGCGGAAAACCGTCTCATGCCAGATGCGCCTGACCAGTCCCTACGTGAAAAGTGTCCAACGCCAGCCAAGCCTCAGGTCTGGCACGTCCTGCAGGAAGCCGCAGATCAGAAAAGGGTGATGCTGGGATTGTTCGTTCTGGGAGTGCTCTACAGCCTTTACTTTGCCAGGGACCTGCTGATTCCCGTATTCATCGCCCTCTATCTGACCATGTTCCTGCAGCCGCTGGTTCGCGGCCTGCAAAGGATCCATATCCCTCCAATGATCGGTGCGGCCGTGATGGTGATCCTGCTGCTTCTGCTGTTTTTCTCAGCCTTCGTCTGGCTTTCCACGCCGGCCGGGGAATGGCTGGACCGTGCCCCAGGCATTATCAAGGACACCAAACACAAGCTCTATGATGTCAAAAAAAAAGTCGAGGAGGCCCGTAAAACGACCGAGCAGCTTAAAGAAATGACCAACATTGCTGCCGGAAAAAATGATAAGGTTGTTGTTGAAGGCCCCAGTCTCACCCAACAGGTCATCGGACAGACGCGAAATCTCAGCTTGGCTGCGCTCATCGTGATTGTGCTGCTGTACCTGTTTCTGGCATGGGGCGGTATATTTTTAAAGCAATTGGCGCAGCTGTTCGGTGAAAGCCAGGCGCACCGGCAAATGATAACCGACATCCGGCGTGAATTCGGCCGGTATCTTTTTACCATCACCGTCATCAATGCCGTCCTGGGTATTGTCACGGTCGCTATGACCGCTGTGTTCGGTTTACCTAGCCCCTGGCTCTGGGGGGTCGTGGCGGGTTCCCTCAATTTCATTCCCTATCTCGGAGGGGCGATTACAACGATCATTCTGACCCTCGTTTCTCTCGTGACCCACGAGAAATGGCTTGATATTCTGCTTCCACCACTGATATTCATTACGATCAATGGATTGGAAGGCAATATCATCACGCCGATTATATTGGGCAAACGTCTGGCACTAAATCCGATCATCGTTTTTTTATCCCTTCTCTTCTGGGGATGGATGTGGGGCGTCGTCGGACTTTTTCTGGCCACCCCCATCCTCGTGACGCTTCTCATTTCAGGAGAAAAATTGAACCTGAAAAAACCTTTCGGCAATCCTTCTGACGAACCGATCATCAAGCTGACTACGGGAATTGAAAGATGAGTCTATTCGATGGCCTCTCCATCAGCCGCCTTCTATCCCAACTGGTCGAGGAACTCGGCCAGCTTGTGACAAAAGAGGTCGATCTCGCCAAAGCGGAGATGGCGGAAAAAGCGTCGACTCTGTTTGAGAGCGCGGTTCCGGTTTTTATCGCAGTGGCTTTTCTTTACGCGGGAGTGTTGGTTCTTTTGGCCAGTGCCGTTTTCGGTCTGGCGACCGTTGCGCCGATATGGCTGTCGGCCTTGATTATCGGAGGGATCGTCACCCTGGCCGGCTTTGTGGCGACCATGAGGGCGCTGCGGAGCTGGAAGAAAAATCCTGTGATAGAGGGCAACCGCTGCATCAGTGCAGGCGGACAAATATCGGCTCAAAAATGAAGCGCAAGGATCAGTGTCCTGACGGTGAAACAAGGAAGGCTTAGCCCTCCCCACCTCTCTCGATACGGGTTAAACCCCTTTGAATGGAAGTGTTTTATAAAAGAGATCGCATACGACCAAAATCTGAAAAAAAACGGGTTCTTTTCCTGATAAGATCATGAGTGCAAAAGGAAAAGAACCCGTTTTTTTTTATGGTCGGTCATCGGCGCTCATTAGAGCGCCGATGATTAAGATGATGTTTAAATTCCCTTGATGTACATGTCGGCTTCCTTCTCAGCCTTATCCTTCTCCCACCCGTATCTTTCCTGAAGTTTTCCGATAAGCTGGTCTTTCTTGCCGGCGGCGACATCCAGGTCATCGTCGGTAAGTTTTCCCCATTTTTCCTTTACTTTACCCTTGTACTGCTTCCAGTTACCTTCGATTTGGTCCCAGTTCATGATTTTTTCCTCCTTTGAAAGTGAAAGTTTTCTTCTTTTTTAACAACTACTCCGATTTTTTACCTTCTTCGTAGCCCTTCTTCATCGAATCAGCGCCTTGCTCGACCTCATTTGCGGCTTTGCCGGCGGCCTTTCCGGTGGTGTAACATCCGGATAAGGTGGCAAAGACGAGCAGAAGAGAAACCAACATCACCGTAAGTTTTTTCGACACCGCTGACCTCCTTTATTTGGGTTAAGAGTTTTGCCAATTCGGAGTTTTTATAAGACACCGAACAGCAGCAACAAGATCAGGATCAACAAGAGAAGTCCGACACCCCCGCTGGGGTAATACCCCCATGACCGGCTATAGGGCCAAGTCGGAAGGGCACCGATAACGAGAATGATCAGCAGGATGAAAATGAGTGTGTGGACCATTTGACTGTTCTCCTTTGTTAAAACATA
>JBAPSB010000307.1:0-20730 GCA_049281435.1 Desulfobacterales bacterium
TGAGCAGCGCCGGCACCAGGCCCCAGAGGCCGCCGGTCAGGGAGGCCATGGCCAGCATGGCCGGCAAGAGCCCGTACCAGGGCAGTTCCGGAAATGTGAGCGCCATCCAGGTGGCGCCCACCGCCCCCAGGGCAAACTGGCCTTCGGCACCGATATTCCAGACCTGAAGGCGAAAAGCGATCGCAACGCCGAGGGAGCACAGAAAAATCGGCACTGATTTGACCAGACAGTCCTCGACGGCCCAGGACGAAAGAAAAGCGCTCTTGAAGAGCAGGGTCAACGCCTCCAGCGCCGGCTGGCCCTGCACCGCCAGCAGCAGGGCGCAAAGGGCCAGCGCAAGGACGATCGCCGCCAAAAAAACAACAAGGGAGCCCCAGCCCAGAGGCTCCCGTCTTTTGTGCACGCGCCATCCGATCATCCTTACTCCAATGTGCCAATGACGCCCTTGACAAAATATTTCATGTTCAGCAATTCTTCATCGGTCGCACTGCGGCCTGCCGGGACCTGGACCTTGCCGCCCTGATCCGTCACCGGCCCGGCGAAGAGACTGGCCGTGCCGTTGACAATGGCCGATTTTTCAGCCAGCACCTTCACGCGCACCTCCTCCGGGACCATCGGCCCGAAAGGCGCCAGATCCACAATCCCCTCTTTCATGCCCCACCAGATCGAGGCGCTCTGCCAGGTTCCCTTGCGGACCTGCTCAACCGTCTGGATGTAGAACGGGGCCCAGTTCCAGATCGGAGCGGTCAGGTGGGACCTGGGCGCGAATTTCGACATGTCGGAGTTGTACCCGATGGAATAGACCCCTTTTTCCTGGGCGGCTTCCTGGGGCCCCGGGGAATCCTGGTGCTGGGCAATGACGTCCGCGCCCACGTCCAGCAGGCTCTTGGCGGCTTCTTTTTCGGTAGCCGGGTCGTACCAGGTCTTGGTCCAGACCACCCGCACCTCGACTTTCGGGTTGACGGCCTGGGCGCCGAGGGCAAAAGCGTTGATCCCGCGGATGACTTCCGGAATCGGAAAGGCCGCCACGTAGCCCAGAATGTTGCTCTTGGTCATATACCCGGCCACCATGCCGGACAGGTACCGCGCCTGATACATGCGCCCGAAATAATTACCCATATTCTTGGCCAACTTGAAGCCGGAGCAGTGCTCGAAAACCACATTCGGGAACTGCCGGGCCACTTTGAGCATCGAGTCCATGTACCCGAAAGAGGTGGCGAAAATGACATCGTAGCCCTTTCTGGCCATGTTGAGCATGACGCGTTCCGAATCCGGCCCTTCGGCCACCGACTCGACATAGGATGTCGTGACATCCGGCAAAGCGTCAACCGCCAGCCGGCCCTGGTCATGGGCAAAGGACCAACCGGCATCCCCGATAGGCGAAACATACACGAAGCCGACCTTGAGTTCCTTGGGTGCGGCAAAGGCCGCGGAACAGCCGAGCACCAATGACAAGATAACGAGGCTGAATTTGCGCACGATCGACCCTCCATATGAAAATAAAAACTGGTGTTAGAAACTTGATACTGGAAACTGGAAACTCTAAACTGGAAACTGGATACTTGAAACTCCAAACTATAGCTCAATGTCATAAATCCCGCTGCAGCGGGATTTGTTATGATGCGGCGGCGCGCACCGCAGTCGCCTTGTCGCCCTGAGCCCGCCAGAGGGCGGCCACAGCGCCGGTGGCGAATTTGGTCACGATTTCACCGAAAATAATCGCCGTGAGCATTCCGGGCTTGAAAACACCGGCGAAGGCAATCAGGTTGAACAGCAGGCTGTCCAGGGGGATGCTGGCGATATTGGAGCCGATCACCCGCTGCATCCAGGGCCGCTGCATAAGCTTTTGATACACTTCCGTGTCGACGGTTTCGCTGAGAACGATGGCGATGAAGGAGGCCGCGATGATGCGCCACCCGACCCCCAGAAACAGGGATTCCAACACCATTCCCGCCGCAGCCATAAAGATCATCAGGTAGACGCGTTTGCGGCCGAAGCGATGGACGCGGTCGCGCTGGGTGAAGGTGACGCCGAAAATCAGCGTGCCCACCGACACCAGCCCGAACACCGGCAGCGGGATAAACCAGGTGGCCGTGTAATTGGCCGCCAACACGGCAATGATATAGAGGCTCATGGACCGGATCATACTGAATTCTCTTAGACGTGAGATGATTGAGGGGTCATACCGGATTGTGCGGAAAATATCAAATTCAATACAACAGGGGTATACCGAAACAGAAAATGGGCGAAAAATTTTTCGCCCCTACATCGATAGCTGGCGGGCTCCATTGATGGCGCTGAGGATGGCTCCACAGGACCACGCTTTGAGGCAAAGACAGCCTGTCCGTAATACCGGGGGGCCGGGGTAAGGGCGGATTAACGCCCGGATAGGAAACTGCCGGCGGCCTTGGTGCCGGAAAAGGCTCTTTCGGCATCAGGAGGGAAAAAATGTCGTTTGGAAAAACCCGGCCACCTGATCGTGGCCGGGCTCTCCGGCGGATCACTCGAAGCCTCGCTGCAACGGGGCCACCACCCCCTGTCATCGGAATTTGAAACCTTCGGTGTAAAGCTTCAAAATCCTCACTCCGTAAACTTCCGTCGCCTGGCCTTTCCGGGGCCGGCGCCGAAAACTATCGGGGTATCCTTTCCGGGGAACCGATCGATATGCTCACGGAGGCATCTCCTTCGAGAGAAAATTTCAAAAGTCATTTGGCGATCCTGTAAGTTGATCTGCCCGGGCGAACTTGGTCTAATTTTAAGCACCGCCGGCAAATGGAAAAATAGGGCGCTTACTGTACTCCGCGGAGAAAAAAGCGGTATTCATCATCTTCTCCACCACCCGTAGGAACGCCGGCAAAACGGTATCTCCAGCGCACGACATTTCGACTGACCGGAGCCTTAAAAGATGCGCCGCCACCCATATGACTTGACAACGAGGGTTAAATTATCTAAAAGGGAAGAAGAAGTCGCAAAGACTGCTGAAAAAAACAGCCCGTTATGCCCGGCGTCATCATAAATCCCCTTGTGGCCTTGCGTCGCATCGATCTTAAAAGCTGCTGATTCGGCTTAATACAGGCTTTAAGTTAAAGATTTTGGCAAGGGCAGAGGGCGGCGGCTGTAGTGTAATACGCGAGCGACCGATACCACAGCCAAAACCTTTATCTTAAAGCCTATAGGTGCTTGTCCGGACGGATGCATTGAATGCCGGGTATGTATTCGCAATGTTTTAGCCGTTTTGTATGAAAGGAGGCCGATGCAGGAAAAAGCATGGAGACCCTGGGCGTTGCTGTCACCCGCGCTCAGTGCGGTTTTTCTGCTGCTGGTCATCCCGGTTTGCTTCATTGTCGTCTACAGCTTCTGGCTGCGCGCCCCGAGCGGAGCGGATATTCCGGCCTTCCAGTTCGGAAATTACGCCAAGTTCTTCGCAGATTTCTTTTATCCCAAAATCCTCATTCGAACAATCCGCATCTCCTTCGAAACCGTCTTTCTCTGCGTTGTCATGGGCTACGTCCCCGCTTATTTTTTCTACCGCAGCAAAAGCCGCTACAAGCAGGCTTTTCTACTGCTTATCATGCTTCCGTTCTGGGTCAGCTTCATCATCCGCACCATGAGCTGGATCAACATCATGGGCGACACGGGCCTGATCAATCACTTCCTGCTGAAGATCGGATGGATAGACTCGCCCATGTCCATGCTCTACAACGAAATGGCGGTGCTCATGGGATTGATCATGTACCTGCTGCCTTTCATGGTCCTGAATATCTATGTCAGCCTCGAAGGCATCGACAAGAGCCTTCTCGAAGCCGCCCGCTGCATGGGCTGCACCGAATGGCAGGCGTTTCGGGAGGTGACGCTGCCCCTGAGCCTGCCCGGCCTCAGCGCGGGGTGCCTTCTGGTCTTCGTTCTGACCGCCGGCACCTACCTACCGCCCATGATCTTGGGCGGCCCGGGCAACGACATGATCGCCAACCTGATCTTCAAGCGCATCGTGGGGACCCTGGACTGGCCCTTCGGTTCGGCCATCAGCGTGATTCTGCTCGGCCTGTTGTTCGTGATCGTGTGGACCTACAACCGCTATCTGGGAATCAACCAGATCTTCAAAAGCCTTCAGGGAAATTGAGCCGTGAAAAACTTTTCACCGGGATGGACGCTGATCAGGATGTACACGATCCTCGTGTACATATTTATGTTCGCCCCGATCATCGTGGTCATCGTGCTGGCCTTCAACCCCAAGCAATTCGGCATTTTTCCCATGGAGGGCGTCAGTTTGCGCTGGTTCGTCAAGCTGGCGCAAAACGATTCGATCATCGATGCCTTCAAGAACTCTCTCGTGCTGGGCTCGCTGACGGCTGTGATTTCGACCGCCACCGGCATCCTGGCCGCGCTGGCCTTCATCCGCTTCGAATTTCCCGGCAAAAATACGCTCAACACCCTGTTGCTCTCGCCGATCATGATTCCGGAAGTCGTCCTGGGGGTCGCCCTGCTGTTGTTTTTACGCTTTCTGCAACAGCCCAAGAGTTTCGTGCTGCTTCTGATCGGTCACGTGGTGCTGACCCTGCCCTACGTGCTGTTGATCGTTCAGGCCCGGCTGGTGGGAATCAAGAGGGAATACGAAGAGGCGGCAAAATCACTGGGCGCCAATGCGTTTCAGACCTTCAGGGAAGTCACCTTCCCGCTTTTGCTGCCGGCCATACTGGCCGGCGCACTCTTTTCCTTTACCATTTCTTTTGACGACATCACGGCCACCCTTTTCTGGGCCACGGCCCAGAACCAAACCGTTCCGGTCAAAATTTTCAGCATGCTGAGAAATTCGATCAGTCCGGAAATCAACGCCCTCGGCACCGTCATGATCGTGCTGACCGTTGCCACGCCCCTGCTGGCAGGCTACCTGTCACGCAAGTTTTCAAAGGTGAAGCCATAACGGCCCCACCACAGCTGAAAGGAGAACCAATGGCTATCAAGACAACCGACACACTGGATGTGGTTTATGACGCGTATAAAAGCGGCAAACTGAACCGGCGTCAATTCATCAAATATCTCGGCCTGGCCGGCGCCTCCATCGGGTTGGCCGCATCGCCCTTTGCCAACATCATCGGAAACGCCTACGGCGCCGAGTCCATCCGCTTCGACGGCTGGGGCGGCACCACCTCCGAAGCCTTTCGCAAGTATGCTTTCGAACCGTTTACAAAGCAGACGGGCATCGCGGTCGTCGAGGGCGAATTCGGCGACATGAATTCCTATCTGACCCGTGTCAAAGCATCCTATCCCCCGGGCGGCGAGTTCAACATCGCCCACCTCAGTGCCGTTTTCGACTATGCCCGCTATGTGGATTTAGGATTCGCTACCGTGCTGGACGAATCGAAAATCCCCAACCTCACCAAGGTCATGCCGGCTATGGTGAAGCCGTTGCGCGACATCACCAAGGGCACCTTATCGGCCGTGCCCTATGATTTAGGGCAAACCGGCATCGCCTACAACACCAAGCACATCAGTAAGGAGAAAGCCGAAAAACTCGGCGCCTCGCTGCTGTGGCAAAAGGATTTGAAAGGCAAGGTGGGCAGCTGGGGCGGGGACTTCAGGACCAACATGTGGTATGCGGCCCTTCATACCGGTCAGAGCCCCAACAACATGACCGACCTTGATGCCATATGGGCCGCGCTGCGGGAACAACGCGACCTGATGAAAAAATACTGGAGTTCCGGGGCCGAACTGATGAGCCTGCTCGCCAACGAGGAAATTTACGCCACCGTGGCCTGGTCCGGTCGCGTGGCGGCGCTGCAGAAGGAAAATCACCCCATCGGCTACCTGTCGCCCAAAGGCACCTATTCCTGGATGGAGTACCTCTTCGTCCTGAAGGGCACGGACCTGGACGTCGCCCAGAAGCTGCTCAACTTCATGCTGGAGCCCGCCGCGGCCATCGCCGTGGCCGAAGGCCAGAATTATCCGCCGAGCCTGGACCCGACCAAGGTCGAACTGACCGAAAAGATCAAGAAGATGCCGGCCTTCGATCCGACCGGCAAACTGGAAGGCTACCTGTTTGCCGATCCCGCCTACTGGAACAGCCATCAGGTGGAATGGACCGAAAAGTGGGACAGGATCAAGGCGGGCAGCTAGCCGTAGGGGCACGGCATGCCGTGCCTCTACAGCGGCATCGGTTCGGGTCCGGGACACCGTTGGCGGCTCGGACCGTTAGCCGCTGTTCATTACCGTTAATCCGTCCGGGAGCCGCCGCGTCGTTTTCAGGTGTCGATGATACCCCGTAACGGGCATAACCGGCTAAACTGGCTAACCGACTAACCTTCAAGAGGAGAACAGCGGCGGTGACGAGCGGCAAGAAGCAGCCCATGGTGCAATTCAAAGGCATCCTAAAACGGTTTGACAACGTGGTGGCCGTGGAAAAGATGGACCTCGATATCGAAGAGGGCAGCCTGGTGACGCTGTTGGGGCCCTCCGGCTGCGGGAAGACCACGTTGCTGCGGATGGTGGCCGGGCTGGAAGATCCGACCGAAGGCGATATATTCATCAAGGGCCGCCGCATCAACGACACGCCGATCCACAAGCGCAACCTGGGCATGATATTTCAGAATTATGCCCTGTTTCCGCACAAGACGATATTTGAAAACGTCGCCTTCGGTTTGAAATACCGGAACCTGTCGAAGGCGGCCATAAGAGAGAAAGTGACTCGCGCGCTTGAAATGGTGCAGCTGCCCGGTGTAGAGCAGCGCATGCCGAGCCAGCTGTCCGGCGGTCAGCAGCAGCGGATCGCCATGGCCCGCGCCATCGTCATCGAACCGGACGTCCTTCTGATGGACGAGCCCCTGTCGGCCCTGGATGAAAACCTGCGCGAGGAAATGCGGCGCGAGGTCGACAACCTGCAGGCGCTGCTGGGGGTGACAACCATCTTCGTCACCCACGATCAGCGCGAGGCCCTGAGCATGTCGGACAAGATCATCGTGATGAAAGGCGGCCGCAAGCTGCAGGAGGGCGCACCGGAAGAGGTTTACAACCGGCCCTCCAGCCATTTTGTGGCCGATTTTCTGGGGCACTCCAATTTTTCGACGGGGGTGGTGACCGAAAAGCAAAACGGGCTGGTCCGCATCAGACTCGATTCCGGCAACCTTCTTCTGGCGGAGTCCGGGGGCGACTGGTCAGCCGGCGACCAGGTCGAGGTGGTGGTCAGGGCCCAGCGGTTCGATGCTTTTCTGAAGAAGGACTTTACGCCGAGTGATGGAATGAATTTTTTTGAAGGCCGCGTGCGGGACCGCAGCTACATGGGCGGCGAGGTGAGTTATTTCATCGAGCTGGCGGCCGGCCGCGAGATCCACGTCATCAGCCTGATGCGCTCCCGGATCTACGACATCGGGGACGAGGTGGCCGTTCAGGTGGCGCCGAGGCACTGCCATTTGCTTCCGTTTCATAGTGACCCGCCGAGCCACTCGATCGTATGATGATGTCAGACAAAATCACTGCCGCGCTGGCCCGAAAATACCCGCAGCGCATTAAGACCATCGATTCGCACACGGCCGGTGAATCGACCCGGCTGATCGTGGGCGGCATCGGCCCGGTCCCGGGCCGGACCATGGCCGAAAAGCTGGCGCACTTCCAGCGCAACTTCGACCATGTCAGGCTGGCATTGACCCGCGAGCCGCGCGGTCATCGCGATATCCTGGCCGCGCTGCTGACCGAGGCCGTCACGCCCGGCTGCCGCTTCGGCTTGATCTACATGGACGCCCGCCGCTACCCTTTTCTTTGCGGCCACGCCACCATCGGCGCGGTGGCAACCCTGATCGAGGCCGGCATCATCGACATCACCGATTCTGCGCAACGCATCCTCGTCGACACCCCCTCGGGGCCCCTGGAAACCCGCGTCACCCTGTCGGGCGGTCGGATCGAAGCGGTGGCCGTTCGAACCGTGCCGTCGTTTGTCTACCGCACGGACCAGCCGCTCGACGTGCCCGGTCACGGACGCCTGCGGGTCGACACGGTCTGCGTGGGCGGGTTCTTCGTGATGGTTGCAGCCGATCAGATCGGGCTGCCGCTGGAAGCGGCCCATGCCACCGAGTTGACGCAGCTGGGAATGCGCATCATCGCCGCCGCCAATCGCCAGCTTATCGTCCGGCACCCCTTGCGCCCGGAAGTCCGAACGGTGGATGTCGTCGAGTTCTACGACAGCGCCAGCCACACGCAGCGGCAAGGGCGCTCGGTCGTCATCTACGGTGAGGCCCACATGGACCGGTCGCCCTGCGGCACCGGCACGGCGGCCAAGTTGACCCTGCTGCACCAGCGCGGCGTCTTGCAGACCAACCAGAATTTTGTCAATGCCGGTCCGCTCGGCACGACCTTCGACGCCCGGGTGGCCGAGGAAACCTGGGTCGGCGACCAGCGGGCGGTCGTGGTCGAAATCCAGAGCAGCGCCCACATCACCGGTCTGCAGGAGTTCATCATCGATCCCTCCGATCCCTTTCCGGAAGGATTTCTGCTCTAAGGGTTCTCCGATAGGTGATTTGAGGTAAAGTTTGTGGCAAGACCGGAGGAGGGCGGCGGCAGTGTGCTGCGTCAACGGCACAGTTCCCAGCCTTTTTCCTAAGACTCTAAATCACGTACCATCGGGGGGTGCCACAACGGTCAGGCTGCGTGCCAGCCGGACACCAGAAAACCGTCGGAAGATGTCAACCCCGCCACCGCCATCCCCGGCCGACCGTCCCCATCCACCCGCACCCCTTGCGGCCAGTCGAATTCCGGATCCATCGCCTGGAAATAGGCCCGATCGTAAGGCGTCAGCCGCACATGCATCTTTCCGTCTTCCTCCAGCAATTGGGACGTCAACCCGAAGTCCACTTCGCCCAGGCCGGTGCGGATGATGTAGCGCGGAATTTCGCGGCCGCTGCCCTCGCGGCGCACCCAGGTGGCGATGTCGATCACGTCGGCAACGTCCAACGGGTGGTCGCCGTTCCAGCGCTTCTGCAGCGGCAGTCCGGCCACGAAAAGGTGGTGAAACTCGATGCCGCATTGCCGCAGGCCGTAGGCGATCCGGTTCATCTCGGCCGGGGAATCGTTGACACCGGTCAACAGCGGCACGTTGGCATAGACGGTAACTCCCCGCGCCTGCAGCTCGGCGGCGATGCGCCGGTGATCCGGCCGGATTTCCCGCGAGTGCAGGAACAGCGTCTCGATTTCGAGCCGCAGCGGGTTGACGACCGCCAGCCGGTTGAGATCCCCCAGGCGGGCCACCGCCGACTTCGTGTAGCGCTCGGGCCGGTAATTGAAGGCCGGACTGCGCAGCCGCACGGCATTGACGTGCGGGATTTGCTGCAGGCGCTGCACGAGTCCGCTGATCCGGAACAGCTCATCGACGGCATCGGTCTGCGGGATGACAACGACGTCGGTGATCGCCGGGTGAGACTTTATATAGGTCATCTCAGCACCGCCGGCCGTCGCGTCCAGTTCGACCCGGGTCGCATGGACCCGCCGCAGTGCATCGAATCCGGTCTTCACCACGGCATCCGATCGGCCCTGGTCCGCCGCAGCTTCTGACTGCAGCTTGGCCAATGCGGCCTCGTCCGTTACGGCCGCCGGTTTGTTTAGCGGGCGGGCGCCACGCGCCCCGAGGAAAAGGCGCGGATCGCCGATACGGGCCATGTAGCGCACATCGATGGTCCCCTCGGCATTGAGCCGCAGGGTGTCCTTATTTTCGGCCAGCGGCGCAAATGTCTTGAAATAGCCCGGCGTGTAAGGGGTGCGGATCCAGATGAAGTGCGCGTTGTCCGGGTCCTGTTCCACGGCCCAGCCGCTGGTGTGCCAGTCCATTTTGCCGATCGGCGTGGCGGTGCACAGACGCGGCACGACCCGGTCGGAGAGGTGCGCGCGCAAATAGACGGCCGCCTGATGGCCATCGGATATCGGCGTCCAGTAGATGCTGTTGCCATGAATGGGGCTGCAGGGGATGTAGATGTAGTGAAGCTCGGCCCCGGCCCCGCGCAGCAGACTGAAGAGCCGCGCCAGTTCCGGTCCCTTATCGTTGCAGTCTTTCAGAAAAGGCGTCTGGACATAGACGGCGATGCCGTTTTTGACGAGTTCGGTAATGATCATCAGGCTGTCGGGCGAAATTTCGTCCGGGTGAATGAAATGGGTGGCCAGCTCGAGACGCTTTTCTTTTTGCCGCAGCTGAAGGTTTTTGATCTTCAGGTAGGTCAGCAGCTCACCGCCGCGCCCCAGAAACAGGTGCGGGTAGTAGGCGACCGAGCGGGTCGCCAGCCGCAGGGTCTGGACGTGCGCGATGTCGGTCAGCCCGTCGATGGCGCGGGCCATGTTGGCCCGGTTTAGAAAAGGGTCCCCGCCGGTGATGACGACCTCTTTGATGCCGGGGGAGCAACGCACGTGCGCCAGCGCCCGGTCGACGTCGGCGGCGGTGGGATTGCTCTGGTCGCGCGACTCCTTGTGCTTGCGAAAACAGAACCGGCAGTATACCGGGCAACTCATGTTCAGCAGAAAAATAACGCGGTTCTGGTACATCTGCTCCAGCAGTCCCTGATGGAACTGGCCGATCCAGGTGTTGGTGTGACCGGTCTGATCGAGTTCCTCGACAAACGGCAGGTACTGGTAGGCCACCGCCCGCGACACCCGCATCTGGCGTACGGTGTGCATTGACAGCCGCACCGGGTAGGCGTCGATCACCTGTTGCAGATCGTCGCGTTCGGCTTCCGGAACCACCATGCTGGTCAGCTTCTCCAACTGGGCCACCGTCTGGATGCCGGTGAACTTGTCACCGGGCAGCAGCTTTTCGAGCGCCGCGACAAGCAGCAGCTGCGGCAGGTCCACGCCGTTGATACGCACCCCGGCGCCCTTTTGGCTGTTGGCCGGCATCAGCTGCCGGACAAGCTCGTCGCAGAAGCCGTGCGGGTCTCCGGGATAGCCACACGCCGCCGTCAGTCGCCCCAATTTGGTCCGGCCGTCTCCGGCGCCGATCAGCTCGCCAAAAGACTGTCCCACGAGCGTGGACACGCCGTAGTAATCCAAAAACGAAATCAACTCGTCTTCGAGCGCCGCCGCCTGCCAAGACTCGCCTGAATGATCGGCTGTGACGGTATCGCTGGGATCCTCGCGAAACATACCGGCCTCTCCTTTAATGATCTATTTCTCTTTCCACTCGGGTGTGCGTCGGTCCAGAAATGCCTTGACGCCTTCGGTCGCATCCTCGGAGGTGCAGAGGCGCGCGAAGGCTTCGTTCATGTAGTCGAAAGCCTGAGTGTACCCCATATCGGCCGAAGCGTAAAAGGCCTTCTTGGCGATCTGCAGCGCCACCGGGCTCTTCTTTGCCAGTCGCGCCGCCCACCTGCGGGTAGCGGCTTCCAGCTCGTCGGCCGGCACCACCTTGTTCACCAGGCCCATGTCCAGAGCTTCCGCGGCCTTTAGCAATTCGCCGAAAAACAGCAACTCGAGGGCCCTTTTGCGCCCCACCGACCGTGAGACCGGAATAACCGGACCGACGCAGTTCAGGCCGACATTGATGGCCGTCAGGCCGATGCGGGCGTTGTCCGCCGCGACCGCCAGGTCCGCGGCCGCCACCAGGCCAGCGCCGTTGGCGGCCGCCACGCCCTGAACCTGGGCGATCACCGGGGTTCGCATGCGGCTGATCGTCACCAGCGGCTTTTCCATGGTTTCGATCCAGGCCCGGTATTCCATGGCGGTTTTGCCGAAAAACTCCTTGATATCGATGCCGGCGCAAAACGCCTGACCGGCCCCCTTGATGATGATGACCCGCGCCCGATCCTCACGGTCGAGTTCTTCCAGGGCGGTGACGAGCCCCCGCGCCAATTCGGTGTTGAAGGTGTTGAGCTGCTCGGGCCGGTTGAGAGTGACGGCGGCAACATGATCCTCACCAACGTCAACCAACAGATTTTCAGTGCTCATGTCCGCTCCTTTTCTTCTTATTGTTTTATCGCGGCGGCCTGCTGCCGAGTGGTCCGGAATCGCTTGTATCGACCGTATCCAATGGCAGTTAAAAAGTAAATTTAAAAATCCACCAGCAAAAAGCCATCGGACGTGGTTTCGACAATGCGTCGATATCTCTCCTCGCGCCGCTGGATTTGCCGTTCAGCCCACAACCGTTGCAATTCGGCCGATGCCCGCGCGGTAAATATGCGCATGAGCGCTGCGGCGCGCGGCTCTCTGGGCAGGGGTCGCGTGTCGAGAACGGCCAGATTGCCCAGGACCTTACCACCCGCAGCCATCAGCGGCGCGCCCATGTAACCGACCGCTCCCATGTTTTTCAAACTGTATCGGGAAATATCTAGAGAATATTATTCACCTGCCGTACAGATTTTACAGGTTGATCATGCGCATCATCTCTGCCGGGTAGCGCAGGCCGCTGGCCGCACCCGGCGGCATCACAGCGGCAATATCGGACAGGTCACTTTGGGTCAAATCCAGATCGACAGCGACGATATTCAGCTCCAGGTGACTGCGCCGGGTAGTTCCCGGAATCGGGACGATATCCGGGCCCTGGGCCAAGACCCATGCCAGGGCCAGCTGACCGGCGGTGACCCCTTTGGCGGCCGCCATCTTTTCCACCCGTTCGACCAGTTCCAGGTTTTTCGCGAAGTTCTCGCCTTGAAACCGCGGCGAATGCCGGCGATAGTCGTCGGAGGCCAAGTCTTCGAAGCGCTTGATGCGGCCCGTTAAAAATCCGCGCCCCAGCGGGCTGTATGGCACCAGGCCGATGCCCAGTTCCCGCAGGGTCGGCAAAATTTCGGTTTCGGGGTCGCGGCTCCACAGGGAATACTCCGTCTGCAGGGCACTGATCGGATGGATCTTGTGCGCGCGGCGGATGGTTTGCGGGCCGGATTCCGACAGGCCGAGAAATCGCACCTTGCCCGCCGTCACCAGTTCCGCCATGGCTCCCACCGTCTCCTCGATCGGCACGTCCGGATCCACGCGATGTTGATAGTACACGTCGATGTGGTCCACACCCAGGCGGCCCAGCGAGGCATCACAGGCCGACTTCACATAATCCGGCCGGCCGTTGACCCCACGGAAAGAGGCATCGCCGGTGCGCACGATACCGAACTTGGTCGCCAGGATGACCTCTCCCCGCCGATCGCGAACGGCTCTTCCGACCAGCTCTTCATTCTTGAAGGGGCCATATATGTCGGCGGTGTCGAGCAGGCTGACCCCCGCATCGAGTGCCTGATGAATGGTGGCGACGCACTCTTTTTCATCGGCGGTTCCGTAAAACTCCGACATCCCCATGCAGCCGAGGCCGATAGCGGATACGACCAATCCCTGTTTTCCCAACTGGCGCTGTTTCATTGTATTGCCTCATGGCCTCCTTTTGGTTGTGAACGGCCGGTGCCTCCGATTTTATTTCAGGATTTGTGAAAACAGCATTTTTACCATCGGGATGCGCTTTAACCGATTGAAATAATTAGGTCCACCCGGACTCTTCCTGTAATTTTCGAGCTTGAGTTTAATCACGCCGGCCAGATCATGATACCCCTTTTCCTCCAGGGGTCGGATGAGTTCTTCGTAGTAGTGTTCGACGTCAGGGTTCATTCTGATCACTTTTCTCAATTGCTCCGCCGATACGTCATGATGGGCGAAACCGGCGCGGCGGAAATCGGCCCCTATGGCCAGAAAGCAGGTCATCGTCAACAAGCATTTTTCGCACTGGCCGCAGTTCAGCTGGTGGGGCTGGTACAAATTGAACTTGTTGCAGACCCTGAGATTTTTAAGGGCCACGTCCCAGCCGGCGACGAGTTTGGTTTTATCCATGCGTGACAGCCTGCAGCCGAAATGTTTGATCTGCAGATCATTGCTGCTGAAATTCGGATCTATCAGCGGATGGGTCCCATAAGGATGGGTGCTGCAAACACAATGGCTCGAGGAAATGGTGACGGTATCGCAGCGGGCGGACACGGCATGCGCGATGGCGGAGAACACCGCGCCTTGAAAGGAATGCCCCCAGAAAATCCAGTCGTCGTTTAAATCCCGCAGATTGGTGTAGATAGGAATAAGAGTTACAGCTGCTTCGCGCGCTATTTCGGCCATCGAGCTTTTTACGAAATCAAAGGCCGTCGGGTCGCTGACCTCGAGGCCGTAGACCAGCAGACCGTCCCGGATGGACTTGGGATGCGCCATCGGATAATGCTGGCGGTTGTGGCGCAGCGTGGCCAGGGAATCGATACCGCCCGAGAAAAACAGGCCCGCGCGCTGGGGCTTCGGCAGCGCCGATGGTGTGTGGGCTATTTTTGTTTCAATGGCCGGCAGGGCCGTTTGCGGAGAATACCACCAGTGCCGTATCCACGCCATCGCCGTCAAGATGCCATCGATCAGCTCCGGGCAAACCGCCGCGTCGACAAAGACCCTTTTTTCCCCGTTGTGCAGAGCCGGCATGATGCCACCGACCAAAAACGCATGCGGATTGCAGGTTAACGCGTCGGAGAATTCCGCATCCGTTTCGAATGAAATCACCTGGTCCGTGCGGTCACAGTCTTCCCATTTCACGGTGGCCGACACCTTTGCACGGCCACCGGTGTTTTCGGTTGTAAAATTATCGATCTTCATCAGTTACACCCTTGTGTTGATCGAACTTCAAAGAAAAAAAGTAAGACAAACGGTCGTTGACATTTTACTAAACCATAAAGCCATGTCAATCCGGAATTCACCCCCTGTCGCTTAAATTAATCATTGTAATTCCGGAAGAAATGATATGGCCTGAAGTTACCCGGTAAACTATTTCGCACCATAAGCGTCTGAGACAAGAGAACCCGAATCGATCACCTTATCGCCAACACCGGCGGGGAGGATACCATGAAAAACGTTACCGCGATGGTTTTACTGGCTATTGTCCTGCTGCTCATTAATCCCGGACCAAGTGATGCGGAGCGCTCCGATGGTTATGGTCGAAAAACCATCACGGCCTACTATGGCGGCCGGGGTGCCTATCATGGGGCCTGGCGCGGCCATCCCGGCTATTGGGGGCCGCGTCCCTATGGGGGGTTCCGATTTTATTGGGGTGGTCCGGTCGTCGTGGGGCCGCCCTTCTACCCGTACCCTTACTACTCCCCGCCGCCGGTCATCATCCGCGAACAACCGCCGGTGTACGTGCAGCCGGAGCAGCGGGTCGACACGTATTGGTATTATTGTCAAAATCCGCAGGGGTATTACCCCTATGTGAAAAGTTGCCCGGATGGTTGGATGAAGGTCGTTCCCCAGCCAACCCCGCCCAATCCATGAAGGGAGGACCCGTTAAATGATGGGAACACACCGTTTCTTTATATTGGGGGCCATGCTGATTTTAGGTGCATGCGCATCCGTACCGACAGGCCCCAGCGTCATGGTACTGCCGTCGGCCGGAAAATCGTTCGCGGTTTTCCAATCCGAGGATCTGGCCTGTAGAAATTGGGCGGCCCTTCAGACGGGCGAAACCCCGACGGCCATGGTCAATCAGAATCTTGGCGGTGCAGCGGCGATTGGCACCCTGGTGGGCGCGGGACTGGGCGCGGCGATCGGGGCCACCTCCGGCAACGCCGCGGCCGGGGCCGCCATCGGCGCCGGATCGGGTCTGCTCGGCGGCGCGGCAGTGGCCTACGAACCGGCCTATGCCGCCGGACGGGAAGTCCAGCAGCGCTACGACAATACCTATCAGCAATGCATGTATGCGAAAGGAAATCAGATCCCGGGCGCCTTCAATGCCTCACGGCAGACGATTTCCGCGCCGCCGCCACCCCCGCCACCGGGCTACTACGCGCAGCCGGCCTACCCGCCGCCGCCTCCGGGGTTTTATCCCCCTGACCCCGGTTTTCTGCGTTAAACACTCATGGCCCCCTTATGGCCGCCAAGAAAAATGAAAATTCTGTTTTTTTGCAGTGATCCACCCATTCTTGACACCTCGCCCGCTTTAGGCCATATTCCAGCAGTACCCTTTCCAGCCGCCAACTCGTTGCAATGGATGCAAAATCCGTTAAAAACTGGTTCCAAATCATTCCCATCCGAATTCTGCTGCCGGTGGTGCTGACGGTTGCGCTTTTTATCGCCACCATATTTCTGCTGATCCTGCCGATCCTGAAAGAGCGCATGCTGAACGACAAGCGCGAAATGATCCGGGAGTTGACCGAAACCGCCTGGAGCGTTCTGGATGGGTATTGGAAAAAAGAAACGAGCGGACAGATGTCTTCGGCGGAAGCCCGCGCGCGGGCCGTCGAAGAACTCCGCCGGCTGCGGTATGGCCCCGAATCCAAGGACTATTTCTGGATCAACGACCAGCATCCCTATCTGATCATGCACCCGTATCGCCCGGATCTGGAGGGCCGTGACATCTCGGGGTTCTCCGATTCCAAGGGCAAAAAACTCTTCGTGGAATTCGTCACTACGGTCAAAAAAGACGGTGCCGGCTACGTGGACTATCAGTGGCAGTGGAAGGACGATCCGCAGCGGATCGTTCCCAAGATCTCTTATGTCAAGGGATTCGAGCCGTGGGGCTGGATCGTCGGTACCGGCATCTATGTCGAAGATGTGCGGGCCGAGATCGCCGCCATCACCCGCAAGCTGACCGCCATTTGTCTGGCCATTCTCGTCCTGATCATTGGATTGTCCACCTACGTCATCTGGCAGAGCGCCCGCAGCCAGCGCCGGCAGCGGCAGGCGGACCGCGAGAACCTTCTCCACCGCGAACAGTTGTTTCAGGCGGACAAAATGGCGACCCTCGGAACGCTGGTCTCCGGCATCGCGCATGAAATCAACAATCCGGTGACCTTTATCATGCTCAATGCCCCCATATTGAAAGAAACCTGGCAGGCCGTTTTACCGATTCTCGACGAATATCACCGCCAAAATGATGACTTTAAAATCGGCCGCATGGACTACGGCCGACTGCGCGAAAGAATTCCCCTGCTGTTGGCCGACATCAACGAGGGCGCCGTAAGGGTCAAGACCATCGTCGGCGAGTTGAAGGACTTCGCCCGCCAGACCCCATCCGAAATGGCGGATCAGGTCGAGATAAACGCCATTGCCGCCAAATCGGTGGGCCTGGTCGGCAATCTGATCAAAAAAACCACCCGTCGTTTCAGCACCGTGTATGGATCCGACATTCCGCGGTTCAAGGGCAATTCCCAGAAAATCGAGCAGGTCATTGTCAACCTGCTGGTCAATGCCTGCCAGGCGCTGCCCGATCCGGAACGCGCCATTCGGCTGACCACGTCCTGTGAGACCCGCGCCGGCCGGGTGGTGATAGAAGTCCGGGACGAGGGCTGCGGAATGCCCGCAGAAGTGCTCGAAAAAATTCGCAACCCGTTTTTTACCACCAAGCGCGAATCGGGCGGCACGGGACTGGGACTGGCGATTGCCGATCGAATCGTCGGGGAGCACGGCGGTACCATGCACTTCACCTCCACGGAAAATGGGGGGACAACCGTCCGGGTCTGTCTGCCCGCAGCCGGTCCGGTTTCACCCGATCAAGCACCCGATCCAAAGGACGCTTCATGAGCGGCAACCTCCACCCTTCGCACCCGGTACTTATCGTGGACGACGAAGCCGCCATACTTCTGGCGGTCGATACGGCGCTGCAGATGGCCGGGCTGAACAATACCCTCACCTGCCAGGACAGCCGCCAGGTTCTGGACCTGCTGGCCGCTCAACCGGTTGAAGTCCTGCTGCTGGATCTCACCATGCCCCACATCGACGGCAGGGAGTTGCTGAGCCGGGTCAATCGCGAGTTTCCCGAAATACCGGTCATTGTCGTTACCGGCGCCGTAGATGTGGAGACAGCGGTTTTATGCATGAAATCCGGGGCCTTCGACTATGTCATCAAGCCGGTGGAAACCGACCGACTGGTCTCGGCGGTCAACCGCGCGGTATCGTTTAGAGAACTTAAGCGCGAAAATTTCGCGCTCAAACAACATATCCTCACCGATGCCCTCGAAAAACCGGAGGCCTTTACCAGCATCATCACGAACAACAAGAAGATGCTCGCCATTTTTCAATACATCGAGTCGATTGCCCAGACCTCCCAGCCGGTGCTGATCCGCGGTGAAACCGGCGTAGGCAAAGAACTCATCGCGCGCACGCTTCATGCCCTGAGCGGCTTGAAGGGCTTGTTCGTGGCCGTCAACGTGGCCGGCCTCGACGACAACGTCTTTTCCGATACCCTTTTCGGCCATGTCCGGGGGGCCTTTACCGGTGCGGAGCGTGATCGCCGCGGGTTGATCGAGCAGGCCTCGGCCGGCACCCTCTTTCTGGATGAGATCGGCGATCTGAGCCCCGCCTCCCAGGTGAAACTCCTCAGGCTGCTGCAGGAAGGCGAATATTTTCCGCTGGGACAAGATGAGGCCAAGCGCACGGATGTGCGCATCGTGGCCTCGTCGAATGTCGATCTGTGGGAACGCCAGAAAGCCGGCCTGTTCCGCAAGGACCTGAACTACCGGCTGCGCACCCACCGCATCTACATCCCGCCGCTGCGGGAACGTACCGATGACATCCCGCTGCTGGTCGAACACTTCATAATCGAAGCCGCCCGGGCGTTGGACAAGAAAAAACCCGTCCTTCCGAACGAACTCACCGCCTTGCTCAAAACGTACCCCTTCCCGGGAAATGTGCGCGAATTGCAGACCCTGGTCTTCGATGCGGTCAGTCGCCACAAGGTGGGCGTGTTGTCGCTCGACGTGTTCAAGGCTTATATTCAATTGTTTCAGTCCCGGGATCGCTCCGTATTGCCGGTCCCCGATCACCCCCCGGCGCCGGGTACGGGCCTGCTGCGCTTTTCCGAAACGTTGCCGACCATCAAACAGGCCGCCGACTTGCTGGTGGCCGAAGCGATGCAGCGCTCGGGCGGCAATCAATCCATCGCCGCCGGGCTTCTGGGTATTTCGCAGCAGGCCCTGAGCAAGCGGTTAAAAAAATAGAAGTTGACCCCGATCAAAGCCTACAACCTTGGTTGTATTCACAATTTATCTTGTAAACCGTCCCGCCCCTTGTAAAATCCCCAAACCCTGCTCTCCCACCACAATTTTCACAATAAAAGTTGTAAAAATTATTCCCGCCTGTTTCCCGTGCCCTTATCACACTTCTTTGTTATTTCAGTTTGTTATCGGATGATAAGGCCGATGGCATTCTTTTTGTAATATGAATCTATGGATACGATTTTTTTGTTAACAAAAATTAGTAAAATGAACGGAATTTAGTGAAAATCAACGAGTTTTAATCCGCCCTTATTTCATGACCCTTAACGAACGAAGGAGGCGTTAGCGCAATGGAGAAGATCAAGAACCGCGGCTGGCAGGTGGTGACGGCCGGACTGGGAATCAACCTGGCACTCGGTATTTTGTACACCTGGAGCATTTTCAAGCTGGAAATCAAGGAGTCGATTCAGGCCGGCGACGGCCGCTTCAATTGGGACATGGCTTCGTTGAATGACCCCTTTGCGGTGTGCTGCCTGATGTTCACCTTGGCCATGCTGGCCGCCGGCCGGCTTCAGGACAAGGTCAATCCGCGCCTGACGGCGATATTCGGCGGTCTTTTGACCGGGGCCGGCCTGCTGGCAACGTCCCAGAGCAACATTCTGGCCAACTGGATCCTCGGTTTCGGGGTGCTCACCGGCCTGGGTCTCGGCTTTGGTTACGCTTCGGCCACCCCGCCGGCCATCAAGTGGTTTCCGGGGTCGAAAACCGGCATGATCGCCGGCATCGTGGTGGCCGGATTCGGGCTGGCGTCGGTCTACATCGCGCCTCTGGCCAGCTTTCTGATCGGCCGCTTCGGCATCAGCAGTGCCATGATGATCTTCGGCGTTTCGTTTATCGTCGTGGTCTGCGGCCTGGCCATGCTTCTGGTCAACCCGCCCGAGGGATACAAGCCGGTTGAAAAGGAATCGAAAAAAGTAACCCCCTTGCGGCCGGTGTTCAAAACCGAGGACTTTCCCCTTAGCGAGGTCATCAAAACCAAAACCTTCTACAAGCTCTGGTTCATGTTTTTCGTGGGATCCGGCGCCGGGTTGATCATCATTGGCAGTGTGGCCGGAATGGCCAAGCAGAGCCTGGGCAACATGGCCTGGATCGTCGTGGCCCTTCTGGCCGTCGGCAATGCCAGCGGTCGGGTGGTGGCGGGCATCCTTTCGGACAAGATCGGCCGTACCAAGACCCTGTTTGCCATGTTGAGCTTCCAGGGGTTGGTCATCACCGCGCTGATCTTCATCGGTGAAGCCCAGGCCTTTCTTCTGGTGTTAGCCGCCACCGTGATCGGATTCAACTACGGCACGAACCTGTCGCTGTTTCCTTCCGCCACCAAGGATTGCTTTGGCCTGAAGAACTTCGGTGCCAACTACGGCCTGGTTTTTTCGGCCTGGGGCATCGGCGGCTTCATCTTCCCGCGGGTCTCCCAGATGATCGTCGCTAAAACCGGATCGCCCGAGGCCGCTTACATCATGTCCGCTTTCCTGCTGTTCTTGAGCGCCGGCATGACCTTTTACACCAAGGCACCGCGCAGTCTGCGTGAAAAAGCCCAAATCATCGGTCACCTGGAGCCCGGTCAGCTCTATCACGGCTATTTTATCTATCAGCCCGGATTCGTGTCGGACACCGGCACGGTAACTGCGGACGTCGACCAGTCCGAGTCGTCCGGCGCCTTGGTCAAACGCATACCGCGGCTCTTCTCCAGCCGCAAAGACACTGCCCGCAAAACCGGCTAGTTTTCCTCCGGGGGGGGTTCCACGAGAGGCCGGGCGGGCCGCATATGATACAATGC
>JBAPSB010000308.1:0-5615 GCA_049281435.1 Desulfobacterales bacterium
CAGGATACTCAGGTCAAAATGACCGGGCTCTCAACGACACTTCCGGTGACCCTGGCGGACACCGCCTACTTCGGCCAGATCGTCTCGATTACACCTGAAAGCGCCGCCGGCGGTCAGGACATCACCATAACCGGCCGGGCCGTGGAGCGCGCCACTGATGAGCCTTTGGCTGATGTGCCCCTTAACCTGGTGATTACCTTAAGCGGTTTCGAGCGCAAGTACGCGGTTTTCACCGGTGCCGACGGGGGCTTTGCGCACGTTTTCACGCCGCTGGCGGGCGAAGCCGGTGTCTACAAGGTGCGGGCCGTGCATCCGGACCTGACCGACAAGCCGGTCATGGGCCAATTCGTGATCACCCGGGTTGGCGTAACCCCGACCACGATCAACCTGAACCAGCCCAGGAACTACCCCAAAACCGTCGGCATCGAGGTGACCACCGGCGACGGCACCGCGGCGAGCAACCTGCACCTGGAGTACACCGCCGTCGACCAGCCCACCGGTAGCTATCCCGAAGGGGTGCATCTGAACCTTGGCAGCCCGTTGTCCATGCTTTCACCCAAAAAGACCGCCACACTTGACTTCACGATTTTTGCCGACAACACCGCCGCTGCGACCGAAACCCTGAAGCTGAAAGTCGTCAGCGACGAGGGGACTTGGGGCACCATCACGATCAAGGCCGGGTTCTCGGATGCCAAGCCGGTGCTCTATTTTGCGCCCGATCACATCGAGACCGGGGTGGCACGTGATGACACGGTCACCGAAAGTTTGATGCTCGAAAACCGCGGACTGGCGGCGATGAACGGGGTTTCGCTCAGCCTGATCGATCCGGACGGAAGCCCGGCGCCCGTCTGGGTGGCGCTAAATTCGACCGGCAGCCTGGGCGATTTTCCGGTGGGCGACAAACGGCAGGTGAGCATAGCCTTTTCGCCAACGGCCAGCGTGGCCGAAGGGATCTACCACTTCAAGTTGCGGGTGACAAGCACCAACCATCCGGCCCGCGACATCAACCTCTACGCCGCGGTGACCCAGAGCGGGATCGGCGGCGTGCTCTTCAAGGTGTCCGACATTTACACCGGCACCCCGGATGCCGGCGGAGGGATCGTTCAGGGCCTGGCCGGCGCCCGGGTCAGACTCCAGAACGAGGCTGTTTTGAGCCAGGAGTACAACAAGACCACCGACAGCCTGGGCGAGGCCTTTTTCGAAGAGCTGCCCGCCGGCCGCTACAAGGCCAGAGTTACCGCCGCCGACCACCAGGAGGTCATCGGCCGGGTGTGGGTCAAGCCGGGCGTGACCGCGGTGGAAGATATCTTTCTGGACTACAATTTGGTGACCGTGGAGTGGTCGGTGACCGAGACCACCATCCAGGACAAGTACGACATCGTTCTGACCGCCGTCTACGAGACCAACGTGCCGGCCGCGGTGGTGGCGATCGAGCCCACATCGATCGTGCTGCCCAAAATGCGGACCGGCGATGTGTACAACGGCGAGATCACCCTGACCAACTTCGGGTTGATCCGGGCCGAGGCTTTGAATTTTTCCCTGCCCGAAAACGATCAGAACTTCAGGTTCGAGCTTTTGAGCGGCAGCCTGCCGCAGGCCCTGGAGGCCAGGGAGCGCATCGTGATCCCCTACCGGGTCACTTGTTTGCAGTCATTGGACCAAGAGGAAGGCGGCACGGGTGGCGGCTGCAGCCGCTATGTGCGCTGCATGAACGTGAATTATGGATTTGTATGTGCCAATGGCAAATGGACAAATTCCAGCGTGCGCCATTGCTGGACATACAGTTACGGTGATTGTGCCCATAGTACCGGTTTTGCTCCTGTCGCAAGTGGCGGCGGAACCTGGAACGTTGGCACCGGCCCCGGCGGCGGCAGCGTATCGTCGCCGGCCCCGGCCCCGCGTCCCATTGAGGGCGTCAAGTGTTTTCCCGAGCCGAAGCGAAAAGAGGGCTTTTGTTCGCCATGCTATCTGAAGGGTGAGGTGTCCAACTTCTTTCAGAACGTTTTCTCCTCGGTCAACCTGTTGATGCGCGAGTACTTTCTTGAGGAACCTGATATGGCAGTCAAGGTGCCGGGCGGCACGATCGAGGCCAAACGCTGGTACTACGGGGACCGGTGGCACTGGAAGCACTCGCGCCACAACCTTATCTTCAAGCTGGACGCGCTGGGGCAAAGGATCGAGAGCATCGAGAAGGGCGGGGTGGTTTACCGGGCGGTGGACGCCAATGCCGAGGTGTTCACCCACGAGTTCTACCGCATCACTAAAACCGCCACCGGCTGGCGCTGGGATCACAAGAATGGCGAATACAAGCTCTTCGATTCGAAGGGCCGCCAGATCGAATACGGCAGCCGCACCGGTGTAATCGGCACCCTTTTTTATGAGCCGGGTGACGGCGGCCGACTGATCGGTGTGGCCGACCGTGGCGGCAACCAGGTGCTCTGGTTCTACTACAGCAACGACCAGATCGCGGCGGTATCCGACGCCGCCGGCCGCCGGGTGGCATACGGCTACAACGGCGGGCGGCTTACGGAGGTGACCGACATCACAGGCGGCAACACCCGCTTCGAGTACGACGGACAGGGGCGCATCGCGAAAAAGATCGACCCGGAGAATTACGTTTCCACCGTGGTCTACGACAAGTACGGCCACGTGGCCGTGGTAAACGACGCCAACGGCCGGGGCTACCGCTTTGAGTACGATGTTAACGAGGGCACCAAGGAGACTTTTGTTCGGATAATATCGCCGGAAGGAGCGATCCGGGAGATCTGGTACAGCCGCGACGGCGAACCGACCCGGGTCGATCTGAACGGCCGCACGGTTGAAAAGATCGCCCGCGACGGGCGCGATCTGATCCTTACCGACGAAAAAGGACACACGACCCGTAAGAACTACGACGAGTGGGACAACCTGACGAAGGTGATCTACCCGGACGGCACCTTTGTCTCCAACGAGTACGAGCACACCTTGAACCACCGCATCCGCGAGACCGATGAAAACGGTGTGGTTACCACCTATGCGTATGATGAAGCCGGCAACCGGACCCGAAAGACCGAGGCGGCGGGCACGGACGATGAGCGCATCACCGAGCACACCTACGATGCCGACGGCAATCTTTTGACCACCACGCGCCTGGCCGACGCCGACACGGCCGCGGCCGAAACCGTGATGGCCTATGACCCACAGGGTAACCTAATATCGCTGTTCGACCCGGAGAGCGGCATCACCCGTTTCACCGCCCACGATGTCATAGGCAACGCGCTATCAAAAGAAAACGCTCGCGGCAAGCTCTGGCAGTATGCTTACGATGGCGCCGGACGGTTGGAGGCGGCCATCGATCCGCTGGGTCAGACCACCCGGATCTATTATGACAAGAAAGGGAACAAGGTCCGCGGGGTCGATGCCGAAGGAAGGCAAACCACTTACAGCTACGATCAGCGCGGCAACCTTGTCAGCCGCACCGATTCTGCCGGCGCCACCGCGTTCTTCGAATACAATGCCGACGGCAAGCTGATCCGCCAGACCGATGCCGAGGGCAAGGTCGTTCTCTATGCCTACGATGCCGACGGCCGTCTGACTAAGACCACAGACGGCAACGGCAACGAGATCGTGATGGAATACGACGAAGCCGTCGGTGCCGGCTGCAGCGCGTGCTCGGGCGGCGGCGCCAAGAATAAACCCGCGCGGATCATCTATCCGACCTTCGAAAAGCTCTTCTCCTATGACAAACGCGGCCGCAAGGTAATCGAGACCGACGTGGCCGACGGCGAGAACTATGTCTCGATCTCAGGCTACGATGATGCCGGCAATCTCGTTGCCCGCACCGACAAGGAGGAAAAGACCACCGGCTATGTCTATGACAACCTGAACCGGTTAACGGAGGTTATCGATGCTCTAAACGGAGAAACGCTTTACACCTACGATAACCGCGACAACCTGATCGCTCTGACCGATGCCAAAAACCAGACCACCCGGTTCGAATACGACCGCAACAGCCGCTTGGTCAAGGAGGTCCGACCGGAAGGGCAGGAGACCGCTTACGCCTACGATGCGGCCGGCTGCCTGGTGCAGAAGGTCGACGCCAAGAACCAGGAGACCGCCTATGAATACGACGATGCCGGTCGCCTGGCAAAGATCCGCTACTTTACAGAAGCCGGTGATACCGCTCCGGTAAAGACCGTATCAATCACCTATGATGCAGCCGGCAATCTCACCGGCTACGACGACGGCACCACATCGGCGCTTTACACCCATGACGATGTCAACCGCAAGATCGGCGAGTCGGTCAACTACGGCCCGTTTGCGTTCAAAAATGACTACACTTATTTTAACAACGGTCTCAAGGAGACCTTCACCGGTCCGGACGGCGTGACCTACCACTACACTTACGACGCAGCCAACCAACTCACCGGCGTAGAGATCCCGGGTCAGGGCACCATCACCTACAGTTCCTACACCTGGAACCGGCCCGCCGAGGTGATCCTGCCCGGCGGCAGCCGCCGCACCTACGGGTACGACCCGCTGATGCGGGTGAAATCGATCACCACCCGAGACCCAGGCCAAAACGTGGTCATGGACTACCACTATTCATATGACAGGATGGACAACATCATCGATAAAAATACCGAGCATGGGCCTTATGGTTACGGTTACGATGGTCTCTATCGGTTGACGAGCGCTGAGAACCTGGTTCAGTCGGATGAAGAATACTCGTATGACGGCGTCGGCAACCGGCTGACTTCATCCGGGAACGAGGACTGGAGCTACAACAGCAATAACGAACTGCAGGGCTATGACGGGGTGACATTCCTGTATGATGAAAACGGCAACACGATCGAGAAAAATGTTAATGGCACTATTACGCGATATTTCTACAATATCGAAGATCGTCTGGTGCGTGTCGAGAGTGGTTCCGGAGCTTTAATAGCGTCATACTATTACGACCCCTTCGGTCGCCGGTTATGGAAAGAAGTTGACGGAATACGGACTTATTTTGTATATTCGGATGAAGGCTTGATCGGTGAATACGATTCCAGCGGGCTGCAAATACGTTCATACGGATACAAGCCAGGCTCAACATGGACAACTGATCCGTTGTTCATGAAGGTTGAGGCTCAATATTATTTCTATCAAAATGACCACTTAAAAACTCCGCAAAAAATGATAGGAGTTAATGGTGCGGGAGTATGGTCAGGCAGGTATAACTCCTTTGGCAAAGCTGATATTGAAACGGGTTCGAGTATAACGAATAATTTGCGGTTTGCGGGCCAATACTACGACAGTGAGACCGGCCTACATTATAACTACCATAGGTATTATGATTCAAAGTTGGGAAGGTATCTGCGGCAGGACCCTATTGGGTTTGAAGGAGGGATCAATATGTATACCTATGCCCAAAACAATCCAATGAGTTTAATTGATCCACTTGGACTTCTTTTCTTTCACTATTACAAACGCTGGGGAGGTCCCGATTGGACAGCAGGAGCTAAACGATCGTGGGATACCATGCCTGAAGCACTGCGGGAAGATATACAACGTCAAATACGGGAAGGTTGGGACCCTCTTTCGAGTTACAAGCCTATAGATGATCAAGATACTTGTTACATGCATCATGATAT
>JBAPSB010000309.1:0-17987 GCA_049281435.1 Desulfobacterales bacterium
GCTCGAAGCCGACGAAATCATCTATGCCACACTCCGGGAAGTAGAAAACCTATCGAAGGAGAATCACCGGCAGGTTGCGGCAATGGTCGAGGAAGTCAGAATGTCGGTACCGAAAGAAGCCGAAACACTCGCCGTTGGCATGATGGAGAAATTGCTGGATCGGAGGCTTTCGCTATGAAATGCAAGCAAAACCATATCCACCGCGCCGGCTTAATCATTCTGACTGCACTTTTTTTTCTTTCGGCCGGGGCAGTTGAAGTGCTTGCAGCCGAGGGCGGTGGGTGGCGGCCGACCTATGATATTATCATGAAATGGGTTAACTTCGGCATTCTTGTATTGATATTCTTTAAGTTTGCTCGCCGGCCGCTGATGAACTTCCTTTCCGATAAAAAGAACGAAATTTCACTTCAAATCAAGAGGCTCGAAGAAGAAAAAGACCGATTGCGTCAACGGGTGCGTGAAGCCGAGACAGAGCTTGAAGAAAATGTACGGCGCTTGGAGGAGCTGAAAGAGCGCATTGTTCAGACGGGTGAGCGACGCAAGATTGAAATCATCGAGGATGCCCGGCAGGAGAGCCGGATGCTCTTAGAGAGTGCGAAGCAGAAAATCGAAGGGCGGATCATCCGGGCCCGCAACCGCCTCAAAGCAGAGATGATCGACGCCGCGGCCGAAATGGCCCTGGAGAAACTGCCCGGTCTTGTGACCGAGGATGACAACCGGATACTATTGGAGCAATTCATGGCCCGCGCCGTCGTAAAATAGCCCGTTCCCTTTTTTCGTCACCCGGCCGTCCAACAGCCGGTTTTTTTTTCGCCTTGATCAGCACCCATCCGCGCATCATCGATGTGGGCCGACCTTTCCGATCACTTTGCATTTGAGCCACTCGAGCCAGTGCTCGAAACCTTCCTCGGTCTTGGCGGAAATTTCGAATATCGGCATACCGGGGTGGACCTGGTGGATAAAGCCGATCGCCGCCTGTCTGTCGTAGTCGAGGTAGGGCAACAGATCGATCTTGTTGAGAAGTGCGGCTTCGCATTCACGGAACATGAGGGGATATTTGGCCGGTTTGTCTTCACCTTCGGTCACGCTCAGAACCACCACCCGTGTATCTTCACCGATATCGAATTCAGCCGGGCACACTAGATTGCCGATATTTTCGATGATGAGCAAATCGACCGCATCGAGATCGATGCCCTCGAGCGCTTTCTCGATCACATGAGCGGCCAAGTGGCAGTCACCGCCGAACTCGTCGGTGTTGATCTGAACCACCGGTGCCCCGCTTACGGCAAGACGATCGGCATCATTCGTCGTGCAGATGTCTCCCACGATGACGGCGCTGGGAATGTCCGGCATGACATGCGTCAGGGTTTTTTCGAGTACGGTCGTCTTCCCGGAACCGGGGCTGCTCATCATGTTCAAAACGAAAACATTTTTCTCCTCGAACAGCTTGCGGTTCTGCCGGGCCATGATGTCGTTGGCATCCAGAACCCTGCGAACGACTTGGATCTTGCGGGTTCCGCTTTTGCCGGTCTCTGTCCCGCCCGCCGGGTGTTCCTCGTGAACGTGTGGATGGCTGTGAGAATGGTCGCGGTGCAGTGCCTTAAACGTTTTGAATCCAGGCAACAATGACAAGATCATTCGGAAAAGTTTTCCTTTGTGTGATGGTAGAAGTGAAGCAAATCGTGCTTCACGCGGTCACTGCGGCAGCGCCGCCGCCCCCAGCGTCATCATGCCGGGGTCAGTTTTCATCTTCGGCAATTTCGATTGAGTCGATATCCAGCTCGCGGCCCGACAACAGTTCGATGCTGCCGCTGGTGCATTTTTTGCAGATGAACACCGGGACTTCGATTGTCCACTGAAAACCGCAATCTTTGCAGTGAGCGACGACCGGTATTTCATCGATTTTCAGTTCAGCCCCCTCCAGTGGGGTGTCCTTGGCGGCAATCTCGAAGCAGAACCGCAGGCTATCCGACACGATGGCCGACAGCTTGCCGACTTTCAAATTGACCCGTTCCACCCGGGCAAGTGCCAAATTTTTCGGAATCGACGCGGTTGCAATCTCGATAATCTGCATCGCAACCCCCATTTCATGCATCGAATGGTTTCTCCGGAATTTTTTTTGGTGTTTTGTTTTTTGTATCTGGTGTTTGGTATGTAGCGTTTGGCATCTCGGCCCCTGACTAATCACCCAACACAGCCCGCTAATCACGAACCTCCAAACACTACACACTAATCCCTAATTCCCAAAGACCTCGGCGCACAGCTTCCCGAACGTTCCCAAATCCTCACACACATGGATGCCGCTTGCTTTCATGACGTCAATTTTACTCTGGGCGGTTCCGCTCTTGCCGCTGATAATAGCTCCAGCGTGTCCCATACGGCGGCCGGGGGGAGCCGTCAGGCCGGCTATAAAGCCCACCACCGGTTTGCTGACATGCTCGGTGATGAAGGCGGCCGCATCTTCTTCGGCGCTGCCGCCGATTTCCCCCACCATGACGATGCCGGCAGTCGCCGGGTCATTCTCGAAGGCCTCCAGGCAGTCGATGAAATTGGTTCCGTTGACCGGATCTCCGCCGATCCCGAGACAAGTGGTCTGCCCGATGCCTTCCCGAGTGAGCTGATGAACCACCTCGTAGGTGAGGGTTCCGGAACGCGAAACCACACCGATGGGACCACCCGGTTTGTGTGTCGGTCCCGGCATGATACCGACCTTGCACTCCCCGGGGGTAATGATCCCGGGACAATTCGGCCCGATGAGACGAACGGGTTTGCCTTGCATGTAATTTTTAACCCGCATCATGTCGAGCACCGGAATTCCTTCGGTGATGGCCACGATCAGTCTCAGTCCGGCATCCACAGCCTCCATGATGGCATCGGCTGCAAACGGAGGCGGAACGAAAATCATACCGCAGTCGGCACCGGTTTCAGCAACCGCATTTTTCACCGTGTTGAAAACCGGCACGTCATCCATCTTCTGGCCGCCTTTGCCCGGTGTCACGCCGGCCACCACTTTGGTACCATACTCGATACACTGTCGGGTGTGAAACATGCCTTCACGACCAGTGATCCCCTGGACCAGGACGCGTGTGTTCTTGTCGACAAAAATGCTCATGGCTTCACTCTCCAAGATTCGTAATGTCAAATATTTATGTTACGATTCCCGCAACTTTTTGCGCCGCATCTTTCAAGTCAACCGCCGTGGTCAGATTCAAGCCGGACTCGGCCAGAATCCGGCGGCCTTCCTCGACATTGGTTCCTTCCATCCGCACAACCACAGGCACGCTGATGCCGGTTTTCTTGGCCGCCTCGACCACGCCTTGCGCCAGCACGTCGCAACGCAGGATGCCGCCGAATATGTTGATCAGAATTCCCTTGACGTTTTTATCGCTGAGGATGATCCGAAATCCGTTTTCGACCATCTCTGCGCTGGCACCGCCGCCGACATCCAAAAAGTTGGCCGGTTCGGCACCGGCCAACTTGATGATATCCATGGTCGCCATGGCCAATCCTGCGCCGTTGACCATATTCCCGACATTACCGTCAAGATTGATATAGTTGAGATTGAATTTTGAGGCCTCGATTTCCAGGGGGTCCTCTTCATCCAGATCGCGATATTCCAGAAGGTCTTTGTGCCGAAATAGAGCATTGTCGTCAAAATTGACCTTGGCATCCAAAGCCATCACGGTGTCATCAGCCGTCAGCACCAGGGGATTGATTTCCAGAAGCGAGCAGTCATAAGCGACGAACAGGCGGTAAAGGCTGTTGAGCATGGCATTGAACGGTTTTAAGGCTGCCGCGGGCAGATTCAGACCGAAGGCCGCCTCGCGACAATGATAGGCCTGGATGCCCTGGAGGGGATTTATGTACACCTTGATGATCTTTTCGGGGGTCTTCTCGGCCACCTCCTCGATATCCATCCCCCCGGCTTCGCTGGCCATGACGACGATCTGGGCCGTGGACCGGTCTGGGATGATGCTCAGGTAAAGCTCTTTGGCAATGTTAAGCCCTTGTTCGACGAGGACTTTTTTCACCAAACGACCCTCCGGCCCCGTCTGATGGGTCACCAGGGTCATGCCGATAATCTGATCGGCGAAGACCCCGACATCTTCCATCGACTTGGCCAATTTAACACCACCACCCTTACCGCGGCCGCCGGCATGTATCTGTGCCTTCACAACCACCGGAAAAGAGCCCAGTTTTTCGGCCACCCCTTTCGCTTCCGAGGTCGAAAAAGCAACCCCGCCCTCGGGAACCGGAATGCTGAATTTCTTGAAAAGTTCTTTGGCCTGGTATTCATGAATTTTCATTGGATTAGCTCCTTCTTTGCCAACCGCATTCCATCACACCGACGTCGACTCTTCCGATTGGATGAGTCCCATAAATAGAAACGGAGAAACGGCAAACATCTTAACCGAAGTCAATATTTTCTCCGGGTTTTTATTTACCCATTCTCCGCTTCCGGTCAATTTACCAAGCTGAGGTATTGATTGAATTTCACCTCTCTAGTAACGGCGACTTCCGTTTCATCGGCAAGGAATACTCCGCAACGTCACGTCAATCGGCATATTGCGCGGAATTCGAGTATTTTTACGCCGATCAACCCTTCTAAAGTTTTACGCTGAGCTTTCGAAAAAGGGTCGCCTTTGAAGGAATTCAGCCGATGACCGCCAGCACGTCGTTCTTCTGCACCGAATCGCCGCTCGCATAGTTGACGGCCTTGATGGTGCCGCCGACCGGCGCCGGCAGGGCGTTCTCCATTTTCATGGCCTCGAGCACGACCACGGTTTCGCCCTCGCTGACCGCATCGCCGACACTCTTCTGGTACTTGACGATCATCCCCGGCATCGGGGCTTTCAATGCCGTCCCCGCAACCTCTGGTGCTGCCGGGGCCGCAGCGGGTGCGGGCACGGCCGCCGGAGCCGGGGCTGCTGACGTCGGTGCCGGTTTGGCGACCGGGGCCGCAGCGGCCGCAGGCATCATCATCGGAGCGGCCGGCATGGCCGGCATCTGCTGAATGTAGCTCAGCACCGGTGAGCCGCCGACTTCGTCCACGCCGACCTCGAAGTAATCGTCATCCACAAAGACGTTGAAGGTGCGCAGCGCTTCGCCCTTGACCGGGGCTTCTTTTTTGGCATCTTTTTCGACCAGAAGTCCGGTTTTGGCTTTCTTGATCAGTTCCTGCTCCTTGAGGGCCTGGGCCAGGCTCTTCGGTTGCACCTCCGCCGGCGGTTCTTCCTTGCCGTATTTCCAATTCAAAAATTTTTTGCCGGTCACGGGATACAGGGCATAGATCAGCACGTCGTCGAGGTCGACCGCCAGCCCTTCTGTTTCCGCCTTGGCCTTTTCCAGCTCCGGTTCGAGCACTTCCGCCGGACGGACGGTAATCGGCTTCTCGCCGCGCGGATAGTCCTTCAGCGCTTTTTTTTGGACCTCCGGGTCGATCGGTATGGCGGTCTTGCCGTACAGGCCGTAACACAGGTCCTTGACCTGGCCGGTAATCATTTTGTAGCGCTCTTTTTCGTCGTCGAAGAGCACGTTGTTGACGGTCTGAATGCCCACGATCTGGCTGGTGGGAGTCACCAGCGGGACCTGTCCCAGCTCCTTGCGAACCCTTGGCAGTTCCTTGTAGACCTCGCCGATCTTGTCCAGCGCATCCATTTCCCGCAATTGGTTGACCAGGTTGGACAGCATGCCGCCCGGTGTCTGGTGCAGCAGCACGTTAATATCGATGATCGACATTTTCGAGTCGTCCAGCAAGTGCTTGTACTTCGGCATCACCTCTTTTTCCAGAATTTCGTTGATCCGGGCCAAAAGCTGGATGTCGAAGCCCGTGTCGCGGTTGGTGCCCAAAAGAGTCATCACCAGCGGCTCGATGGCGGCATGCGACGTGCGGTAAGCGTAGGGCGTCATGCAGGTGTCGATGATGTCGACCCCGGCCTCGATGGCCTTGAGCATGCTCATCGGCGACATGCCGGAAGTAAAGTGACTGTGCAGGTGGACCGGCACCTTGACCGCCGCCTTGAGCGCTTTCACGATTTCGTAGGCATCGTAGGGAGCGATCAGGCCGGCCATGTCCTTGACGCAGACCGTATCGGCCCCCATGGCTTCCAGGGCCTTGGCCTTCTGGACGTAATAGTCCAGGGAATAGACGCTGCCGCCCAGCCGCGGCTCGGTCATGGTGTAGCAGATGCAGCCCTGGAAGTGCTTGCCGTTTTCCTTGATCACCGGCACCACGGTCTCGAAGTTACGGTAATCGTTCAGGGCGTCGAAAGTCCTGAAAATGTCCATCCCGTTGGCGCAGGCGCGGTCGACGAAGGCCCGGGCCACATCATCGGCATAGTTGCGGTAGCCCACCAGGTTTTGAGCCCGGAGCAACATCGAAAAGGGGGTTTTCTTGATATAGCGCTTGAGCGTCCGGATCCGCTCCCAGGGGTCCTCGTTCAGAAAGCGGTGCATGGTGTCGAAGGTGGCACCGCCCCAGGTTTCCACCGCCCAGAAACCGACCTCATCCATCATCTCGGCCACCGGGATCATGTCCTCGGTGCGGCCGCGGGTGGCAAACAGCGACTGATGACCGTCACGCAGGCTCAGGTCTTCGATTTTAACCGGATTCTCCGCCTTGGGCCGGTCCTTGCCGTATTCCATTTTCGTGCCTTTGACTTGACCTTGGTCGTGCATCTTATGCGTCTCCTCTTATATGGAATTTCCTTTTATATGGAATTTCCTTGAAATTGGGTGCTGGCCTAACGAAACCGCCCGCCGTGGAAACTTCTCAGCTGCATCAGGCTGCGCAGCTGCATCATGGTCTGACGGCCGTTCAATCCCCACAGGTTGATCGCGACCGGTCCGGGAGCCGGTTGCCCGGCACCGCGTCCGGCCATGGCCTGCGCGGCGATCATTTCTTCCTCGCCCTTTATATACCCCATGACGGCGGCAATCGCAGCGGCCTTCTTCTTTTCCAGTCCCATGACGGCTCCGTTCCTCGGTTTTAGGGTTTAAGTTTCGCCAATCAGAAAGGTGTCTTATCCAACGGGCCAACCGGCTAACAGGCAAACCGGCCAACCGGACTTACATGGGAATATTGCCGTGTTTTTTCGGCGGCCTCAGTTCGCGCTTGCCGCACATGATCTCGAGCGCCTCGATCAGGCGCGGCCGGGTCTGGCTCGGTTCGATGATGGCATCCACGAACCCGCGGTTGGCCGCCCGGTAGGGATTGGAAAAAAGGGCTTCGTACTCTTTGATCTTTTCCTTGCGCTTGGCCTGCGGGTCCGCGGCTTCCTTGATTTCCTTGCGATGGATGATGTTGGCCGCGCCGGCGGCGCCCATGACCGCAATCTCGGCCGTCGGCCACGCAAAGGCCATGTCGGCCCCGAGGTCCCGGGAACACATCGCCAGGTATGAGCCGCCGTAGTCCTTGCGCGTGATCAGCAGCAGCTTGGGCACGGTGGCCTCGGAGTAGCACCACAGCAGCTTGGCGCCGTGGCGGATGATGCCACCCCATTCCTGCTGGCTGCCGGGCAGATACCCGGGAACGTCGGCAATGGTCAGAAAGGGAATGTTGAAGGCGTCGCAGAAACGGATGAAACGCGTGGCCTTGTCCGAGGCATCGACATCCAGGCAGCCGGCCAGGAAATTGGGCTGGTTGGCGATGATGCCGATCGGCCGTCCGTTCAGGCGCGCGAAGCACACGATCATGTTCTTGGCAAAATACTGGTGCGGCTCGAAGAAATCGCCGTTGTCGACGATGCTGCGGATCACGTCCTTCATGTCGTAAGACTGGCTGGGATTATCCGGGATGAGGGTGTTCAGGGCCGGGTCGGTGCGCTTGGAACTGTCGCCGGAGTTGGTGATCGGCGGGTCTTCCATGTTGTTGGACGGCAGAAAAGAGAGCAGGCGCTTGATCTGCTCGATCGCATCCGCATCGTTTTCGCAGGCGAAGTGGGCGACCCCGCTTTTTTCGTTGTGGGACATGGCGCCGCCGAGGGCCTCGAAGGTGATCTCTTCGCCGGTGACGGCCTTGATCACCTCCGGCCCCGTAATGAACATGTAGCTGGTGTTCTTGACCATGAAAATAAAATCGGTCATGGCCGGGGAATAGACGGCCCCGCCGGCCGTGGGCCCCATGATGGCCGAGATCTGCGGGATGACGCCGGAGGCGACCGAGTTGCGGTAGAAAATCTGGCCGTAACCGGACAGGGCGTCGACGCCTTCCTGAATGCGCGCACCGCCCGAATCGTTGAAGCCGACAAAGGGCACGCCGGCCTTGGCGGCCAGATCCATGACCTTGCAGATCTTGCGGGAGTGCATTTCGCCGAGGCTGCCGGCCCGGGAGGTAAAATCCTGCGAAAAGGCGAACACCGGCCGGCCGGCCACCAGTCCGTGTCCGGTGATGACGCCGTCGGAGGGAATCTCGACTTTTTCCATGCCGAAATTCACACAACGGTGCTCCACGAACATATCGATTTCGCGGAAGGTCCCCGCATCGAACAACTGGTCGAGCCGCTCGCGGGCGGTCAGTTTGCCTTTTTCCTTGTGCTTGGCCACCGCCTTCTCGCCGCCCATCTGCCGGACCTTTTTCTCACGCTCCTTGAGATCCTTTAATTTATCTTCAACGACACCCATGCTTGCATTCCTTTCATCTCACCTGATTAATGCCCACCTGAAGTTCCGCCGGCCGGTTTCCGAACAGAAACAGGAAAATTTCCGCAATCCCGAATAATGGCGCGGTGACAATATCAATAAAAACGGAAAACGACTCCGCCGGATCCGGTTGAGCCGAAGTCACGCCGCAGGCGTGATTGACGTCGAAATCGCGGGAAAGACCCCTGTCCAGAACGGCAGCTGATGATCTGATTGCTGGAAAAAGCGGAACGGGGCGATGTCACGTCCTTTTAACTCATACGAAAATACAAATTATGACAATTCTATAACAGGCCCCGGTTGTCAAGAGAAAAAAAACCATCGTGCCGCCGGCGGCCATGCCGGAAAAATGAGGTATCCGGTTCACGGCCGCCGGTGATCGTTTGCTTGTTTTCTTTGCTGCAGATCAGCCCTGCTTTTCGAGGACACTGAGGACCCTGTCGGCCGATTCGGTCACCACCGTCCCGGGACCGAACACGGCCGCCGCACCGGCTTCGAAGAGGAAGGGATAGTCCTTGGGCGGAATCACACCCCCGACGACGACCTTGATGCTTGCGCCGTCCGCTTTTTTCAGCTCTTCGATCAGCCGCGGCACCAGCGTCTTGTGCCCGGCCGCCAGGCTCGAGACGCCCACCACGTGGACGTCGTTTTCGACCGCCATCATGGCCGCCTCTTCCGGCGTCTGGAACATGGGGCTGATGTCCACGTCGAAGCCCATGTCGGCATAGGCGGTGGCGATCACCTTGATGCCGCGGTCGTGGCCGTCCTGGCCCATCTTGGTGACAAGGATCCTGGGCCGTCGACCTTCGCGTTCCTTGAACTGGTCGGTGCGTTTCTTGAGTGCCGCGAAAACCTCGCTGTCGCCGTATTCGGCCGCAAATACGCCGGAAATGCAACGGGTAGTGGCCACGAACCGGCCGAACACATTTTCCATGGCATCGGACACCTCACCGACCGTGGCCCGCGCCCGAACAGCCTCGATGCAGGCCTCCAGGAGATTGCGGTCGGTTTCGGCCGCCTTGGTGACGGCCGTCAGGGCTTTTTTCGCGGCGGCATCATCGCGCTTGGCGCGGGTTTCTTTCACTCTGGCAACCTGTTCGTCCCGCACGCTGGCCGGCACCTCCAGGATGTCCATTAACGGCTCGTCCTTGATTTTGTATTTGTTGACGCCGACGATCACATCCAGGCCCTGATCGATCCGGGCTTGCCGGCGGGCGGCCGCTTCTTCGACCCGCATTTTCGGCATGCCGGTCTCGATCGCCTTGGCCATGCCGCCCAACTCCTCGACCTCGTCGATGATCTGGCCGGCCTGCTTGACGATTTCGGCGGTCAGCGCCTCGATGTAGTAAGAGCCGCCCAGAGGATCGATCACGTGACAGACCTGGGATTCCTCCTGAATGATCAGCTGGGTGTTGCGGGCGATGCGGGCCGAGAAATCGGTCGGCAGGCCGACCGCCTCGTCGAACGAGTTGGTGTGCAGGGACTGCGTGCCGCCCAGGGCCGCCGCCAGGGCTTCCAGGGTGGTGCGGATGATGTTGTTGTAGGGATCCTGTTCGGTCAGGCTCCAGCCGGAGGTCTGCACGTGGGTGCGCAGAATGGCCGAGCGCGGATTCTTGGGATTGAACCGGTTGATGCGCTCGTACCACAGAAAGCGCGCCGCCCGGAGCATGGCGATCTCCATGAAGAAATTCATCCCGACGCCGAAGAAAAACGAGAGCCGCGGTGCGAAGGTGTCGATGTCAAGGCCGGCTTTGAGCGCCGCGCGCACGTATTCCAACCCGTCGGCCAGGGTGAAGGCGCACTGGAGAACCGAGTCGGCCCCGGCTTCCATCATATGATAGCCGCTGATGCTCACGGTGTTGAACTTGGGCATGTGCTGGGAGCAGTAGGCGATGATATCGGAGACGATCCGCATGGACGGCTCGGGCGGGTAGATGTAGGTGTTGCGGGTCAAATATTCCTTGAGGATGTCGTTTTGGATAGTTCCGGTCAGCTGTTCCGGCTTGACGCCCTGCTCTTCGGCGGCCACGATATAACCGGCCAGGATCGGCAGGACCGCGCCGTTCATGGTCATCGAGACGCTCATCTGATCGAGCGGGATCTGATCGAACAGAATTTTCATGTCCTCGACCGAGTCGATCGCCACGCCGGCCTTGCCGACGTCACCGACAACGCGTGGGTGGTCCGAGTCGTAGCCGCGGTGGGTCGGCAGGTCGAAGGCCACCGACAGGCCCTTTTGCCCGGCCGCCAGGTTGCGGCGGTAAAAGGCGTTGGATTCCTTGGCCGTTGAAAACCCGGCATACTGCCGGATGGTCCAGGGGCGGCCGGCGTACATGGTCGCCATCGGGCCGCGCACATAGGGCGGAAAACCCGGCAAGGTGTTGGCCTGCGGCAGATCGGCGATGTCCTCGGCCGTGTAGAGCGGTTCGACGGTGATGCCTTCTGGAGTCTTCCAGTTCAGGCTCTCGACGGGTTTGCCCTTCATCTGTTTGGCGGCGAGTTCCTGCCATTTTTTCAATTCTGGATGTTCGGCCATGATAAACTCCTTGATTGCGTTGAATTCAAAGTGACGGCATTCTAAGGTTAAGTCTGCATCTATCCATAATGGTTAAAAGAATTTTTCATATAAGACTGCTGATAAGATGTCAATTTCTAACTTTATTTGCTTGAACTTGCAGAAAACGGCCCATTCCCGTATCGGATACTGATAAATGCCCTTGTTGAAACAGGATTCTTGATGATGGTTTGAGATTCCTTTTCATCACATCCCCAATCAGGGACCCCGAAGGTCATTGTTCCAAGCGTAAGACGCGTCATCAGCAGGCCAGAAGATCCAAGATAACGATATTTCATTTTTGTCGCTCCTTATTTATCATTTTGATTTTGATTATTTTTGCCTGACTCCTTCTCTCTATCCTTTAAGGCCTGGTCGGGTCTTGCCTCTGTTTTTCCAAGATCCAATTTTTTACTTCCATAAAGGGATACCTCTCAAGGATGCCGAAATGCGGCAGTTTCTTTATTTTCAGCTTCGAGAAAACCGGCGTATATATACCGCAAAGAAACTTCGTTAAATTAACTGCGCTAAACTGCTCTCCCAGAGCTTGAATAAATTCTCCGGCAACCGCGCTGAACTCATAATTGGACAGGGGCTTTAATGCAGGCGTGTTTAGCAGTACCGCTTTTCCGCTTTTGCAAAAAGAACAGTGGCCACAGCGTTCTTTCTCAAGATATTCTCCAAAATATTCGGCCAGTTGTTGGCTGATACAGGCATCGCTTTCAAAAAACCTTACCATGTTGTGAATTCGTTGGATTTCCAAACCTTCCTTATCTTTAAATTTGGCATACATCTTCTCGGCCAGGATGTTGATATCAAACGCCTGGGTCAGAATGTCGTAGACGTCGATTGCCTGTTTGGATTGGAGTTCGATCCAGCCTTTCTCATCGAAGTATTCCAGGGCTGCGATAATCCTCCGCCGATCCATGGCATAACTGTTAAGGATTGCCGGGATGTCAACAGCTGTCCATATTTTCCGGGTATGACAATGATGCATGACCGCGGCAACAAACTGCTTCCTTTCGCCCGAGAAACCGCTGACGATCTCTGCCGGCTCTTTCTTAAATTGGAACGAATACTCTTCAAAATATGTCAGCTTGGGTCGAATAATCTCTTCCATCACAAAGTAAACCAGCAGCGTTTTCAAGGGAAGAATTCTGATGTTCAAAGCATTGGAAAGCGCCATCGCTTTTATTTCCCAGGCAAAGCCACTGTTTTCCTTTATGATTCGCAGCAATTCTAGGATCGAAGATTTCTCCGGCGTGTCACCATAAATGAAATTCTCTAAAACATGAAGGTTGTCCCGGCTGGCCAACACTTCGCACAAGGCCGGTTTTCCGTCTCGGCCTGAACGTCCGATCTCCTGGCTGTAATTTTCAATGGATTTGGGCAAGTCGTAATGAATGATTCTGCGAATGTCTTTTTTATCGATCCCCATCCCAAAGGCAATGGTCGCCACGATACAGGCCAGCGCCCCATCCATGAACTTGTTTTGGATCTCCTCCCGTTTTTCTATTGCCATACCGGCATGGTACGGGTGGGCGTCGATTTTATTGGCACATAGAAATTCGGCGACCGCTTCAGCCGTTTTCTGCAGGGTGACATAGACAATGGTCGGGGAATTGGATGCTTCACGGATTCTTTGCAGCAGGCGGCCCTTTTTTTCAGACGCGGCCGTCGGTGTGACCTGCAGAAAAAGATTGTCACGATAAAATCCGGTGACAAATACATTTTGTTTAAGAATATCGAATTTGGCGCACATGTCGTCAATGACCGGCGCCGTGGCGGTCGCGGTCAAGAGCAGCGTTTGCGCTATCTTGAATTCTTTGCGGTAATCCGGCAATTTCAAATATTCGGGCCGGAAATTATGCCCCCACTCGGAGATGCAGTGCGCCTCGTCCACAACCAGCAAGGTGATGTCCATTTTTTCCAGTCGGGCGCGAAATCGCTCATTTTTGAACCGTTCGACCGAAATCATCAGGATTTTTATTTGGTTGTTTTTGGCGTTTTCGAGAATGGTAGTGTATTCGTTTTTTGCAAGAGTCGAATCCAGACGCGCGGCCGGGATGTTGTTTGCCAGTAAAAAATCCAGTTGATCTTTCATCAGGGACAGCAGGGGCGACACCACCAGCGTCAGGCCGGGCAACAACATGGCCGGCAGCTGGTAACAAAGCGATTTGCCGGCGCCGGTAGGAAAGATGGCTGCCGCAGATTGACGCTCCAGAATTTTGCGGATGACACCTTCCTGGCCTTTCAAGAATGTATTGAACCCGAAATATTTCTGCAACTGCTGCCCTAACATGGCGCGGCTAAGCTCCTATACAATTTAATTGTTCTCTGCTATTTTCACAGCCGATATTAACCGTCTAACCAGTATCCCCCTCCAAAGCAGGCATTCTTACAACACCGCATTTTTTCATGCGCGGTCGTCAATGATACTATGGGATGGATCGTCGTTTTTCAACATTGACCTTTTCCAATTGATTGATTATATTTCTTACATAAATCTTACTTTAAGCTGGAGGTTTGCAATGCAAACGACTAAACTTTCGAGCAAGGGGCAAGTTATCATACCGAAAGCGTTAAGATCTCGATACAACTGGAGCGCAGGCCAAGAGTTATCAGTGATTGATACGGGTGATGGTATTTTGTTAAAACCTTCTCACCCGTTTAAAAAAACCAAACTTGATCAAGCCGCCGGTATGTTAAAATATTCAAGAAAACCTGTTTCTCTCGATGAAATGGAAGCGGCGATTAGAAAAGGCGCCATGGAGCAAAAAAAATGATTTCAGTGGACACGAACGTCGTTGTGCGTCTGCTTACCGGTGATGATCAAGCCCAATTTAAAAGAGCCAAAGCATTATTTGCAAAGGAAAACATTGTTATCACGACTTCCGTGGTTTTAGAGTGCGAGTGGGTTCTTCGATATGCCTATCACTTTAAGCCGTTTAAAATTGCGGATGCTTTCCAGTCCCTCTTTGGAATATCAAATGTAAAATTACAGGAGCAACTTGTCATTTATGACGCAATCGAATGGTATAAGAAAGGGTTAGATTTTGCGGATGCCATCCACCTGGCAAAATCACAAGATTCCGAATCCTTCGCAACTTTTGACAAAAAATTAATAAAAACAGCCTCAAGAATCACCCGTTTTCCCGTATCCGAGCCTTGATGGAACATCGTAATCATCCAACATAATTCATTGGATAGGAGCGAACTGACGGGTATTTTACCCGCGTCTGCCCCCCCCCTCGGTATATCACCATAAGGGAAATGCCCGATTTAGGGATTGTTCCGGCAATGATCGCCGGGCATACTTACAACTCCCCGACCAGCAACGCGGAAATGCCACACGAGATTCTGAGCCCCTTAAAATTCACGTATCAGGTGATTAAGGCGACACCATTATTAGATTCTTCTCAGTGTCGTGACGCAATTTGTCGCCGCTGAACCACCGACATTGAAAACGACAGCAATTTCCGGAGTCTTGCCGGTCGGCGCCAGTCCAATAGGTTCTCCGACCAATTGTTTGTAGGCCAGCGCATGCATGGAACAACCGGTAGCGCCCACCGGGTGTCCTTTGGACTTGAGTCCGCCCGACAAATTCACGGGACATCGATCATCGGGGCCGAACCGCCCGTCAAGATAGTCCCATCCTGCCATTCCGTCCTTTGAAAGGCCAAGCGCTTCCGTTGTAAGGATCTGATTGATGGAAAAGCAATCGTGGACTTCCGCCAGGTCCACATCTGAAATAGTCATCTGTGCTTCTTCAAACGACTTTTCGACCGCCCGTTTTCCGGCCATCAGCTCGTGCATGTTGGGACGAACGCTTTCGGCGAGACGTTCCGTCGTCATCCCGATGCCGGCGATTTCGACCACCCGCTGGCTGATGGATCGGGCGTCATTGGTCGGGGCCAGGATGACCGCCGCCGCGCCGTCCGATATCAGGGAACAATCGTGCAGCCGCAGCGGATCGGCAATCACCGGATTGCCGCCTTTGCCTGCAGCCGGCAGGTTCAAAATGGCTTCGGGCGTGAAAAGTTTTAGCCGGTCCGCCGGTCCGCCTTTGCTGAAGTGGGCCAGCGGGTTTTCGATCCCGTTGCGATAAGACAGCGCGGAGACGGCGGCGAACATTTTTTGCATCGTCTGCAGGTCATATCCGTGGTGCCGCATATACCCCTTCGCATATTCGGCAAAAAGCCCGGGAAATGTCATCCCCGTGGCGCCTTCCTCCGGCCAGTACGAGGAACAGGCCAGCGTGTGGGTCACATCTGCGGTCGGCAGCAGACTCATCTTTTCCACCCCGATAACCAAAACACACCGGAAGCGGCCGGATTCTATGCCGTAAATGGCGTTGTAAAGGGCGACGGAGGATGATGCACAGGCACCTTCGGTGCGTGTCGTCGGAATAAAGCGCAGAAACTCCGGAGCAACCTCCAGACCCAGCGGGCCGACGTGCTCCTGGTTGATAAATTTCGCCGGCGAACAGGACCCGATCCATATGCCATCGATGTCCGCGGGGTGCAAGCCGGCATCCTCGATGGCCCCTTTGCCCGCTTCGATGATGAGGTCGTAAAAAGACTTGGTATCCCGAACTTGCCCTGTTTCCCGATTTTTTTCGACAAAGGCACCGAATTTTGTGTTGTAAGCTCCAATAATGCTGACGCGGCTCATGGCTGATCTCCTGAGTTTAAAGTAAACGTAGGGAATAAAAAGATAAAAGCACAATATTGGTATTTTTTCTATTCAGCAATCCCCATGCCGGGATCAAAATGCCCGATTCCCGTCGATCCGTTTGATGCTGCGACTCCCCACCTGGAAATTGTGTATCATATTTAATACAAAATGTGTCAAGCGCGCACACTGAAAGAGTGACGCTTCTAAAAACCGGTTGAGAATGTTGAACCGTGACCTAAGGTTACAGAGATATTTGAAATTCGAATAGGGTTCGGCACATCTTTTGCTGACGGCAACATGAGACCTTAATCATCACCATGCCGCCTGCCATCGTCATCCGCACCAAGGAGAGCCCGATGAATTTAGGGATGTTGTTCACTCGTCATGCACGCTATCGTCCCGATCATACCGCGGTGGTGTTTGGCGTTCAGCGCCTGACCTGGTTTCAATTTAATCAGCATATCAACAAGTTGGCCAATGCTATGGTACACTTGGGTCTTCAAAAGGGTTCCAAGGTCGCTACCGTTTTACCGAATTGCCTCGAGCTTCTCGAAACCTATTGGGCCGCGGCCAAAATAGGCGCCGTGGTTGTTCCAATGAGCACTCTTTTGATGGAAGGCGCCTTGAGATCCCTTTTGAAAGATGCCGATGTGGAAATGGTCGTCACCAATGCCGTCTTTGCCGATATCATTAAAAAAATTCAGCCGGACCTGCCGGCGCTTCGTCCCGGGGGCTGCCTTCTGACGGACTCGCCGTCGGTGGGGGGCTTCCAAGAGTATCATCGCCTGAAAGACGCCGAAACGGACAGCGAACCGGACGTCGCGGAAGTCCACGGTGATGAGCCTTTCAACATCATGTACAGCAGCGGAACCACCGGCCAACCCAAGGGAATTGTCCACACCCATGATATTCGCATTGCCTACGGCACCTCATTTGCCGCTGCCTATCGGCTGGCGCCGGAAAGCATAACGATGCATGCCGGCGCCATCGTATTTAACGGCGCTTTCGTCGACCTGATGCCGACGGTTTTTCAGGGAGCCACCTATGTCCTGCTGCCGCAGTTTGACCCGGTTGACTATATCGAAAGCATTTATAAGGAAAAAGTCACGCATGTGATGATGGTTCCGGCCCAGATTATCGCCATGTTGAATGCGCCCAATTTCGACCCCGAAAAATTGGCATCATTGGAAATGATTCTCGCCTTGGGCGCCCCGTTGCACCTTGAGCACAAAAAGACCTTGAACCGGCTGCTCCCGGATTGTTTTTACGAACTTTACGGATTGACCGAAGGGTTCGTGACCGTCCTGGATAAACTTGATTACCACAGAAAGCCGTCTTCCGTGGGGACTCCGCTGCCTTTGTTCGACATGAAAATCGTCGACGAATCCGCTGCCGTGCTACCGCCAAACCAGGTCGGTGAAATCTGCGGCAAGGGCCCCATACTAATGACCGAATACTACAAGCGACCTGATTTGACGAAAAAAGCGATTGTGGACGGATGGCTCCATTCCGGCGATCTTGGCTATGTCGACGAGGATGGGTTTTTGTACCTGGTGGATCGCAAAAAAGACATGATCATTTCCGGCGGCGTGAATGTTTATCCGAAGGATATCGAAGAGGTTGTCGTTCAGCATCCGGATGTCATCGAGGCCGCTGTCTTTGGGATTCCAGATCAAAAGTGGGGGGAAGTGCCATTAGCCGCGGTGACGCTGGCCCCCACTGCAACTCCATCGGAACAAGATCTCAAGGAATGGATCAACTCACATGTCGGAGCCAAATTTCAACGGGTTGTCGATGTTAAAATCATGATAGAGTTTCCACGCAATGCGGCTGGAAAAACGCTGAAAAGGGAACTCCGGAATATTTTCGGGAAAAAATCTGATGTCAAGCGATCAACCTGCCAATAATGTATCAAAAAAAATACATATATAAATTTTGATACGGCGTCAAACACAAGCGATCGAGGAGGTGGTGCTGCCGGGTTGGCTTGCTCGAGAAGGCAGAACAAGTGCAGTAATGATTAACCGCGCGGCGTACAAGAGGCGTCGCCCATCAGGAGGGGGATTGATGAAAAAATATTTAAAGATGGCGGCAATTTTCACAGGTATTTTTTTGA
>JBAPSB010000310.1:0-7611 GCA_049281435.1 Desulfobacterales bacterium
GCAGAAGGCCGAGGCCGCGACATACTCGACATCCTTGCCAGGGGCCGTAAGGCTGAAACTGTCATCCAGCATCTTCAAGCGGATGGCATCTTTCTTGACTCCGGGAATTGACACCTCGATATTCAGAGTGTGTTCATCTTCGCTCATATACGTGCAGACATCCGGTGTTACCCTGAATTTATCCTGCGCCATAATGCTCATCTCCTTTCGATTTCTTCGGCGGCTGCTTGTCTGTGTATTTCCTGACAGTGGCCACCGAAAGACTATTTTAATATGGCAATCGCGTTCCCCAATCAAACTGAGGCCGCCGATGCGGCATGCCACACGCCTTACACTAATGCCGAATCAGTCGAATTCAATAGCGCAGCGCTGATCGAAACCCTGACGGCAAAGCAAAAAAAATTCCCGCCGCCGGCTTTCGGTCAATGCCGATAGGAACGCCGAGGCGTCACGTGCGGTTGCCAAAATAAAAATCCCGTCATGCAAGACCTGCACGCCGTTTTAGTCGGGCGGCTTAACTTTTCAGTGGCATATGGAAAGGTGCGGGGGTTTGTTCTCAGGCACAGGCTTTAAGATTGCCGCTTTCGCAGCGGGCGACGGACGGCAGGGCATTGACGGTATTGATGAGGGTCTGCAGGGGAAAAGGCTTGAAGAGCACCTTGTCGAAATCCGAGTCGCTCAACAGCAGGGGGGTCCCGGACATGCCGATGACCGGCGTCGTTTTCCAGTTCGAATTGCGTATGAAGCGCACGACACCGTTGCCGTCGATGTTCGGCATCATAATATCGGTGATGACCACATCGAAGCGCCGGTTTAAGAATTTCCGGATGCCGTCGCTGCCGTCGCAGGCGGATTGAACATCATGGCCGCACAGGCTGAGGGCTTCCCGGATAACTGCCGCAATGCCCTCTTCATCGTCGATAACCAGAACGCTGCTCATCATTGGCCTCCGGAATTGAATTCGTTCACGTCTGACATAAACAAAGCAGCGCCATCCTACTGAAACCCCATTTATTGTCAAACGACCCTTGTGGCAAAAAACGGCCGGTGGGAAGGCGAGTTATCAACACCATACAGGCACCTGATTTTTCAGAAATAATTTGGAGTAACGGCCGAAACAAGTGTAAAATAAAGGGGTTGGCTCATTTTATTTTATTTGTAAATATTTCAATAAGATGTAAGTTTTTTGACCGGTTATCAACATTGGCGGAATAGTGCGAAAATCGGTTAAAAACGGGCATTATCTTTAATTTTCATCAATCTACCTGGGCGTAGAGGTTTAAGGTCGGGCGAATAGGATCGGCACAAGGGGCCGATTCCCGGTAAGGCCGCGGCGGCCGGCAGACCGCAGGGGAACAGGACGGCGTCGATCATCGGCGGGCCGTGAGAACCCCGTCAGAAACGCAACAGGTCTTTTTCAGGCGGGCCAGTTGGAGTCCGAAAGGCTAAAAGGTGGCTTTTCGACTTTAATTGTTCGGAACATCTTGACATCGGCTGCGGATAATTTTAAATATGTACTACTTTTTTCAGCGCAGATAGTACGCCTTCATTAAATCGATCACTCAATCGAAATCAATTGCAACCCGCAAACCTTGTCCGAATCCACAAAGAAAGAAAGGAGATCAGAATCATGACACCGAATAGGACTCTATGCACGATAACCATGTTCGCGGCCCTGGTGTTTTCGCTCGGCCTGTGGGCGGGTCCTGCGGCGGCGGCCGAAGCCGCCAACGACACATTGTCCTGGATTCCGCAAAATGCGGTGCCGGGAGAGTGTTACGCGAAAGTTTTCGTTCCACCGAAGTATCGGACCGTTACCGAGAAAACATTGCTGAAAGAGGCGTCCGAAAAAATCGACGTCGTCCCCGCCCAATACGAGATGGTCGAAGAAAAGGTTCTGGTGGAACCGGCTTCCGAGCGGTGGGAAATCGTTCCGGCCGAATACAAATGGGCCGAGGAGAAGGTTGTCGTTAAAGAGGCTTCGAGCCGCATGGAAACCATTCCGGCCAAATACGATTGGAAGGAAGAAAAGGTTCTCGTCACTCCGGCCGAAACCAAGTGGAAAAAAGGCAGCGGGCCGATCGAAAAAATCGATCATGCCACCGATGAAATCCTCTGCCTGGTGGAAGTTCCCGCAACCTATAAAACCATCAAGAAACAGGTGGTCGTGGAACCCGCCAAGACCGTGAAGGTGGACATCCCGGCCGAATACGCGACGATCAAGCAAAAAGCGCTGGTGTCCCCGCCGACGGTTAAAAAAATCGAGATCCCGGCCGTCTACAAAACGATTAAGGTCAGGAAATTGGTCACCCCCCCGCAGGAGAGCCGCATCCCCATAGAGGAGGAGTACCAGACCGTCTCCCGCACCGAGAAGGTCGCGGAGGGGCGTTTCGAATGGGCGCGGATCCTCTGCGAGACCAACACCACGCCGGATTTTGTGATGCGGGTGCAGAAAGCGCTGACCGCCGCCGGGTTCGATGCGGGGACGCCCGATGGGTCGGTGGGACCGCAAACGCAGACGGCGTTGCAGGCCTTTCAACAGAAAAATGGACTGAGCGTCGGTGCGATGACATACGAAACCGTGGAAAAACTGGGGATTCGATTGCGCTGACCCGTCGCTTTCCCTGACCTTTCAATTCACAGAAGCAACAGCCCCGCCGACCCAGTATCGGCGGGGCTGTTGTTTTTTTGCGCCCGCCCGCTTTTTCTTCAGGTGACATTTATTGTCACCAAATCGGCTTAATTTTGTCATCCCCTATCGCGAGCCCTCAGTGCAACAATAAATTTATTAATAATTTCAACTCTATAATACAAAAATGGATTGGCACATTTTTTGTATTGAATGCAGTCGGTACTCCGGCCAGCCGCTTTGTGAGACAACTCAACCGAAACCTGAACCTGGATTTTTAGACAGCTCCTCCACATCTGCGCGGGATTGGCAAAGTTGACCGGAAGTACCAAATTCCGAACAGGAGCCAAGGTTCGGGAAAATTTTTTCGAGTGGCTTCCCACCAGAGCGTATAACGGATGTTTCAGAGCCGGTTTTGAGAATTGAGGTAAATTTTAAACGGTGGACTTAACCTGAAGACAACGCAAAATCGGAATGATTGTCTGAACAAAAACAAACCCTCTGAAATGAGACGAACCCAAGCCTGAAGCAATTGTCAAATCGTATCGGAAACATTTTTTCGTCAGGCTGCTGAAGCATCCTTTATGCCACCTCATAACTCCCTGCGGTTTGTCGACCCGGGGAGTTATGTATTTAAGCTCGTGGATTCGCATTTCGTCAGCTTCTATAAAGCGAAAGACCCGGCACCATGCATGAAGAGTACCAACCCGGTTACAACTGGGAAGACATGATTGAAAAAGAGGTCAAAAGATCTATTCCCTGGGGTGATTTCGAGGACAGAGCCCAAGAGCCGGATGCGACATTTGACCGAGAAGAGCCAACTGCATAACCCCGCCGCACTGATGACCAGCGCTGCCCTCCAAACAAACAGCCGTATGTCCAAGCTTCTCACTTATCGGATACCTCAGTACGAAAATAGAATTTGACGAACATTGAAACCCGTAACGCGCAACCCGCAACCCGTAACCTGTAACCGGTGACGACTCTTCCGCCCGGATGAGAGCCAGGAAAATCACGGCTAAACTCGCCGCCAACGAGTTCCAGGACGGGACCGGGCTTGCCGTTTATGAATCATCAGGGTATGCTGAACCCTATGCCTTCAAAAGACTTCCGCTAAGATGTGGCCGGCGGCCGGATGATGGAATGCGGTTGCCGGTGAGAAAGTTCGGCGTGAATAATGAATTTTCCGCCATAGCCCGTTCATATTTTTTTATATGCTGAAAAAATCGATTAAATGGATAGCGATTCTGCTGGTGATCGTTTCGGCTGCGGTGGCACTTTACGGCTGGCACCTGTCGGAGCGAATCGACACGCGTTTCTCTGCCCGGCTCTGGCGGGTGCCTTCCACCGTCTATTCCGACACCACCTTGCTGTATCCCGGCCAGCGCTATGACCGCAGAAACCTGTCCGACAAACTAAAAAGCCTCGGTTACCGGACGGTTTCAGGAAGAGCGCCGCGCCAGGGCGAGATGCGGCTGACCACCGGGGCCGTGGAGGTGTACCTCAACGATTTCAAGGTGCCCTCCCGGCTTCAAGCCGGTCAACCCATCAGGCTCCGCTTCGATCAGGGGCGCCTCAAGTCGATCGAGCGGCTTGACACGGGCGAAAGGCTGCCGATTCTGGAGCTGGAACCCGAGGAGATCGGACAGTTCTATGGCCCGCAGCGGGAGCGCCGCCAGCTGGTATCGATCGACCAGGTGCCGCCCGACCTCGTCCATGCCGTGCTGGCCGCGGAGGACAGCCGGTTTTACGGGCACCACGGATTCGATCCGCTCGGCATCCTGCGGGCTTTTTATATCAACCTGCGCGCCGGGCGAATTCGCCAGGGCGGTTCGACCATCACCCAACAGCTGGCCAAAAACTTTTTTCTGACACCGGAACGCACCCTTGACAGAAAATTCACCGAGCTGATCATGTCGGTGGTCATCGAATTGAAATATCAAAAGGCAGAAATCCTTGAAATCTACTTGAACGATATCTATCTGGGTCAGAGCGGTTCGGTGGCGATCAACGGCGTCGGGGAAGCCAGCAGTTTTTATTTCGGCAAGCCGGTCAAGGACCTTTCCCTGGCCGAGGAGGCGACCATCGCCGGACTCATCCGGGCACCCGCGCGGTATTCGCCTTACATCGACAAGGCGCGCTGCCGGCAGCGGCGCGATGCGGTCTTGGCAGCGATGTCCGCCAAAACATGGATTTCCGATACCCAGCTCCAGGAGGCCCTGGCGCAGCCGATCGAGACCGTCGGGGAAAGTGGGGCGGCCAAAAAGGCGCCTTATTTCATGGACTACCTCTCACAGCAGCTCGCCGCCCTCTATTCCTCGGACGATCTCACCCGGCTGGGTCTCTCGATTTATACCACCCTGGACACTCAGGTTCAGGCGGCCGCCGAAAAGGCCCTCCAAAGGGGATTGGTGCGGCTTGAAAAATCGATCGCGACGCTCAAGCGCACCGATTCTGCCCGGAAACTGCAGGGTGCCGTCGTGGTCATGCAGCCCAAGACCGGTTTCATCCTGGCCATGGTGGGTGGCCGCGATTACGCCGCCAGCCAGTACAATCGGATGACCCAGAGCCGGCGGCAGCCCGGCAGTGCCTTCAAGCCGTTTGTCTACCTGGCGGCACTGGACGATCTGACCCCGGCCTCCCGGCTGTCCAATGACCCCAAGACCTACACGATCGACGGCAAGCCTTGGACGCCCGAAAACGCCGCCCCGGATGCCGAGGGCACCGGGGGCGCGAGCGTGAGCATGCGTTCGGCGCTGGCGGCATCTTACAATCGTGCCACGGTCGATCTGGCCATGAAGACCGGCCTGGAGCGGGTGGTGGAGAAAGCGGAGTCGTTTCAGTTTTCAACCCCGATCGAGCCCTATCCGTCGCTGGCGCTCGGGGCCTTCGAAGTCGTGCCGCTCGAACTGGCGCGTGCTTACTGCGCCCTGGCGGCAGAGGGTGTTTTACCCAACCCGATGTCTGTCAAGGACGTGACCGCTGACAGCGGTCTGCTGCTGAGCCAGGCCCACCTCGATGTCGAGCGCCTGATCAGCCCGGCCAAAGCCTATATCATAACCGACATGCTCAAGAGTGTGGTGAGCGAGGGGACCGCCCGGACCCTTTCCGGCTGGGGCGTGACGGGTCCGGTGGCCGGCAAGACCGGCACGACCAACAACTTCAGGGATGCCTGGTTCGTCGGGTATACGCCGGATATCCTGGCGCTGGTATGGGTCGGTTTCGACAATGGGGAGCCGGTCAAGGCCTCCGGGGCCAAGGCTGCCCTGCCGATCTGGGCTGAGTTGGTGAACGCGATCCCTCAATACGTCTCCGGGGCGGATTTCCATTTGCCGGCCGGGGTGGTCACCCGCGTCGTGTGCAGTGAATCCGGTCTCCTGGCGGCCGGCCGCGCATGTCCGGCGCCGATGGAGGAGGTTTTCCTCGCCGAAAACGTTCCCGAGCAGCCGTGCCCGCTGCACCCGACCCGAAATGCCATAAGGGGCCTGATCGATGACATCAAAGACCTTTTCAAACCCAGTCCGTAGACATCGGAGCCTGATTCTCGGTGTGCTCTGTGGCCTGCTTCTGTTTAGCTGCATGTCGAAAACAAACGTCCCCGTCTATGAGAAGCAGATTCCACCGCCGCCGCTTCCGGCCAAAAGGCCCACGCCGCCGCCGGCCGCAAGGCCCGATAGCGCGCAGGTTCAGGCGGCCGAGGCCTTGATCGCGCAAGGCCGGCAACTGCTGGCGCAGGAATCGCCCGATGCCGCCATCCGGGTGCTGGAGCGGTCGGTCGCGCTCGATTCGAACAGCGGTCCAAACTACTACTACCTGGCGGAAGCCTGGTTGATGAAACAAAATGCCCACCAGGCGCGTGAATTCAATCGCCTGGCCGCCATGCACCTGGGTCGGGATTCCAAATGGCAGGCGCGGATTGCCCGGCAAAGCGACCGCATCGACGCCCTCGACCACCAGTGAGAAGACGCCAGACAGGGGCCGGTCAACAATCAGTTAAGGATTTTTGCAGGAATCGAAAGTCGGAAATTTCAAAGATTACTGATTTGGGTGGGACGCCTGCAAGCCGTCGAGCAATTCGAGCACCTTGCGGGCCTTGGCGGAATGACCGGTTTCCTTGAAGAGTGAGAGCGCCTCGGCGTAGCAAGCCCTGGCTTCTCGCGCGTATCCCTGCGACCAGTAGAGATTGGCCAGGTTGGCGTAGTTGTCGGCCTGGTGGGCTTTGCGGCCTGTGTCGATATTGATTTGCAAGGCCGCTGTCAGGGCGAACTCGGCCTGATCCGGCCGATCCTGAGCACTGTAGACGATGCCCAGGTGACCCAGGGTTTCGGCCAGGCCGCCGGCGTCTTCCAGTTCCCGATAGAGGTGTTCCGCTTTTTCGAGCACTTTCTCGGCTTGGGCCGGGATGCCGCGGCGCAGACGAACGGCCGCGAGCCGGCCGAGGGCCTCCGCCAGAGCTTTTTCCCCGAAGCGGCTTTCTTCGATGCCAACGAGTTCCAGCAACAGATTTTCGGCTTCTTCCAGATCCCCCCGGTCTTCCATGATTTTCGCCAAATCCCGATAATTCTCGGCCGCCTTCTGCCTGCGGCCGGTCGCAAGATCGAGGTCAATGGACTGCCGGTAGAGCTTTTCGGCCTGTTGCAGATCGCCGCGCGAGAGGTGCAGGCGCGCCAGCTCGGCACAATGGCGGGCCATGTTGTCATTGCGGCCCAGAGACTGATCGATGTCGATCGCTTGGGTGAGCATTTTTTCGGCCCGGTCCAGATCGCCCTGCAGAATGTAGAGCGCCGCCAGGCGACCGAAGTCGTTGGCAACCCCCATGCGGCTGCCGATCGCCCGGTTGATTTTCAGCGCTTCGAGCCGCATGGCAACCGCCAGATCGATGTTCCCGGCTTCCATCTGGTTTTCACTGTTCTTGATTGCACTGCCGGTCATGCCGCCCTCCTCGTAAATAGGAATCGGGCGGGCCGCATTGTATCATATGC
>JBAPSB010000311.1:0-22213 GCA_049281435.1 Desulfobacterales bacterium
ATACAGAGGGCTTTAAAAGGCCGGCGGCTTGCCATTCGGCGATGGTTGTGCCACCCGTGTAATCGACCGCGCGCATTTGGCTGGTAACAGCTATGATAATGACATTCGGACGCTGGCTATTGTATGCATCCGAGCTGACTATAGGCTTTAAGATAAAGGTTTTGGCAAGGCCAGAGGGAGGCGGCTGTATTGTGATACGCCAACGACCTATAACCCGGTATGTGTATTTATCATTTTTTTGTGCCATGGCCGACCTCCAGCTTTTCAATAGCCAAAAGCACCTGCTTTACTTGGTATGCCTTGGCCTTTCCTTTATTGTTCTGGATATTAATCCTTGGATCACCCTGCCAAGGGGTTTTATATATTCGATAACGCCTACCGTACCGAAAAGACCTATTGCAATAGAGTCTTTCCGGCCAAGAAACTCAGCCATGATCCTCGCACCAATGCCACACTGCGGCACCACGTGCTCGAATCAGGTTTGCAAAAGGCCGTGAAGAAGGCGGTCGATAAAGCCGGCATCACCAAAGGAGTGGGCTGCCGTACCTTTCGGCATCCGTCTGCCACGCGCATGCTGGAAAACGGTGTCAATATACGGATGGTGCAGGAACTGATGGTCCATGCCGATGTCAACAACACCGAAACTTACACCCATGTCATGGAAAAAGCCATCACCGCTGTCCAGAGCCCCCTTGACCACCTTTTGGGAAAAACCGGCAGGCTTTAAGTCAGCGTAAAGCGATCATGGTGTGCAGGCGTTATATTCTGTTGAACCGCTTACCGGCTTTTTTTCTTGGTCATAATGTGGGTGGCCGAGCCGGTGAAGATTTCGGCCGCTTCCATTTCGGTTTCAGACAGGGTGGGGTGGGGGTGGATGGTCAGGCCGACGTCCTGTGCCAGGGCGCCCATTTCGACCGCCAGCACACCCTCGGCGATGAGGCTTTCCGCGCCCCTGCCGGTGATACCTACGCCCAGGATGCGGCCGGTGTCCGGATCGACGATCATTTTGGTCACCCCCTGCCCGGCATCCATGGTCGTGGCGCGACCCGAAAATTTCCAGGGGAAGCGGTTGACGTCGATTTTCTTTTCCTGCCGGCGGGCTTCTTCCTCGGTCAGGCCGCAGTAGGCGATCTGCGGGTCGGTGTAGACCACGGCCGGGATCGCCCGCGCATCGAAGGCCGCGGGCTCACCGGCAATCACCTCGGCCGCGATCTTGCCTTCGTAGCTGGCCTTGTGAGCCAGCATCATGCCCCCGACCAGATCGCCCACGGCGTAAATCTTCTCGGCGCTCGTTTGCTGCCTTTCGTCCACCTTGACGAAGCCGCGTTCATCGAGTTTTACTCCCGTGTTTTCCAGGCCGAGGTTGGCCGTGTTGGCCCGGCGGCCGATGGCGACCAAAACGCGGTCGAATTTCTGTTGCGCCGGGTCGACATCGCCATCAAAAGACACTTTGACGCCGTCATCGACTTCTTCGAGCCCCTTGACTTTGGTCTTCAGCATGACGGCCGCGAAGAGCTTTTCCAGGCGGCGCTTGAGCGGCTCCACCAGGTCCGCATCCACGCCCGGCAGCAGGCGGTCGCCCAGTTCCACCACGCTGACCCGGCTGCCGAGGGCGGCATAGACCGAGCCCAGCTCCAGGCCGACGTATCCGCCGCCGACCACCAGAAGACTTCCGGGAACATCCGCCAGATCGAGCGCGCCGGTGGAATTCATGATCCGGCCCCCTTTCTTGAAGTCGATACCGGGAAACGGGATGGGGCGCGAGCCGGTGGCCAGGATGGCATGACGAAATTTGATGTGGCTGACATCGGATTCATGGATGCGCACGGTATCGGCGCTTTCGAAGACGGCGCGGCCGCGAACCCGCTGCACGCCGCGGGCCTTGCCGAGGCTGACCAGACCGTCGGCGAGTTTTGCGACCACCCGGTTCTTGTAGTCGCGCACCTTCTGCAGATCGATTTCGGGCGAGCGGTATGTCAATCCCATTGTATCGGCATGCGCGGCGTCATGGATCAGCTCCGCCAGGTGCAGGTAAGCTTTCGAGGGAATGCAGCCCCTGAAAAGGCACACCCCGCCGGGTTTTTCGGACATCTCCACCATGGTGACGTCTATTCCCAGGTCGGCGGCCCGAAAGGCGGCGGCATATCCGCCCGGCCCGCCGCCGATGACCAGAAGTTCGGCTTCCTGCGACAATTCGCCCATCACCATGGGAGACCCCTCTTTTTTTGACTGTTACGGTGCGACGAGACGTCAGATCGACAGCAGCATTTTTTCGGGATTTTCGAGCGCTGAGCGGAAAAACTCCAGAAAGTGGGCGGCGTCGACGCCATCCAGGACCCGGTGATCGATGGCCAGGACCACCGGCAGGATCATGCGCGCCGCGATTTTACCGGATCCGGCGTCGCTTTTGACGATCACCGGCTTGAGGCGCGCGGCGCCCATCCCTAAAATGGCCGCTTCCGGGTAGTTGATGATCGGTGCGAAGTGCCCGCGCCCGCCGGCCGCCCCGATGTTGGTGATCGTGAAGGTGCCGCCTTGCAGCTCTTCCAGATCGACCTTGCGCTTGCGCGTGCGTGCGACGATTTCCTTCAGCTCCACCGCCAGCTCGGTGATGCTTTTGCGGTCGGCATGTCGTAAAACGGGCACGACGAGTCCTTCGCCCGTATCGGTCGCGACGCCTATGTTAAGATAATGCTTGCGGAAGATCTCGCCTTTCTCCACGTCCAGCGAAACATTGAATTGCGGAAAGTGCCGCAAGGCGGCCGCGGCGGCCTTGACGGCAAACACGGTCAGGGTCAGCCGGCCGCCCAGTTTCTCGACGGCTTCTTTATGGCGGCGGCGCAGGGCTTCGAGCCGGGTCACATCGATATCGTCCTGGCTGGAGACATGCGGGATCTGCGACCAGGCCAGCGCCATCTGCCGAGCGGTCGCCTTTCTGATCGAGCGCAGCGGCAAGCGCTCCACCGGCCCCCACTTCTCAAAATTCGGTAATGCAGGGGCGGCGGCGCCGGCGACCGGTTCGGCTTCTGATGGCGGCGCTTCAGCCGCACCCTTTTCGCCCGGACCCTCCGAAGCAAAAGCCCGCACGTCCTCGGCCGTGACCAGGCCGGCAGGTCCGCTCGGGGTCACCGCGCGCAGATCGACGCCGAGTTCGCGCGCCAGCCGGCGCGTTGTCGGTGAGGCTGGCACCGGGCCTTTTTTTCCTGACGGCGCGTCCGTGCGCTGCTTTGTATGCGGCTGCCGGGCGATTTTTGCCGCCGGCTTTTGTTTTTCCTCCGCGGCATTTTTTTGATCGGGTTCCGGGACGTTTTTTTCTTTTTCTTCTTTTTCTCCTTCGGCCGCACCGTCACTGAAGGTCATCAGCAGGTCGCCCACTTTGACGACATCGCCGGCCTTGACCTTGATCTCCTGCACCGTTCCGGTAAAAGGAGACGGGATCTCGACCGACGCCTTGTCGGTCTCGACCTCCAGAATCGGGTCGCCTTCTTTCACATCGTCGCCGACCTTCACCAAAACGGCGATGACTTCTCCTTCGTGGATGCCTTCACCCAGGTCGGGCAGCTTGAAAGAACGGGGCATGTTTTCCTCCTCTTTACTTCTAACTCTGAAACGTCCGTCAGGCAGAGGTGTCAAGCACCTTCCTAGCGGCCCGCACGATGCGCCGCGCACCGGGGATGTAGTGATTCTCGCGGCTGAAGAGCGGGATGACGACGTCGAAACCGGTCACGCGCGCGATCGGGGCTTCGAGATAGTAAAAGGATTTGTCGACCAGCTTGGCGACGATCTCGGCCGCGGGACCATAGCTGCGCGGGGCCTCGTGAATGACAACGGCGCGTCCGGTCTTGCGCACCGATTCGGTGAACAGGCTGTCGTCAAGCGGCGAAAGGGTCAGCAGATCGATGACCTCGGCCTCCACGGCCTCTTTTTCCTTGAGGGTTTCGGCCGCCGCGAGCGTCGGGCGCATCATCGAACCATAAGAAACAAGGGTAATGTCCGATCCTTCTCTGGCGATCTGAGATTTTCCAAGTGGAAAGGTTTCCTCCTCTTCCGGAACTTCTTCCCGAAAAGCCCGGTAGAGTGCCTTGGACTCGTAGAAAACGACCGGGTCCGGGTCCCGTATGGCGCTGACCAGAAGGGCGCGCGCATTGCGCGGGCCGGAGGGAATCACCATTTTGAGCCCCGGCGTGTGCGCGTAATACGCTTCGCGGCTCTCCGAGTGGTGTTCCAGCGCCCGCACCCCGCCGCCGTAAGGCATCCGCAGCACCATCGGCACGCTGAACCGTCCCTGTGAGCGCCAGCGGATGCGCGCGGCGTGGTTTTCGGTCTGGTGGAAGGCTTGATAGCTGAAGCCCGAGAATTGCATTTCACACACCGGGCGCAGGCCGTAAACCGCCATGCCGATCGACATGCCCACGATGCCCGCTTCCGCCAACGGCGTATCCAGCACCCGCTGCTCGCCGAACTGGTCGATCAGGCCATCGGTCACGCGGAAGACGCCCCCGTCCCGCCCGACGTCTTCCCCCAGCACGATCACGCGGTCGTCTTTTTCCATCTCCTGCTTGAGCGCCAGATTCAGGGCCTGGACCATGGTCATTTTAGCCATCGGTTTACTCCTCGCTGTTGTCGGCCAGTTCGTGCTCCAGGAATTTCTTCTGTTCCTTCAAATGCGGCGGCATCTCGGCATAGGCGTGATCGAACATGTCGGCTGGAGCGCCGAATTCCTTCATCTGCTGTTCGGCCCGGTCGACGGCGGCCTGTATTTTTTCTTTGACCTCGTTTTCCGCGGCCGCGATCTTTTCATCGGAAAGAAGGTTTTTTGCCGTGAGATATTTCTGGAAGCGTATCAGCGGATCGCGCAGCCGCCACTCTTCCACCTCATCGTCGGTGCGGTAGCGCTTGGGGTCATCGGCCGTGGTGTGAACCGACATGCGATAGGTGACGCATTCGATAAGGGTCGCGCCCTCACCCTTTCTGGCACGTGCCACCGCTTCGGTGGCGGCGGCATAGACTGCGAGCACGTCGTTGCCGTCGACCTGGATCCCCGGCAGGCCGTAGGCCAGCGCCTTCTGCGCCAGTGTCTGGGAGCGGGTCTGATTTTTGCGCGGGATCGAAATCGCCCACTGGTTGTTCTGGCACACAAAAACCACCGGCGCCTGAAACACACCGGCAAAATTGAGGGCTTCGTGGAAATCACCTTCCGAAGTGGCGCCGTCGCCGAAAAACGTCATGGCCACGTCGTCTTTTTTGCGGTAGCGGATCCCGAAGGCAATGCCGACGGCGTGCAGCATCTGGGAGCCGACCGGTATCGACACCGGCAGGGTGCGGCTGTCTTCCGGGATGCGCGCACCCTCGTTGAAACCGTTGCCGGCGATAATCACGCTCTCCAGAGTTCGGCCGCGCCAGAGTTCGGCCGCCAGCTCCCTGAAGGACGGAACCATCCAGTCGGAGTCACGCAGGGCGGCGACCGCCCCGACTTGAGCGGCCTCCTGGCCCGTAATCGGCGGAAACGTTCCAATGCGCCCCTGGCGCTGGAGATTGAGAAGTCTCTCGTCGAACCGCCGGCCGAGAAGCATGGTAGCGTGCATTCTTGTTAAAATCTCTTCCGGTATGTCCGGTTCCAGCGATACATCCAGGTTGCTTTCCGCATCCATTATGGACAAGTAGTCGATGTGGTAGGGAAGATCGATTTTGCTTCGCGGCATGGCAAGACTCCTTGAGCCCGCCCTGTTATACCATCGGTGCGGGAAAATATGGGTATGAATACGCCGCTCGAAACGCTGTCGAAAAGAGTCGCGGCAAAGGCTTAACGAGGCCGACAAGCATGTCGAAACTTGCCGTCTGCCATCGAAGGCGCCAGCGCTATTCAATTACTAAGACCTGTAAAATAGTCCATATTTGGGGGTTGCGGCTTTTTGTTTCTCGTTTAATATGCAACCATTCTTATTTTAGTCAAGGGGCAGCCCACGCGCCTCCAACGCTCCGGTATCACTGTCATCATGGTCGCCGCGAAGAGTTGGTTTACTTGTCTTTTGCGTGTGACTATGATTTACGATCGACTGCTATTTCACATTGATCCACTTACCTTTTTCTGGAGGTTGCTGAAATGGACTTCACGATTCCGGAAGATATCAGCCGCGACATCGAGAGTTTTGCCGGTTTTCTGAGTACCCATCTTAAACCGCACCTTTCTGCATGGTACAAGGACGGTGAGCTGCCGGCGGAGTTTCACCGCCGGATGGGCGCCGGCGGCTGGCTCGGCATTCGATGGCAAGACGGTGGCCTGGTAAAGACATCGGCGCTCAGGGAAGCGTTGATCAGCGAGGAACTGGCGAAGTTGTCGCCCGGCGTGGCGGTCGCCGTTCTGGCGCACGTCAACCTGGGGTTGATCGGGCTCTTTCTGTTTGGCTCGGACCGGCTGAAACAGCACTATGGCCGCAGCGCAGCCGGGGGTGAGACCGTGATGTGTCTTGGCAACACCGAGAATATGGCCGGCAGCGACGTGGCCGGCATCGCGATGACAGCCGAAAAAACCATCGACGGCTGGCGCCTGAACGGCACCAAGGCGTATGTCACCAACGGCATTGTCGCCGATCTGGCCGTTATCACGGCCGTTTCGGATCCCGCAGCGGACCGCAACCGCCGCATCTCGATGTTTCTGGTGGACCTGAATTCCGCTGGCATAAAGCACACAAAGCTGAACAAGCAGGTGTGGGTCCCGTCGGACTTGACCCGTTTGCAGTTCAAGGACGTGCTCGTTCCGGACGACCATCTGTTAGGCGAGCGGCAACATGGGCTGCGGCAGGTGCTGGCGGTGTTTACCTGGAGCCGCCTTCCGATCAGCGCCCTTACCCTGGGAACGGCCGCCGGCGCTTTTGACCTGGCGCTGGACCGGGCCCGGAAACGCGAGATTTTCGGGCAGAAGATTACCGATTTTCAGGCCAAGGCTTTTGAAATCGCCGACTTTTACGCCCGCATGGAGGCCGCGCGCCTGATGCTATGGAAAGCCTGCAGCGTTGCGGACTCCGGGGGTGATTTTCGACGGGAATCCTCGCTGGCCAAGTACCTCGCCGTTCAGATCGCACGGGAGATAACGCCCTGGGCGGCCGACATCTTCGGTGCCGCCTCGGTCGTTTTCGAGCACCCGATCCACAAGTTCCCGCTGGACGCCTGGGCCTCGTCCCTGGGCGAAGGGACGCAGGATGTGCAGAAACTGGTGATATTCAGGGAGTTGATGAAAAAATACGACACCGCGCAATAATGGCGTACGTAATGCTTTTAGCGGGTGCTTCTCAGGGTAAAGACCGGCAGGGTTGCCGTTGGTGGGTGTCCAGACCGGTAAAAGAGCACACACGAGACCTGCGCCTGCGGATGCTCGGGACGTCACATGCCGGAATCAGTCGCCGATGTCCAGGCCGGCCCGGGCCATGATCGGCTTTAGAAAGGCGAGGCTTTCCCGTCCGGCTTCTTCGGGGGTGTCGACGTAGGGGTAGAGTTCCAGGCTGATGTCGCCGTCGTAGCCCAGCCGCTTCATGGTGTCGAAGACATCGCTGAAGCGGATGGCGCCGTGCCCGGCTATCAGGTGGTTGTGCCGGCGGCTGGGCGCAATGTCCTCGATGTGAACGTGGCCGATCCACTCGAAGAGTTCCTCGAATGCGGCGGCCGGTGTTTCGCCGGCGCAGTAAAAATGACCGATATCGAAGTTCAACCCGACGGCACTCGATGCGACGTCCGCAATGAAGGATTTGAATTCCGCGGTGTTTTCCATCAGCAGGTCCGGCTCCGGTTCGATCAGGATTTTGATTCCCAGCTCCTCTGCCCGTGGGATCACGCGGTCCAGGCCTTTGTGAAACAGCGCGGCGGCCGCCTGCCGGGAAGTTCCATCGGTTAAAGGCCCGCCCGGCGGTACGGAAATATTTGCGCAGCCAAGGAAACGGGCGACCCTAAGGCTGTCGAGCGTGTGCTGCACCCGGATCTCGCGTTGTTTCGGGTCCGCCTCGATCCACGAGGGCAGATAGGTGTCGCCAACCGCAAACAGGGTAAAGCTGTTGATATTGGTGATGGCGAGCCGGTGGCGTTCGAGCAGTTCCTTGAGCCGGGCCAGCTTTTTTTCGTCGAAGTCGGGCGGGTAGAGATGCGGCCGGTCGCCCATGATCTCGACCCCGCCGAACCCGAGATCGGCAATTTTTTCGACCGCCGCGAACAGGTCGAATTTGACGAAAGCATTGCTGCTGTAGCCGAATATCATGGTCTTGCTCCTGCGGGCGATGCGCCGGATGACATTTTTTCTTGGCAGCGGCGTTCCAGCACGTCCAGGCTGTTGAGCTGCTCCTGAAAGGTTTTAGAGGCGTTCGGGCCGACCGGTTTTTTGAAGTAAAATCCCAGTTCGGGCACCGGACCGCCATGGCCGGCCAGTTGCAGCGCGGCCATCCAGCGGGCGAGATCGAGCGCCATCGGGGCCGCCAGAATTGAATCCCGGCCTTGCAGGTTGAGCCTGAGGCTCATCGGCAGGTCGAACAGCCCCCTGAAGTCGATGACATCCCAGGCTTCCTTGGCATCCCCGCGCGGGGCGTAATAATCGATGTGGACCTTGTGCGTCGAGGTGTTGTAGCGGCCGCCGACCGGGTAACCGAGAAGCTCGTCGAGCAGGTCGGTTTTGTTGGCCACTTTGCCCGCCGCCCGTTCGGGTTCCATCAGGTTCTTTCCATCGGCATTGCCGAGGATATTGAGGCTGTACCATCCGTCGACCGCCAGGCTGCGGGCCTTGAAGGCCGATGCCAGCACCACTTTGAAGTAAGTCTGACCCGTCTTGCCGTCCCGTCCGCACAGCGGGACCTTGCGGCTGAGCGCCTCCTCGATGAGAACCGGTATTTCGACGGCATTGGGGGTGAAATTGACCAGCGGGACGCCGGAGGTTACTGCCGCCACCGCGTAGGCCAGATCCGGCATGCCGCGGTTTCCGGCTGTCTCGTAGAGTTCCGGCAGGCTTCGGCAGCGATCGAAATCGTTCAGGGGAGCGGCCGGCAGCAGGTTGATGAGGACCGGCAGACAGCCGGCGTGCGCCTGACGAAATTCGCGGATGTCGGCCGCCACCTGCTCGACCTGGTCTTGCAGGTCCAGGTCCGGCGCCGGGGCGGCCTTGACCGTGATGCGCTCCAGCTGTTTGGCATGCAGACGGCAAACGGACTCCGGAACGATGCCCTGGCACAGCGCCGATGAGGCCAGGGCCTGCGGGTTGCTGTCCCAGCCGGCGATCTGCGTTTCTTCAACCGCCGCCAGGTACGGAAACTTGTCCCGCGTCGTCAAACTGGGCAGGACGGTTTCAGGCGCGCTGCGGCTGGCCGCGACGGCCATCGCCAGTGTCGATGCTATCGCGCCCTTGGCGCCGGCCACCAGCAGTAAAAGTGGACGTTTTTCGGGCAAACCGGAATCTGGCATGAACCTTCGCTCCTGTGTCATTAATAAAAGCCCGTCGGGCATCATTATAATAACCCGACGAGATAAATCGGCAACCTGCGATTTTCGGTAGCACCGGACAAAAGCAATTTTCTACAGGGTTATGTCTCTGCCTGTCAAGACAGTTATCGCGATTGCCCAACCCTTTTCGATTATTCTTTGTCTGTGGCTGGAAACGGGGGGTGTCGGCGGCCTCATCCGGGTTGATCCCGGAGCTGAGTGGCTCGCGGGGAGTGCCGGGGCGGGTTATCTGAGGACTTTTTTTTACACAGTTTATTGTTTTAATTGAACTTGTTAATAAAGCGCCTTTCCCGGTCGCTCACCGGCCCTGCTCCCGATAACACCCCGGAAGGGACACCGTCAGCAGATAATGCCTTTACAAACCGCCCAGAGACTTTATCTTTCTATGCTTTTCCGAGCCTTTTCCCTTCATATTCATTTTTCCAAATCAGACGAAAGGACTGTTACGATGTCATACGATTTTAACGCGGATGAAATTTTTGAGATGGCCGAGCAGATGGAAAGAAACGGGGAGAAATTTTACAAGAATGCCGCCGGCGCTATCGATGATGCGGCGCATAAAACGCTCCTGCTGGAATTGGCCGCCATGGAAGTCGATCATGAAAAAACGTTCAAAGCCATGCGCAGCGATTTGAAGGCGGCCGAAAAAAGCGCCACGGTGTTCGATCCTAACGGCGAGGCGGCCCTTTACCTGCGCGCCCTGGCCGACACGCGCGTATTTTTTGAAAAAAAGATCGACGTTTCCTCGATGGAAAAAATCCTGAAAGCCGCCATCGAAGCTGAAAAAGATTCAATCGTTTTTTACCTCGGCATGAAAAACGCCGTGCCGGACAAACTGGGGCAGGATCGGATCGAGGGAATCATCAAGGAGGAAATGGGGCACATCCGGCTGCTGAGCCGGGAGTTGGCGCAGCTGAAAAAGTAAGCGGCGCGCTTACGCCATCACTCCGGCACCTTGCCCTGCAGGGAGATATCCTCGAGGCCGGCGCGGTTTAAAATCCGAATGGTCCGGCCGCTGACCTCTATCAGGCCCTGGCCGGCCATTTTGGCGAAGATGCGCGACAAGGTTTCCGGGATGGTGCCCAACAGGCTGGCCAGCTGGCCCTTTGAAATCGGCAAGGCCGCCCGCGCGGAATCCTCCTGCTCATCGGCCAGCAGCAGGAGATAGGCGGCCAGGCGGCCCGGCACTTCCTTGAGCGAAAGGTTCTCGACCTGAACCGCAAACTGGCGCAGCCGCATCGAAAGGACGGCGAGCATTTTCAGCGCCAGCGACGGGTTGCGGGAGATGAGGTTCACGAAGGCCTCCCGTGGAAAAAACAGGAGGCGGCTGTCGGCCAGCGCCTCCGCATTGGCGGGAAATGATCGCCCGGCAAACACGGCCACCTCACCGAAGGGTTCCCCCGGGCCGATGATGTGAAGGATCTGCTCCTTGCCCTCCGGGGCCAGCTTGTAAATTTTAATCAGCCCGTCGATCACGACATAAAATCCGCTGCCCCGATCGCCCTCGTAAAAAACCGGTTCCCCCTTTTTGAATTTGCGCTTTACGGCGATTTGACGCACGTCTTCCAGCTGGGCCGGCGACAGGCCGCTGAATGTCGATATATTTTCGATTATTTCGATTTCTTTTTGCATAAATCCCTCTCGGCGGTCCGTCTTCAGTTTTTCACCCCAGTCGAGCCAGCCCCCGCACCGTTACACCAACCACCAGATACCAAGCATAAAATACAAAACACCAGAAAAAAACGCAAACCAATGAACAGGGGATAAACAAAAGACGACAGATGACGGATGGCAGACGAGGGAGGACGGAGGACAGAGGACAGATGACGGATGACAGACGGCAGAGGACGGATGCCAGATGACGGATGGCAGAGGACGATGACGGAGGACGGAGGACAGATGACGGATGCGGGACGACGGACAACGGAAAACGGGTAACAAATTGCACAAGGCAGAAAACAAAAATGCGATTTGTTGACTTAAGTCAATGCAGGAGCATTTTTTCGTGGGTATGGTGCTGTTAAACGACTCATCCGATACTTTCGATCAAGTTTTTTTCAACCCCATAGGAAAAGGAGAACGAGCATGTTTTGTTTTCAGTGTGAACAGACGGCAAAAGGCGAAGGGTGCACGAAGATCGGCGTTTGCGGCAAGCAGCCCGAGGTGGCGGCCCTTCAGGACCTGTTGATCTATGCCATGAAAGGCCTGTCGCAGTATGCGGTCGAAGGCCGCAAGGTCGGCGTCAGTGATCCGGAGGTCAATCGCTTCACGTCCAAGGCCATTTTTTCGACTCTGACCAATGTCGACTTCGATCCGGCCCGCTTCGTCGAGCTGATCAATCAAACCGTCAAGCACCGGGAGGCCCTCAAAGAAAAGGTGCGCGCCGCCGGCGGTAAGACCGGTTTTACGGAAGGTCCGGCCGTCTTCAAGCCGGAAGGCTCGCAGGAGGCCCTGGTCGGGCAGGGCGAAAAGGTCGGGGTCAAATCGGACCCGAATGCCAATCCCGATATTTTGTCCCTCAAGGAGCTTCTGGTTTACGGCCTGAAGGGCGTGGCCGCTTACGCCGATCATGCCGAAATCCTGGGTCAGGAAGACGACCGGGTTTATGCGTTTATGCACGAAGCGCTGGCGGCCACCCTTGACAATACGCTGGGGGTCGAAGAACTGGTCGGGCTGGCCTTGAAGTGCGGTGAAGTCAACCTGCGCGCGAGGGAGTTGCTGGATGCCGGCAACACCGGGACCTACGGCCACCCGGTGCCCACGCCGGTACCCCTGGGCGCCAAAAAAGGCAAGGCGATCGTCGTCTCCGGGCACGACCTCAAGGACCTGGAGCTGCTGTTGCAGCAGACCGAGGGCAAGGGGATCAACGTTTACACCCATGGGGAGATGCTGCCCTGCCACGGCTATCCGGGCCTGAAGAAATACCAGCACTTCTACGGGCACTACGGCACGGCCTGGCAAAACCAGGCCAAGGAGTTCGCCAGGTTTCCGGGGGCCATCCTGATGACCACCAACTGCATTCAGCGGCCGCAGGATTCCTACCAGGACAACATCTTTACCACCGGCCTGGTCGGCTGGCCGGGCGTGACCCACGTCTCCAAGGACTTCACCCCCGTGATTCAAAAAGCGCTCGAGCTGCCCGGTTTTCCGGAGGATGTCGAGGGCAAGAGCGTGCTGGTGGGCTTCGGGCGCAATGCGGTCCTGGGCGTTGCCGACAAGATCATCGAGGCGGTCAAGAGCAAGGCCATCCGCCATTTCTTTCTGGTGGGCGGCTGCGATGGCGCCAAACCGGGCCGCAGCTACTATACCGAATTCGTTGAAAAAATTCCCAAGGACTGTGTGGTGCTGACCCTGGCTTGCGGCAAATTCCGCTTCTTCGACAAGGACCTGGGCGACATCGGCGGCATCCCCCGGCTGTTGGACGTCGGGCAGTGCAACGATGCCTATTCGGCGGTCCAGATCGCCGTGGCCCTGTCGAAGGCGTTCAACGTCGGTGTCAACGACCTGCCGCTGTCGATGATCCTGTCCTGGTACGAGCAGAAGGCCTGCGCCATCCTTCTGAGCCTGCTCTACCTCGGGATCAAGGACATCCGGCTCGGGCCCAGCCTGCCGGCCTTTGTGTCACCCAACGTGCTGGACGTGCTGGTTAAAAACTTCAACATCATGCCGATCAAAACGCCGGATGAAGACCTGAAGGCGATTCTCGGTTAAACTTTTCACCGTCGGAGGTGTTCCGGAGGTCTTCGGACTCATCCGGAACGCCCCCATTATCCAGGCAACGTCTTCAAAGGGGAATGCCGTCATGAAATGTCCGGGACAGGATACGCTTTACTGGAAACCGGGGGCCATCTTCGAGGTGAACTGTCCAAAATGCGACCGGCCAGTGGAATTCTTCAAGGATGACACCACCCGCAAATGCGGTCATTGCGGCCACCGTTTCGTCAATCCCCACATGGATTTCGGGTGTGCCGCGTACTGCCCCTATGCCGAACAGTGCTTGGGGACCCTGCCCGAGGAAGTTCGGGCGCAAAAGGAGGACCTGCTCAAGGACCGGGTGGCGGTCGAGATGAAACGCACATTCAAGCGTGATTTCAAGCGGATCGGTCAGGCAATGCGCCGCGCGCGGCATGCCGAACGCATCGTCGGCGAAGCCCGTGCCGCGCTGCCGGTTGTTTTGTGTGCCGCCTATCTGCGGGATATCGGCGCCCCGCTATCCCTCGCAAAACACGGCGATGAAGCTGACGATCACCTGGCGCAGGAGAGCCCGGTGGTCGCCCGTGAAATTCTGACCGCCCTGGGGGCGGGCGCGCCGCTCATCGAGGCCGTTTGCGGCATTGTCGGCCGCAACGGCGTCCCGCCGGCGGATGCGCCACCGGAACTCCGGATCGTTCACGATGCTAATTGGGTGGCGCTGATGGAAGACCAACTCAAGTCGCAGCCACTGGAAAACGATCGGCTTGCCGACCGGATCGACGCCGACCTGCTGACCACGGCGGGCAAGGCGGAGGCGCGCGCGGTTTTACTCACATAGTGTTCATCCGCGATCTGTTATCGGCATGTCTGTGTCCAATTCATGAATGTGGAGTTGTTCGCCGGGCGAGGCCGCACAAGGATTTGCGGACAAGGCGGTCCTGGAAAAATAAGAGAAAGGGAACCCCATGAAGGTCAAGCGTAAAATCATTCAGATCGACGAAGAAAAATGCGATGGCTGCGGCCAATGCGTGCCGGCCTGCGCCGAGGGTTCGCTCGAACTCATTGACGGCAAGGTGAAAGTGGTGTCCGACAACTTGTGTGACGGTTTGGGCGCCTGTCTGGGTGAATGCCCGAACGGGGCGTTGAAGATCATCGAGCGCGAGGCCGAGGAGTTCGACGAGGAGGCGGTCGAAAAATACCTGGCCGGAAAAGAGAGCCAGGAACCCTTGCAAAGCCGCACGATCGGCGGCGGTTGCCCTTCGGCCCGCATCCAGCAGTTCGACCGCGCGGCGCCAGCCGGGGGACCCTGTCCCGCCCCGGCCACGGGTTCGGAGCCATCCACCCTGGCGCACTGGCCGGTTCAGATCCGCCTGGTGCCGCCGACCGCACCTTTCCTGAAAGGTGCCGATTTGCTGGTTCTGGCCGACTGTGTGCCGGTGGCCTTTCCGACGCTTCACCGGGATTTTTTAGAGGGCAGGGCCGTCATGATGGGTTGCCCGAAATTCGATGATGCCCAAAGCTACATCGACAAGTTTGCCCTGATTTTCCGGACGGCCGGCATCAAGCGTATCACCATCGTCGTGATGGAAGTCCCGTGCTGCGCGGGGATGCCCACGATCGTCAGAAAAGGCCTGGAGGCCGCCGGTAAATCCATTCCCGTCGAGGAAGTCGTGGTGAGCACCACGGGGGCCATCGTGAACCGGACCGCGGCCGTCAACTGACCCGGCGGCTTCCGACGACAGGTTAGATGGTGTCCCGCGCCCGTCCAAAGTTTTGTCTCAACGCCGGTAGAAAGCATTCGCGACCGGTTGCCATAACCGTGCAACATAACCCGCCAGAATTACAATTAAATTGATGACATCCGACAGGGGTGGGCAAATTGAGAATGATTCTCAAAAATAGTCTTTACACTGCCATTGAAATATGACAGTTTAAAATTTGCCGATGACCGAGCCCGTGCGGATCAATCGCCTGTTTTAAACACAGGCGCAGTCTTTTACTTCAATCCCTTAAGAGGAGGAAAACATGGCGGAACAATTGCAGGTGTACAAATGTGAGGTTTGTGGAAACATCGTCGAGGTGCTGCATGGCGGTGAAGGCGAACTGGTGTGCTGCGGAAAACCGATGGTCCTGATGAAGGAGAACACGGTCGATGCGGCCAAGGAAAAACACGTTCCGGTCATCGAGAAGGTCGACGGCGGGTACAAGGTCAAGGTCGGCAGTGCGGCCCATCCCATGGAAGAAAAACACTATATCGAATGGGTGGAACTGATCGCCGACGGCAAGGCCTACCGCCAGTTCCTCAAGCCGGGCCAGGCGCCGGAGGCCGTTTTCAAGATCGATGCCGCCGGTGTGACGGCCAGGGAATATTGCAACCTGCATGGTCTCTGGAAATCATAACCGCCGCGTCGCGTTGTGAGGGGCACCCCCCTTTGATCGATCATTGGCCGGTTCGTGAGGGCGTTTTAATTCAGAAGCCGGCACCGTTGCGGGCTTATAAAGCCGGTGGCGGGGACCTTGACTCCCAGAAAAGGAGGTGATTTCCATGCCAAGCTGGAAATGCCACAAATGCGGATATATGTTCGATGCCGATACACCGCCGGAAACATGCCCGTCCTGTAAGGAAAAATGCGAATTTCTGGACAACACCTGTTATACGCCCGACTGCCAGGCGGAAGGCGTCGACCAACGGATCAAATAGACGGATCAAGTAAAAGGAGAGGGCGACCATGGGCAAGGCGCTTATCGTGTACAGCACACGCACCGGCGAGACCCAGAAAATAGGCGAGCTGATTGCGGAAGGCATTCGGATTGCCGGGCAGGAAGCCACGCTCGCCAGCGACAAGGAGATCAAAAAGCCCGCGGATCTCGACGGCTATGATGCCTATGTTTTCGGCTCGGCCACCTACCACGGCGAATTGATGCAGGGCATGAAGACGCTGTTGTTTCTGGTGGAAAAAGCTTCTCTGGAGGGCAAAATCGGTGCGGCTTTCGGCGCTTTCGGCTGGAGCGGCGAGGCGCCGGGTCGCATTTATGGAACCATGGAAAACATTTTTAAAATGAAGATGGTCAAGGAACCGTTGATGCTCAAATCGAGCGGGCTCAGCGGCGGCCTGCAGATGGCCCAGGAGTACGGGCGCCAGGTGGCCAAAATGATGGCGTCCGCATGATCGCCCAAGGTTAAAATAGAAAGGAGATCGCCATGCCTACCACACCGCAGCATTGCCCCGGCTTTACCAGTCTGAAAAACCTCAAATCGTTTTCGTGCAAGTGCCCCGAATGCGGCACCGAAAAAGAAATTTTTTCCGATGAGTTCGACCGGACCCACAAATGCGGCAAATGCGGCAAGGAAATCGATTTCACCCAGTGCTCGCTGGAAGGCGGCGCCGGTACGAAGGACCCCCGGTAAGATGCTGGTTTTAGGGTTGCAGGGCAGTCCGCGCAAGAAGGGCAACACCCATTTTCTCCTGTCGGCGCTGCTGGAGGAGGCCGAACGGCTGGGGGCGCGGACCCAGACAATCGAGATCGCCAGCCGCAACATCATCCCGTGTAAAGAACTCGTCGTGTGTGAGAAAAAAGGGTTCTGTCCCATCGATGACGACATGAAAAGCGATATTTACGCCTGCCTGCGTGAAGCTGACGTCATCCTTCTGGCCAGTCCGGTGTTTTTTTACAATGTGACCGCTCAAATGAAGGCCCTGATCGATCGCTGTCAGATGTTCTGGGCCCGCAAATACCGCTTGAAATTGTCCGATCCGGCCCGCAAGTACCGGCGCGGCTTCTTGCTGGCCGCCGGCGCTACCCGCGGGCGCAATCTTTTCGAGGGCATGAAGCTGACCGCCCAGTATTTCTTCGATGCCGTCGGCGCCGAGTTCGCCGGCAGTTTGACCTATCATGGCATCGAGGGGCCCAATGACATGCAAAACCACGCCACGGTGCGCGAAGATATCAGACAAACGGCCCGGGACTTGCTGGAGCCTCTGTCGAGCCGCACGAAAGTGCTGTTCGCCTGTCGGGAGAACGCCTGCCGCAGCCAGATGGCGGGGGCGTTCGCTCAAATTTTAGCCGGCGACTGTCTCGATGTGGCCACCGGCGGCAGTCGGCCGGCCGCATCCGTCGACCCGACTATGGTGGCGGTGATGCAGGAGAAGCAGATCGACATGGCCTATCGCCGGCCGCAGTCGATCGAGGCCGCGTTGGAAAACGGACCGCCGCGAACCATCGTGACCATGGGGTGCGCGGAAGCGTGTCCGCAGGTTCCCGGCGCCCGAATATTGGAATGGGACCTGCCGGATCCGGCGGGTCAGGACCTGGACGGCATGCGGGCGGTCCGGGACCGAATCGAAGAAAACGTAAAAAAATTCGTTCAGGAATTTTCTATCCACCCCTCATAGACCACATTCAATCCTACCAGGGAGGTATAAAAACATGGACAAATACGTGTGTACGGTTTGCGGTTATGTTTACGATCCGGCCATCGGTGATCCCGACAATGGTGTGGCCGCCGGCACCAAATTCCAGGACCTTTCCGATGACTGGGTCTGCCCGGTGTGCGGGGCGTCCAAGGAAGATTTTGAAAAAGAGTAGCGACAAGCCCGACATCGGGTGACGATATTCTTTGTATCACATCATGTGATGCCCTTTTCTGTCATTGGTTTACCGCGATGACCAAAAGGGCATCACGCGTTCGGCAACTGTAACAATAAAAGTTCCGGATAGCTGACAATCCCGGATAAGATATTATTCATTGATTCCTGAAATTGATGACATTGCGGCATCTACGATTAAATACGATCTTTTTGGAAAACGTCAAAACAAAGGCAGGGAACAGCCGACCCTGCCTTTGTTTAATAGCGATGGCCTATACCCCTTCGGCGTTTATCCTATGGGGCATAAACCAGTTCGGGATTCAAATCATACGTCCACGGGACGCATGAATTTTTCCACCCGTTCTTCATCCTCTTGCCTTTGAAAAAGCTTTCCTCGTCTGACACCTTGTCGCCCTCGAAACCGTCAGTGATGTTGTAGACATTGGTGAATCCCGCTTTGGTCAGCCGATTGACCGAGGCCGCGCTGCGATGCCCGGAGCGGCACATCACCAGGATCGTGTCGCCCGGGCTGAAGAGCTTTTTAGCGTGAGCCTCGAAAGCCGCATTGTCCTCCAGGACGTAATCTTTTTTTTCGGGATCCCACTTCCCGGTCCACACCTTGGAGGGGATATTGTAGGCCATCGGGGCGTGCCCCACGAACACGTACTCCTGCGGCAGCCTGCAGTCGACCACTTTGATCTTATCCGGATTTGATTTCCACATCGCATAGGCATCGGCGGCGGTCACATACTTGCCGGCCTCGGTTTTCTTTTTTTCATCCTTGGGAACCGCGGAGTCAGCCGCTGCGATGGAAGTGAAAGTGATCAGTAAGCATAATCCAAACAGCACCACCAGAGATTTTTTGAACATTTTCTTTCCTCCTTTTTTAATGGATCGGGCTGCGCGCAGCGTCAATTGAAAACGCCCAAAATCCTTACACCGTGCCGAGAGCTTTTTCAATCCCGAATTGATCTGATGCCTTTATTTTGCATTGCCATCGGCCCCGGCATGATTTAGCTTTGGCTTGATCTTTTTTCAGCGCACCCTTTACAGGATCCATTTCAGGACTGCCGGATTTTAGGCTGGTGCCTGAAGTTAATCCGGAAACGCCATGAAAATACCCGTTGTCGAATTGAGCGACTGCATCAAATGCGAGGTCTGCGTCGAGGTCTGTCCGGCCGTGTTCCAGATGACCGATGCGGGATACATCGATGTGGCTGATTTGTCGTCCTATCCGGAACCCGACGTCGCAGAGGCGATCAAGAACTGTCCGGCGGATTGTATTTACTGGGCCGAGAGGTGATCGGCCGATCTCTGGCCGCCACCCCTGGATGAGTCCGTTTGCCGGTCGGCCTGTCATTTTGACGGCGCGGCAGGCGTCATAATGTGTCTATACACTAAAATTGCTTTAATGGGGGATTGAATGAAAAAAACCGCACTTTTCGTTTTCAATGGAGATCCGATGTGTTTCGTGCATGTCCTGCTGAACGCCCTGGACTTGCAGTCAAAGGGACGTGAGGTCCGGATCGTGGTCGAAGGGGCCGCCACCAAGCTTCTGCCGTCCCTGGCCGCAGCCGACAACCCGCTGCACGGCTTGTGGGAAAAGGCCAAAAATGCCGGCCTGGTGGAAGGGGCCTGCACGGCCTGCTCCCAGAAAATGGGAACCGCCGCGGCGGCCGGGTCCCAAGGCCTGAGCCTGCTCGATGACATGAACGGGCATCCGGGCATGGCCGGCTTTCTCGACCAGGGCTTCGAGATTATCACTTTTTGAGCCAGGGTGCTGAACAGAAACCCCAAGGAGAGTTGGGCCAATCGATGCACACTGCCAAAGAAAAGCTGACCAACCGCGAGCTTAAAAAGATCGTCCACGAGCTGCTGCAGCTGCCGGACCCACGGCAGTCGGTCGCGCAGATCTGCGGCTATCCCTTCCGCCAGGTGGTCAATCCGCTTTTCTCGTTTCTTTACAGCCTCGACGAGCCGATCAAATGGCGGGCAGTGCGCGCGATGGGAGCGGTGATTGCCAGGGCGGCCGGAGTGGACATGGAATCGGCCCGCGTTGTCATGCGCCGGTTCATCTGGAACCTGAACGACGAGTCCGGGGGCATCGGCTGGGGATCACCGGAATCAATGGGCGAGGCAACGGCCCTCAACCAGGCCCTTGCCGATCAATATGGCAGTATTCTGCTGTCATATATAAATCCGGACGGGAATTATCTCGAGCACGAGGATTTACAGCCGGGAGTGCTGTGGGGCGTCGGACGCCTGGCGCACGCCCGGCCCGGTTTTGGCCGGGATGCCATCCCTTTTCTGCAGCCGTATCTGGCGTCGGACCGGGCGGTTTTGCGCGGTATGGCGGTTTGGGTCGCCGGAGCGCTGTCACCGGGCGACACGATTTCTTTTTCGAAGTCCCTTAGAAACGATACCGCTGTTTTCACGCTTTATCGGGAGGGCGTCCTGGAAGAAGTGCGCATCTGCGAGCTGGTGGCGAAACTGGTCGAACGCTCGAAGCAGTGATTTTTGCTTCGTCAGGGAACACTGTAAAGGGTGTAGAGTTCGCCGCGCGCGCGTTTGAGGTTTGACACCGCGGCCGCGTGATCATAGAGGGCGGCAACGTTGCGGCTGCGCATGGCGGTCAGGCCCAGCTGCGCCGTCAGCAGATCGGTGATGCCGGCAACGCCTTCGCGATAGCGCACCTGGGTGATCCGCAGCGATTCGGCGGCGTTTTCAACGCTTTTTCGAATGGTTTCGAGACGCTGCCATGATTCGGAGGCCTGGATTTGCGCGCTTTGCAGGTCCTGTTTGAGGGCGTTGCGCACCCGTTCCTCCTCCTGCCGCGCCGCCCGCCACTCGGCTTCGGCCTTGCGGGTGGCGCCCGAATTGCGAAAGCCGGTGAAGATGTCCCATTCGGCCTTGAGCCCGACGGTGTAAGAGCCCTCGTAAGATTCCAGGTTGCCGGAATCCAGATCATAGGACCCGTAGGCATTGAGAACCGGTAAGTTCTGGCGCTTCGCCTGCAGGTAGCCTCCTTTTTTTATCTGCGCTATTTTCCGAACGGCTTGAAGCTCCGGGCGGTTTTCGATCGCGTTGAAACCCTGCTCCAAAACCGGCGGTGGCGGAACACTCTGGGCAGGTGCCGGCAGGTTTTCGCGGGTAACGAAATCATATCCGATACCCGTATTCAAGGCGACGATGGCCAGATCCACGCTGTTGCGGGCGCGGATCAGGTCCTCGCGGGCCTGCACCAGGTTGACTTCCAGGTTTAAGACGTCGGTTTTTATGGCCGTACCGGCCTTGAATTTGCCTTCGGCCACCTGCAGGCTTTCCTCGAGGCTGCCAACGGCTTCCTGCTGAACATCGACGTAATCCCGGGCCTGCAATACAACAAAGTATCCGTGGATGATTTGATAGATCAACTCGTTGCGGACACCGGCCAGCTGAAGCGCGGCCGCATCCGCGCCGAGCGCGGCGCTTTCGGAAAGAATCCGCCGCTGCCCGAAATCGTAAACCCGGTATTTGAGTTCGGCGGACAGGCGCGTGTTGTCGGTCCTGCCGGGAGTGTTGGGATCGAAGGCCGGTGCCCGCATGTCCAATTGGCGCTGATTGAGCTGCATCATGAAGGCCTGGGTCGGGTTATCCGTCACAACATAGCCGCCGGCCACCGACAGCTGCGGGAAATAGGCCGAATCGGCTTCAGCGATCATGGCCCGGGCGGCATCCACCCGCAGAGCGGCGGCGTTGGCGCTGGGGTTGCGTCGCAGGGCTTCGTGGATGCACTCTTCAAGGGTAACGGCTTCCGATCGTCCGGTGATAAGGATCAGAATCACCACCAGGCCGGCCCGCAGGATAAAATTCCGCCGTACCGGCCGGACGCCCCTGTCAGATGAAAAATCCAGCTTCATACGCTCCCCTTCTGCGCGAAAAAATATCCGCGGCTATCCGTGTCGAGCGATAGAATCCTTTCGATCGAGCGACATTAAAAATAAAATGAGAAATGATGTCAACAGGTGTTTCGGCTGCGCCTGGTCTCATGTCCGGTGTGGGCAAAATACAGAAAGGATTCCCCTTGACAGGGCCTGACACACTGTGGCAGCTTCCTGATGTAGCTGTTTTGTAGCTTGTGCCCATCCGCGGCACTCATCGGGACCCCGATCGGTTTCCGGTCCAGATGGTTTTCTCCAGAACTTCGCCGCTTTCCCGAGCCCGCGAAGGGCTTTCATGAGGCTTACCATTGACTCAAAAACAGGACCAGAGCAAGAGTAAGCCGGCCGGGAGTCTAGCCGATGCGACTGAAAGCCGGCGGCTCATCGGAGACCGGGGCAGTCATTTTCTCAACCGGATGGAAGCCGAAACCGGTGCCAACGTCGCCGCCTGCTACCAATGCGAGCGCTGCACCAACGCCTGTCCGGTCAGCGCCTACATGGATATCAAGCCGCACCAGGTGATCCGCTACGTTCAAC
>JBAPSB010000312.1:0-26077 GCA_049281435.1 Desulfobacterales bacterium
GTACCCATTGTGATCACAGCTCGGGCACCCCGCGGCCCGGGGGATTTCGGCCGGCGGTTCGAGTTCGTGGCGGCGAAAATATTCTTCTTCCGCCGGCGTGCAGGGTTTCATCATCCGGCAGTGCGGGCAGATTTTGCGCACCAGCCGTTGGGCTACCACCATCACCAGCGAAGAGGCCAGGATGCTGGTATTGATTCCCAGGTCCAGCATGCGGTTGATGGCCGAGGCGGCATCGTTGGTGTGCAGAGTGGACAACACCAGGTGGCCCGTTATGGAGGCTCGTAACGCCAGTTCCGCCGTCTCCTGATCCCGGATTTCGCCAACGAGGATGACATCCGGGTCCTGCCGCATCGCCGATCGCAAGGCGTTGCCGAAGGTCAGGCCGGCCTTGGGATTGACGGCCGTCTGACGGACGGTCGGAATGACATGTTCGATGGGATCTTCAATGGTCATGACATTGATATTAGGGGTGTTGATTTTCATCAATGCCGAGTAAAGGGTTGTGGTTTTACCGGATCCGGTGGGGCCGGTGGAGAGGATCAGACCATAGGGGCGCTTCAGGTTTTTCATGAACCGATCGAGGTCATCCTTCTCGAAACCGTGCCGGGAAAGATCTCCCACGACATCGGTATACTTCAAAAGGCGCAAGACCACCGTTTCCCCTAAATGGGTGGGAAAGGTCGACACCCGCAGGTTGATTTCACCGATGCCGCCCTGGTATTTGAACCGGCCGTCATGGGGGATGTTGACATTGGAAATATCGATATCGGCCATGATTTTGAAGCGGGTCGATAGACTTTGGTGAAAGCTCTTAGGGAAAATATGCTTTTGCTGCAGCACACCGTCGATGCGATAGTAGATCCGGACGAGATTGTTATCCGGTTCGACGTGAATGTCGCTGGCCCTGAGCACGTCGCCTTTTTCGATCAGCATGTCGGCGAGCCTGACGATCTGATTGTCCGCCGCCTCCGCCGCGCCGGCATTGATCAGGGTCAGCTTCTCGATTTCTTCGTCGATGCTGCGGGCGCGTTTGTAGTGCAGCTCCACCGCCTTGGATATCCACTCCTTGGAGGCCAGGTAAGTCGCCACCCGGCACCCGGTCATGCGGGCGAGTTCGTCCTTGGTCAACACATCGAAGGGGTTGGCGGTGGCGACCTTGAGGGTGTGATCTTCCCAGGCAAAAGGAAACACATTGTGTTTGGTGACAAATTCCACCGGAATCTTGTCAACCAGGCCGTGATCGATGACGACCGCGGCGGTGTCCAGTATTTCGGCGCCGCTTTGGACGGCGATGGCCATCTGGAGTTTTTCATCGGTGATCCAGTCGAGTCGGATCAGCACATCGCCCAGCATGGACCCGGTTTTTTTGGACTCCATCAGGGCCATCTCCAACTGGCCCTGGTCGATAAAGCCCATCTGAATCAATATATCGCCAATTCGTTTCTTCATATAATCAACCTTCTTGTGCTATATAGTGCCCATCCGCGATTTCATTTTTGACACGGCTCAGTTTCCGATTCAGAAAAGTGCAATTTTCCGCAAATTCAAGGAAATCAAAGAATTGCGCGGAGGCATACTGTTGTATGCCGCACAAGGGATTCCGCCGATTGACGCCGAAATTGCGGAAAAGGGCCATTTCTGGACGGAAACTATCTATTGGCCAGTGCATGGGGCGGTTATTTCTTAACGCTCCCCGCATAAGCCTGCAAGGACCTGATGCGCTCTTCGATCTTTTTCTTCTCATCCGCCGGCAACGTACTTTTTTGTCGCAGGAATTTCTCATAATATTGAACGGCTTCATCATAGCGGTGCAATTTATCGGAAAGAACCGCCAGGTTAAAGAGCAGAAGGCTTTGGCCGCCATTGAGTTCTTCGGCCTTTTTATAGGAGAGTCGCGCTTCTTCCAACTTGCCGAGCCGACTCAAGGCGACCGCACGATGGAAATAGATTCCGAATCGAGGTTCCGCTAACTGACGGGCGGCCCCGTCCAGTAAGTGAATCGCCTCCGCCGGTCTTCCCATACCGATTTCAACGATGGCACAATTCACCAGAATATCGGGGTTCAGGTGATCGGCGGCCCGCAGCTGCTTCAACAGGGGATAGGCTTCCGAATACGCCGCCAATTGAATGTAGGCCGCGCCGAGATTGAACCGGGCATCGCGATGACCGGGATTTGCCCGGATGACCTGTTGATACATTTGGACGGCTTGCGTTAACCGGTCATCGCGGTGGTAGCGCAGTGCCTTCTGATAGAAAAGTTCTACGTCATGGGCCGGCAACGATGCGCCCGATGACGCAGCTCTGGTGATAATTTGACGGTTATTTTTTACGGGCGGCTTTATCTTTGACGAAGTCTCCCCCGGGGGGGCGGATGGTCTCTCCGGACGTCGTGTTGTAAATTCTTCATTGCTTTTGACCGGCTCGTTTCGAGCGGATTCACGCGAGGGTGATTTTTTTGCTTCCGGAATCTCAAAATAAGGTTCGGGTTCGGCCTTTTCTCCACGTATTTCCTTGGACGCTGAAATTGGCTTGATTTCATTTTGCTCGATTTCCTGCGCGGCGCCGTCGCCGGCCACCGGAGTGTTTTCCCGGGCCGACAGGGGGCTCGAAAAATGACAGGTGCCGAGGACCAGAGTGCCGGCAAGAAGCGCCACACCGCCGATGCACGAAATGGCAGTTTGCTTCAAGTGATGCCACGCGGATTGTTTTCGATTATGGGAATCGGTATCCGGCTGTTTTATAATATCGGTGCTCTTTTCCGCGTGCGCTTCATCCTGGAAGCTCATAGACAGTTCCAATGCGGTTAAATAACCAGTTTGGGAAGGCGACAAGATTTTGACAGCCGGTATACCCGGCCGGCACGCAGGCCGATGATTACAGTCTTTAAAATTAAGGTTTTGGCTGTGGTATCGGTCGGTGGCGTATGATATATGCAGCCGCCTCCCTCTGGTCTTGCCAAAACCTTTATCTTAGCGCCTATAGAATTCAGCCCTTTAATATTTCAATCATATGGGGGAACCCACCAGGCAATATCCGCAAATTCAATTCTGACTTCCAGCTGCTGGCCTTTGTTCCGAATAGCCTTTATCTTTCCCAGGACCTCCTGCCGGTCGATTATCCCCGGAAATGAGAAGCTCATCGTAATATTATCTTCGCTCTGCAACGCATTGTCCCTGTTCGCAGCCGATTCGAAGATGCAGCAACAGCCGCTTTTGCTGATATTCTTGATGACCCCGGCCTTCGTTTCGTTGTTGATGTCAATTTTAGCGGAAATAAAGCAGGTGATCCGTTTGTGGGACCGGGATTCAAGTTTCACCACCGCGGCGGGGTATTCCAACAAGAGCAATTTCAAGGGCTCATGGGTTACCTCTATGAGCTTAGATGAGAATTCCAGGACATTTCCCTTAAATGAATACTTAACTCTTATCCGGCCGCTCTGAAGCAGTTTTTTTTCAATGCCGCTGTGATGTGAGGGAGGGGCAATGACGATATATCGATTTTCTTTTTTGCCGACATAAGTGCTTTTCAACGCCCCGTTAAGGCCCTCTGCAACAAGGCTCAGCTCGGTTCCGGGCATAAGGTCGAGATACTCCGTCTTATCGATTTCCGCGATGTTTTTGCCTGACATAACGATTCCTTAATATGGGCACAGCGGGAATTGGCGACCGGAAGAAAATGATCGCTTCCGGTTCTGGTCCATCATTAAAAGCGCATGCGGACACCGTGAAGCGGGCCGCGAACGCTGTAACATTTGCAAGATTGGCGCCAAATTGTAAAAATTAATTGATAAATTGCAGAAAATCATTGGATGGACACCATTTAATGTCCATCCCCTATGACTGACTTTTTCGTCTGAAGCAGGCCTCTCGGGCACCGCGTGTCAGCCATCCAGTACGTCGCGCATCTTTTGTGACAGTTCTTCCAGGGAGAAAGGCTTCTGAATGAAGCCGCTGCAGCCCCGTTTCAAGACGTCACCGGCCTTGCCCTCAACGCTGTATCCGCTCGCAAGGATCACTTTGATATCCGGGTGAATGGATACCAGCCGATCGAATGCCTCGTCGCCACCCATTTCGGGCATTATCATGTCCAGAATAATCAAGGCCACACGATCTTTGTTATCCTTAAATACCGCGATGGCTTCTTTCGCGCTGCCGGCGGTCAATACGGTGTACCCAAGCAGTTGAATCATTTGCGCTCCCACATCGCGGAGCTTCTCTTCGTCGTCCACGAGCAGGACGGTCTCCTTGCCCTTGAGAATGGCCCTGACGATCGGCTCTTTCTCTGGGTCCGGCGATTCGCAAACGGCGGGAAGATAAATTGTGAAGGTCGATCCTTGGCCTCTAATACTGGATACGGTGATGATGCCGCCGTGATTTCCGATAATCCCATAGGATGACGCCAGACCCAGTCCCGTGCCCCTTTTTATATCCTTGGTCGTGAAAAAGGGCTCGAATACCCGCCGCCGCGTTTCCTCATCCATACCCGCGCCGGTGTCGGTGACTAAGATCTTTACATGGAGACCCGGATCGAGGCCGTTGGCTTCGGCAAATTTCTGGCCGAGCATGACATTTTGTGTTTCGAGCGTCAGCACGCCGCCGCCTGGCATGGCCTGCCACGCGTTGACGAAAAGGTTTAGCAGAACCTGTTCCATCTGACTTCGGTCCACTTCAACCGGCCGGACATCCGGTTGAAGTTTTCTGACAATGCTGATTTCTTTTCTCGTGCGGCCGAACATTTCCGAAGTTCTTTCTGTCAGGCGGTTGATATCCGTTGCTTTGAGTTCGTATTTACCACTGCGGGCGAATCCAAGCAGACGGTGGGTCAGTTCCGCTGCGCTGTTGACGCATTCCTCTATGCCCTTTACATGCTCGAGGAAAGGATGGCCGGGATCCAGTTTCATACTCATGACGGAAGCGTGCCCCTGGACGCCCATGAGAAGATTGTTGAAATCGTGGGCGATGCCGCCCGCGAGGGTTCCGAGCGATTCCAGCCGTCGGGCTTCGGTGAGCATCGCTTCCAGTTGCGCTCTCTCGTGTTCCACCCACTTGCGCTCGTTTATGTCGCGGGTCGAGCCCAACACACCTACCGGTTCGCCCTCTTCATTGCGGATAAAGGTCACGGTCGCCTCGGACCAGGCAAATGAGCCATCTTTGCAAACCTGCTCGAGTTCCATGGTCCGAGATCGATTCGGGTCGATGCCTTCCTTACTATCCCTGGCAAGCTCCTCCGCCAGGGTCTTGCGCACGAGTTGAAAGGACTGCGGGGACAATGTGGCTTCCAGGCTGATCTCCATTGCTTCTTCAGGGCTAAAACCCCTCACACGCAATACCGATGGGCTTATGTAGTCAAAGCGCATGGTTGCCAGATTAAAGGTCCAGATGATATCGGATGCATTCTCCGCCAGGAGCCGGTACCTGCGCTCCGAGACCATGTATTCCGCTCTGCTTTGCTCCAGCTGGCGCTTGGATGCCAAAAGGTCTCTGTTGGCCGTTTCCAAGTCGACGGCAAGCCGCCGGGCCTCGTCGTATTTTTCCTGAATCCGCAAATTGGCTTCCTGGAGATCTTCAATGGCCCGCTCAAAGACCCGCCGGTTGGTAATAAATCGTTTCCGGACAGACTCTGCTTTGCTTTTCTGCCACCGGACCCGGTACAGACAGCCCGGTCGGCCATAGGCGGGATGGTCCGGCCACATCCTTTCACCATAGACATCGGGATGAACCTGGCATTCCACTTCCTCGATTTCAGCCGGAGGCATGCCGAACAAGGTGGGTATGCCGGCGAGTATTCCGCGGGTATAGTCACAGTCGAACCGGGTCTTCTGGGCGCTGTCATGGTAGCGATCTTCCAAAACCACCCACGATTTTTCCAATTCGTGGATATAGACGTCTCCATTCAGTTTCAACAACCGGTTGTATTTCGGGGCCTGGCCGTAGATGAGTTTAGGACTGCCCAACAATCGGACGATACGGTCGAGCAGACCCAGAGACTGGAAACGTTCGGAGGCAATGGTCATGTGATAGACCGCGTTCTTGTCATCCAGGATCCGGATCATCCGATGATACAATACCTGGAGAAACGCGTGGGAGACCCAGTTGTCGGGGTCCAGCAGATAGTGTTCATCGAGTTTCAGATCGTCCAGGAGGTTCCCGAGGGTGCCGCCGTTGCATTCGCGCACGTACATCAGCAGGGTCCGGGTGACCCGGCAGCTGATTTCCTTATTGTCAGAGGTTCCCATGCGTAAGACGATCCCGGTAAACGTTAAAGTGATGAACGTGCCGCGGCGGATGCCCTTATTTTTTCACTATCTTCAAGCCTTGGAGCACGGCGAATTTCGGGTTGACACCCTTTCTGTCGCAGCCGCAGTCGCCCAGGTTCAGGTCGGCGCCGCACTGTGGGCAGAGGCCCTTGCAGTCGGGCCGGCACTGGGGCGTCATCGGCAGGGCCATCAGCACCTCCTCCTGGACGGCAGCGCCCAGGTCGATCTCATCACCCTGAAAAAAGATCTGGCCGAGTTCTTCGGGGTCAAGTTCGATTTCCGTGCGGCGGGACAATTCGGGGGTTTCCGCCGGTTGCCGGGTGAAGGTGAGAAAAAAGTCGGCGGCGAGCGGGGCCTCGAAGTCCGCCAGGCAGCGGCCGCAGGACTGACGCACGCGGGTCGCGAAGCGGCCGTTTGCCGCAAACAGGTCGCCGATGCGCCGGATATGAAGCTCGATGGTCAGGGGTATCGTAAAATCACATTCCTGGCTGCGGCAAAGTTCGGCCAGCGACGGAAACGATTCGGCGTCTTCCCTGAAGGCCAGTTCTGTGCCGTTCTCGTTGATATCATCCACATTGACGCGCATCCAAACCTCCTCTTGCTCCATGCCCGGTTGCGCAATTTAATTGCGATCGCCTTAAAATTATTATAAATGTAACTTTTATCGGGTAAAATGGCAATCCGGCTTTCATCCTGCAATTGAACCGTATCCTGGGAAATCACATGAAGAATTCTGAAGATCCGCGCGCGACCACCACAGGGGAAAAGCGTTCTGACGGCGAAGAGGCCCCGGCCGCGCCCCCCAACTTCATCAGGACCATCATCGACGAAGACATGCAGACCGGCCGGTGGGACGGCCGCGTCATGACCCGCTTTCCGCCCGAACCGAACGGCTACCTGCATATCGGCCATGCGAAATCGATCTGCCTGAATTTCGGGCTGGCGGCCGACTACGGCGGCCTGTGCAACCTGCGGTTCGACGACACCGACCCGGCCAAGGAAAGTGTCGAGTACGTTGAGTCGATCAAGACGGATGTCCGCTGGCTGGGCTTCGACTGGGGCGATCGGCAGTACGCGGCCTCGGATTACTTCGAGCGGCTTTACGAGTTTGCGGTGCGGCTGATCCGCAACGGGCAGGCCTACGTCGACAGCCTCGGCGCCGACGAGATCCGCGAATACCGCGGCACCTTGACCGAAGCGGGTCGTAAAAGCCCTTTTCACGACCGGCCGGTGGCCGAAAACCTCGATCTTTTCGCCCGCATGCGCGCCGGAGAATTTGCGGATGGAACGCATGTGCTGCGCGCGAAAATCGACATGGCCTCGCCCAATCTGCTGATGCGCGACCCGGTGCTTTACCGGATCAAACACGTGCACCACTACCGGACCGGCGGAAAATGGTGTATCTACCCGCTATACGATTTCACCCACTGCCTCTCGGATTCAATTGAAGGCGTCACCCACTCGCTGTGCACGCTTGAGTTCGAAAACAACCGCGAGCTTTACGACTGGGTGCTGGACCGGCTGGAGGTCTACCATCCCCGCCAGATTGAATTTGCGCGCTTGAACCTGACCTACACCGTGCTCAGCAAACGCAAGCTGATCACCCTGGTCGAGGGCGGACACGTCGGGGGCTGGGACGACCCGCGCATGCCGACATTATCGGGCCTGCGCCGCCGCGGCTGCCCGCCGGCCGCCATCCGCAACTTCTGCGACCGTATCGGGGTCGCCAAGAGCAACAGCACGGTCGATATGGCCCTGCTCGAGTACAGCGTCCGGGAGGAGCTGAACAGGACCGCTCCGCGGGTCATGGCGGTCCTGCACCCCCTGAAGGTGGTGATCACCAATTATCCCGAGGGGCAAATCGAGGAACTGACGGCGGAGAACAACCCGGAAGACCCGTCCATGGGCTCGCGCAAGTTGCCGTTTTCAAATGTTCTTTTTGTCGAAAGCGATGATTTCCGGGAAGATGCGCCGCGCAAGTGGTTTCGCCTGGCTCCGGGCCGCGAGGTCAGATTGAAGCACGCTTATTACATCACCTGCACCGAGGTCGTGAAAGACGAAGCGACCGGCGAGGTTGTCGAACTGCGCTGCACCTACGATCCGCAAACCCGCGGCGGCTGGTCCCAGGACGGCCGCAAGGTCAAGGGCACGCTGCACTGGGTGTCGGCCGCGCACGCCACCGAGGCCGAAGTTCGGCTCTACAAAAATCTCTTTACCTGCGAGAACCCCAACGACGTCGAACAGGGCCGGGACTTTACCGATTACATCAACTCCGATTCCCTCGATGTGTTGACCGGCTGCCGCGTGGAGCCGAGCCTGGCTTCGGCAGCGTCCGGGAGCCGCTACCAGTTTCTGCGCCTGGGGTACTTCTGCGTCGACGCGGCCTGCGCGACACCCGGTAAGCGGGTTTTCAACCGCACGGTGACCCTCAAGGACACCTGGGCGAAAATCGACAAGGCGCAAGAGCGGCAGAAATCGGCCAGTCGGCCGTAATCAAGGATGTTTCAGCCAAACACGATCCCGACGTATCCCACGAAACTTTCGGCGGGGCTCTTGTCGTAGCTCGTGGCGTAGGCCAGCGTTTGGGCCTGCCGGGCGCCGAGGCGGCCGGCGGCGGCGATGGTCGTGGCGGCCGCGCCGGCACAGCAGGCGTTCTGGTGAGACAGGGCTTCGTCGATGACCCGTTCGGGGTCCATCGCGATGATGGTCTCGATAATGCGGCTGTCATTGGTATTTTTGACCCAATCCAGCGCCGCCGGGCCGCTGCCGTGCGCGGTAAACCCGTAATTCGCGCCATAGTGGGTCAGGTCGGTCGACCCGATAACCTTGATGCTCAGGCCCAGTTCCCGAGCGATATCGACCGCCGTCCGTCCGACTTCAAGCGATCTGGCCTCCGGCGGCGCTCCGATGGGAAGGATCGTCACGTCCGGGAAAAAATATTTGATGAACGGCAGTTGCAGCTCGATGGTGTTGTCCGGATGGTGGCGCCGCGCGGTTTCCACCTGAAAGTCGAAGCGTTCAAGGATCTTTTGCGCCAGGTCGTGATGAATCGTGATTTCACCGAAAGGCGTTTCCCAGGCCCCATCGGCCATGATGTAGAGATCCGAATTCGGGTGCAGGTGCATGCCAAAAATAATGATGACCTCCGGCACCGGTTTCGTCGTGAGGGCTTGGATGACGTTGCAGGCGATGCTCCCCGAGTAGAACCAGCCGGCGTGAGGCACAATCCCGCCGACGAACCCGGCTCCGGAGAGGGCAGAGCGCTGCCCGTCATCTAAAAATCTTCTGATTTCCCGCTCACAGGCCGACGCCTCGGCCGGGTACCAGCTTCCCGCAAAGTCCGCTCTGCGCACATTCATGCCGCGCTCCTCTTTTAGGTTTGCCTGTTTGGCCCGTTAGCCCGTTAACCGGTTTAAGGATGTCGTCGTATTTTTCGATTTCCTCACTAAAAATAGCGCCGCACAGCATAAATGACAACCGGATGTTCACCCTCCTGTTCAGCGCTTTGTTTTTTCGGAAATCGTGGCTATTTTTTAGACCAATACACAGATCGGTTGGAAGGATAATTCTGCACCGGCCATTTAAGAAACCTGTTTCATGAGCCGATCGGAGGAAACCATGTGGGAATATACTGAAAAGGTCAAGGATCACTTCTTGAATCCGCGCAATGTGGGTGTGATCGAGGACGCCGACGGGGTGGGCGAGGTCGGCTCGCTTGCCTGCGGGGACGCCCTCAAATTGATGTTTAACCTCGATGCGTCCGGACATATCGCGGATGTCAAGTTCCAAACGTTCGGTTGCGCCAGCGCCATCGCCTCATCATCGGCGTTGACCGAGATGATCAAGGGGCTGACGCTCGAGGAAGCGGCCAAAATCACCAACGAGGACATCGCCCGCTATCTCGGCGATCTGCCCAAGGAGAAAATGCACTGCTCGGTCATGGGACGCGATGCGCTCGAAAAAGCCATTGCCTATTACCGCGGTGAAGCGGCGAAAAAGGTCGATGGTGAAATCGTTTGTGAATGTTTCGGCGTCACCGACCGCGAGATTGAAAGGGCCGTGCGGGAAAACAGCCTGCGGACCATCGAAGACGTGACCTCTTATGTCAAAGCCGGCGGCGGGTGCGGGAATTGTCACGACCGGATCCAGGCCATCATCGATTCGATCCTCGGCACCGGGCGCCCGGCCGCCAAAAAACCGGCCAGGCTGAGCAACATTCAAAAAATAAAACTGATCGAGGAAACCCTGGAGCGGGAAATCAAACCGAGTCTGCAGAAGGACGGCGGCGGGATCGAACTCGTCGATGTGGACGGCAACACCGTGATGGTGCGCTTGTGCGGCTCCTGTTCCGCTTGCAACGCTTCGCAGATCACACTGAAAAACTACGTGGAAACCAAGCTTCGGGAACTCGTGACACCTGAACTGGTGGTTGAGGAGGTGGCCTGATGAAAACCGTATATGTCGACAACAACGCCACGACCCGTATCGCCCCGGAGGTGCTCGATGCGATGATGCCCTTCTTGACGGAACGTTACGGAAATCCCTCCAGCATGCACAGTTTCGGCGGGACGGTGGGACTGGACATCAAGAACGCCCGGGCCAAGGTGGCCGCTCTGATCGGCGCCGCGCCCGATGAGATCGTTTTTACCAGCTGCGGTTCCGAAAGCGACAGCACGGCCTTTTGGGCCGCGCTGCACTCGAATCCCGACAAGAAACACATCGTCACCACCCGGGTGGAGCACCCGGCCGTCAAGAACCTGGCGGAGACGCTGACGAAAAGGGGCTACCGGGTGACCTTTGTGCCGGTGGACGGCGAGGGGCGCCTCGATCTGGACCATCTGAATAGGCACCTCACCGATGACACGGCCCTGGTCAGCGTGATGTGGGCCAACAATGAAACCGGGGTTATCTTTCCCATCCGGGAAATCGGGGAGCTGGTCAGGGATAAAGGAATCATTTTCCACACCGATGCCGTCCAAGTGGCTGGCAAAATACCGGTGGACGTCAAAGCGGACAACGTGGACATGCTCTCCATGTCGGGTCACAAAATCCACGCCCCCAAAGGGGTCGGTGTTTTATACGTCCGCAAGGGAACCAAGTTTTCCCCGTTTCTCATCGGCGGTCACCAGGAGCACGGGCGCCGGGGCGGCACCGAAAACGTGGCGTCGATCATCGGCCTCGGCAAGGCTTGCGAGATGGCTCGCAGTCACCTTGAAAAGGACATGGTGCGGGTGGGAAAGCTGCGGGACAGGCTGGAAGCCGGGCTCCTGGAAGTAATCCCGAATGCCATCGTCAATGGCGATCGCGAAAACCGCCTGCCGAACACCACCAGCATCGCCTTCGAGTACGTCGAGGGCGAATCAATCCTGCTGATGCTCAACGAGCACGGCATCTGCGCCTCGTCCGGCTCGGCCTGCACCTCCGGATCCCTGGAGCCCTCGCACGTCCTGCGGGCCATGGGCGTGCCGTTCACGGCCGCCCACGGTTCCATCCGCTTCAGCCTGAGCACATACAACAGCGAGGAAGACATCGATTTTATCATCGAAAAGATGCCGCCGATCATCGAACGCTTACGGAGCATGTCACCCTATTGGAAAAAAGCCGCGGCGGCCTTAGAGGTTTAAACGTCAGTTCGATAAAAAGAAAATAATGCTTACATGGATGCGCCATTTGCGCCGGTGTACTCTCTGGTGAACCGGGCTCTCCTAAGCACTGAAGATTCTACTGAGAAAGGGGTTTGATCGGTTGATCCACTTCAGCTTGGGAATACGAGCAAGATCAAAACCCGTAGAAGCTATCGTGCAGCAATGTTATTTGGAGGGCAGCAATTTCACCTCTTCACGGCATATTCCGCGACCGGTTCCTTCTGGAAATGGCCTTGGATGCCGCAATAACCAGTCCATCGAACCCTGCATGCCGACATATTTTCCGGTCCCAGAAAATACCTTCGCCGTGCCGGGCGAGGTGCCAGGTGGTGAATCTGCAGCTTTCTTTTCCATGATCTCCCAGACCAATTTGTCACCATCCTTATCTGTCCATGTCTCGAAACCTCTAAGCCTGGTTCCATCTTTGCCTCTGTATAGGACGCCTAATAGTTGGACTGATGCTTCATGGAAAAGGCCTTCACCGCCGTCATTAACCCTGACCCCAAGTGTCTCAAATTGAATAATCATCTGGTCCTGGTCCAGTTTGAAGACCTTGGGCGTGTGTCCATAATAATGGGTTCCCGTAAATTGCAACGCTTTCGTGTCTTGAGCCTGCGCTTCCCCTCCCCAAGCGAGGGCGATAACAAAGCTTGTCAGCGCTATGATAGCGAACCGTTTCATAACGTGCCTCCTTTCAATCAACTATTCAATTATTCAGTAATCAGATGATTAACAAAAGGACATTTCCGTTATTATCAATCCTGCTGCACCATCATTTTTTTACATCTTTTTCCTCCTTTCATTGTGCTGTCTTTTCAACCCGCCTGGGGTGTCATCCATGATGATGCGAGATTGATTATTATAAAATGTAAGCGTATAACCGTTTAAACGGTTCAGTTTTTTCATTTTTTGCTCAATAAATCCACGGAGCCGCTATGAAAAAGCTCGAAACGATTCAATGCGACTTGGCTGCATACAAGATCGCTCTTCAATTCCACGGCAGCGAGTTACCGCTTGTCATTCATTTCGATACACCTTCCAGGCGGTTCTATTTTTCGGTCATTGTCCTGATTATAGTTGAAATGAAAAAGCGGCCCAAGCCGGGATATGTTTATATACACCGGCATCAGGACGTTCTGACACTGCTTGACAAATCCCTCTCAGGTAAAAATGCATCCGAACATCTGGACGGCATGTGGGCCAAAATTAAAATGGCATGGCGCCACAGACTCCCGGAACTGGAGTCAGCGGCGCTCTTTAAAGTCCTCGATCGGGACCTTGTCTCACCCTATGAAAAAGGAGGGAAATACAGGTACCAATGCTCCGAGGCAGAGTGCGATGCCTGGGCAAGCCTTTTCGGCTACGATGAAAACAATACATGGCGATTCAAATTTACCGTCGATTCGGCGTCTGTCGGCTTGGATGACATTTCCATCACATTGGGGGATCTTCGGGAAACTTCTGCCTGGGAAGCGTTTATCAATGGTCTCAATATCAAGCCCGCAACTGGTGAGATTCTCAAGGAACCAGGATTTTCAGCCACCGCTGAACCAGCACTAAAAGACCGGGATCGTCATAAGGGAACCCGCAAAGTCATATGGGGCTGGGCGGCTATCGCGGCGGCGGCCATCATCGCCGTTGTCCTTTGGCGCGTCGCTGTTTACAAAGCGCCCGTGTCGATCGAAAGCGTTGACCTTGGCCTTACGGTCTACCCGAGCGGCGATAAGCCGTCCCTGGCGGTTTTGCCTTTTGAAAACCTGACCGGCGACCCCCGGCAGGAGTATTTCAGCGACGGAATTGCCGATCAGCTGATAACGAGTTTGTCGCAAGGACCGTATGTTTATGTCACCGCTCGCACCTCCAGTTTCGCGCTCAAAGGAAAATCCCTTCCGGCGCAAGAAATTGCCTCAAAGCTGGGGGTGCAGTACCTGATCGAAGGCAGCGTCCAGCGCGACAAGGACCGGGTTCGCATCAATGTTCAGTTGATCGACGGCCGCAACGGAAATCATGTCTGGTCAAAAAGCTACGACCACGATTATGCTGAACTGTTCGCTCTTCAGGACGACATCAGCATGGCGGTAATGGCCGTTCTGAATGTTCAGATTACCGGCTATACGGCTGGAGCGCTGAAGCACTCGAGGCCGAAAAACCTGAAAGCGTACGAACACTACCTGAGGGGTTTGTACTATCATCTTGGCCGCAAGCGCGATGACGTTCTAACGGCGCGACAATCCTTCGAGGAGGCGATCCGCATCGATCCAAATTACGGCAGGGCTTACACCTGGTTGGCCAACACCTATCTGGATGAAATCGAACTGCGCCTGACGACCCAGCGGGAAAAAGTCTTGGAAAAAGCCGAAGCGGCGGTGAGCAAAGCGCTTGCCGCGGACCCGGACTATCCGCCGTATGGCACGTTGAGCCGCATCAGCCGTTTGAAAAAAGATATGGATAGCGCCGTCTTATATGCCCGTAAGGGCGTTCTGCAGGGGCCTGCCGATTCAGGCCAACATTACATGCTGTGCATTGCGCTGAACTTGGCAGAGAAATTCGACGAATCCATAGACTCCTGCGAAACCGCGCTTCGGCTCGCACCCTTCAGGCCGGTGAACTACGTTATGCAACTTGGATGGTCGCTGGTGGGAGATATACAATATGAGGAGGCCAGGTCCTTATTTAAGGAAGTTATTGATCGCAGCCCCACGTCCCATTACGCCTATCTGGCATACAAAGGGCTCACGGCGGCATACGAACTGACCGGCCGGCATGCCGATGCCCAGTGGGCGGCACAAAATGTGATGCGAATGAACCCGAATTTCACTTTAGAAAGCGAATCCAGGTTGTCAATATCTAAGGAAGGCCCCTTTAAAGAACGCATGTTTAACGCATACCGCGCTGCCGGACTGAAGTGATCTTTATTGTGGATATTCTTGCCGACACGGGAGAGTATTGTTTCATCGCTGACGCAAACAGTTCGTTGAGCGCCCGGGCCTGGGCAACCTCGGGCAGGGCCATGTGAGCTTCATAATCGCTTGCCGGTATCTGTAACCACGGACTGCTCATGTTTCTACACCAACGGCTGGCATGCTTCGAGAATAGCTGGATCGGAATCGATTTCGTCAATGCCGAAAGTTTCAATGTGGAATTTGATGGCTGACTTCACATCCTCCAAGACGGATTCATAGGAATCACCCTGCCCGACGACCACCCCTTTCAAACCAAGTGGATAGGCAAGGTATGTGTCGAAATACTTTTCAACAACTATCTTAAATTGTTTCATATTTTACACTCCAAGGCTCAGGTCATTTATGTTATGCAGTATATCACGGATTTGGGACTTTGCGAACAAATGACCTTGTAAGCCGCTGAACGTGTTGCTCACGGGGCGCCCAAAGAACCAAAATTAAAGCCCCAGCGTCCATTCTTCCACCGGGAAAGTAGTCGTTTTGAATGTCAACTAATATCAAACATTGTTCCATTTAGTTTAAAGCTCCTTATTTTGCAAAGGATAACGATTTAATCTATATTAATCGATTTCATAAACTATAAACGGGTGCTTAACGCTTCAAATCAGCCGACCAAAAACCTAGCAGCGGTTTTTGGGACGGCTGGATTTGTTATTTCCTATTTCGTTGATATTGCGAGTTTTACGGCTTCGTCCGCATGAATTTTAGTGGTGTCATATAGCGGTACATCTGTGTGCTTCTTCTGAATCAAAAGTGCAATTTCCGTACAACCAAGAATTACCGCTTCTGCGCCACGATTATGCAGCGCCTTGACAATTTCTAAATACTGCTCTCTACTTTCAGGTCGAATTACACCCTGACACAATTCATCGTAAATAACTCGATGCACAACTTCACGTTCATCACTGTTGGGAACTATTACATCAATGTCAAAGTTCTCGATTAAGCGATTTTTATAAAACTCTTGTTCCATCGTAAAGCGAGTACCAAGCAGACCAACTTTAGAGATGCCATCAGAAATCAACTTTTTCGCTGTAGCATCGGCAATATGAAGAATAGGAATTGATATCGCAGCTTCTATTTGAGGAACCACTTTGTGCATTGTGTTTGTACAGATAATAAGAAAATCCGCACCACCCGCCTCAATAGATTTTGCAGCCGCAGCTAAGATTGAAGCTGTCTCTGACCACTTCCCCGCATGTTGTAATTTTTCGATTTCATCAAAATTCACGCTATAAAGGAAAATTTTTGCTGAGCTAAGTCCACCTAACACGGACTTAACACCTTCATTTAAAGCTTTATAGTAGCTAATTGTCGATTCCCAGCTCATGCCACCCAACATTCCGATTGTTTTCATTTTATGCTCCATACTTTGCGGCAATATAACGGTAGGGCTGACAGGCTGGGTTTTGAGCGCGGCGAAAAAGCCAGTCCTTGTTCAGCCCTTGGCCCGGCCAAGCCTCTCTCTTACCTCTTTGACACGACCTCGCCAGTATCTCGGACGCCTCTTCAGGTGTGCGACCGCAACGATCAGAATCAGCTCGGGCTCAACGGTGTACAACAGGCTTTACGGGAAGTGGTTCAGTACTTTGCTCCTTATGCCACTCCCGAGGGTCGTCGCCGCGGCATGCGGATTTTCTGTGATGAACGTGACGCCCCTGCGAACCTCGGCTACGAATCTGAGGCCGACTCCGGGTGCCTCGTTTTCGTAATACCGGACCGCCTCGCGGAACTCCTCATCAGCTTCGGGAAGAAACTCAGAATTCATGAGATGTCAGCGATAGCTAGGTTGAACACTTCTTCCGCCGGGATGCCCTTGACCTTGCCTTCTCGGAACTCCTGAAGGCGACGCTCAGCCTCCTGCAGCCAAAGGCGCTCCACCTCCGATTTGGATGGTTCATCCAGGATAGACAGGAGCGTCCCCGCCAACTGCGCTCGCTCTTCTAAGCTAAGCTCCATGGCCACATTGATGATTTCTTCTAACTGCTTTAACATTTTTTTCCTTTGTTCCTTGAGGCCGAACAGTAATAATAGAAAAATAGAAATTGCCACTGCTTGATTTCTTGCCACACCGCCAACTGATAGAATATGTTTCATTCATACAATCAGGATCTGGTAATCGCCAAGCGATCGGCGAGTTGACAGGTTTGTATCTATTTCGGCAGGCAACATGTTTCAACCACCTTGAACTTTGTTGGAGTAGTCTTGCTCCGATTCGCCATAATTTTAATGCAAGTAGATCGATCGTAATCCCCTTAAAGTAGCGCTTACGTCGACCCACTAAAAAAAAGGTGATTGCGGTTGGATATCAGGGCTGCTGCTTATACTGCTCAAGTCCTCACCGCCCCTTACGGTCAAGGCTTACCCAGGCCGATGTCCTTGCGGGGATACGTGGTGAACGTGTCCGTGTGGCGCTGTACCTTCTGCATCACTTGCGGAAGGCCCCACTCGAAGCGTGAGTGGCCGATACTTTCCTGCTCCTTGGGGTCCATGTAAAGGTTGTAGACCCACGGGCTCATACCGACCTCGGAAATCGTCGACTCGTCCAGGTTTCGGCGGGGGGCGTGTATTTCGAACACCCTGAAGTGAATCTTGTATTCCATCCAGCGCACGGCCATGAAGTTGTTTTCGGAATACATGAAGACCGCTTCGCGCTTCGACTCGCCCTCATCGGCGAGCAGAAAAGAGGCCTGGTCGATGCCGTCGATGTAGCGCTGGTCGGGAATCCGGTCGGTGACGCCCGCGATGCTCAGGGCGGTGTTGAACAGGTCGCAGAGATCGAACAAGCCGTCACTCTGGCGGCCCTTGGCGATCGTGCCCGGCCAGTAAACGATGCCGGGCACGCGCACGCCGCCTTCCCAGGTGGTGCCCTTGCCGCCGCGCCACGGTTGATACCCGGCGTCGGGCCACAGGTCTTCGTTGGCCCCGTTGTCCGAGGTGAAAAACACCAACGTGTTCTCCAGCTGGCCGGTTTCCTCGAGGACTTTTATCAAGCGGGCAACGATGTCATCGATTTCGACGACCGCGTCCTTGTAGGGAAACCCAGCCGGGCTCTTGCCGGCGTAGCCCTTCGCAGGGTAGTTGTCGTTGTGCACGCGGCTGAAGGCGTGCACCAGATAGAACGGCTTTCCTTCCTCCACCGTGCGCCGGATGAAATCTTCAGAGAAATTGGCGAACTCCTGGTCGAGCTGTGCGAGGTCATCGGTGCTCGTGAGTTCTTTGGCGACCTCTAACTTGCCATTCTTCTCGCCCCGGGTAATGGCCGGTTTGCTCACCTGCCGCAGCTCCGCGAGCCGCTTGGGGCGCAGCACCATGTCGGGATAGAGACGTACGTCGAAGTGTTGAGCGAACTCGCTCACCACGGACAGAATACCGAAATATTCGTCGTACCCGACCTCATGGGGCAGCGTGCCCTCCTGTTCACCCAGATGCCATTTGCCCGACAGCGCAGAGCGATACCCCGCGTTAGAAAGAATCGCCGCCGCCGTCACCTCGTCCGCCCACGGATTCACCGCGATCCTCTCGCCGGTAAGAATCGGGCGTGTCAGACCGCTGCGGGTCGGCAGGCGTCCGGTCATGAGGGCGGCGCGGGTGGGCGTGCATGTCGGCTGGGCATAGGTGGAGGTGAGCTTCAGCCCCTCGGCCGCGAGACGGTCGATGGCCGGCGTCGGTGCGCCGATCGCAACGCCGCCGCCATAGGCACCGGGATCACCCCATCCCATGTCGTCGGTCAGAAGGATCAGGATGTTGGGACTGCGACCAAATTTTTTTTTGAGGGCATCCAGCTTGTTCGAAGCCTCAGCCTGCTGATCCGGATGCGGGATGAACTGCTCAAGATACGGCGCGGGCTGAGCCGTCCGGTCGAACGGTTTAGCGACCGCTTCCTTTGAAAACGGCTGCCCGAGAAGTGCAGCCAAAAACACGGCCGCGGCCAGACCCAGTGTGGTCGTTATCTCTCGTCGCATAGCATCACCTCCTAAGGGTAGTTTGCCATAATGCATTAATTTCGTTCACCGTACCGTCAGGGCCGCCCTCTGAGGAAGCACCATTGTCTCCGACTATATACATAGTCAATGTGCTATCACCACCGGGAAGCTCACCGACAGCATCGACAAGGCGACCGATTTCCTTATCGGTAGTGATTGAGATTATATTGATTTCGTGGGGTGGGTCAATGCTCAAACTTGCTCGCCAGCGGTTGTAACTACCAGATATGCCAACAAATTATATGCCGGATCTGAACATGCCAACTTTATCTCTGCATCGCCCGAATGTCAAACCCTTATTGACTGAGGTTAGCCATTAACATTACGAATGCTGTTAAGCCGATCGTCGAGAATTAAAAAGATGGGGCTGAAAAAACCGACTGCGTCAACTGCAGACAAGACGGGCAGGATCATCAGAACGGGCGAAATAAGCCACCGGCAGCCGGCAGCGGCGCGAAAACCTGGAATGCACCTGTCATTTTTTATTCTTGCCCCAAGCGGAGGTTCGGGTGTAATGAACGTTTCTTAAAATTATAAAAATGGAGCGTGACGCATGTACAAAGTGATGATTCGGGACGGTATGTCCCCATTGGCGGCGGAAATTCTGGAAGCAACCGGCCAAATCGAGGTGGTGGTCGACAACGACAAGGCCACCGGCAGCCCGGAGGCGCTGGCGGAAATAATCGACGGTTTTGACGCTCTGGCCATCCGCAGCGGAACCAGGGTGACCGATCAGGTACTGCAGAAAGCCGGCCGCCTGAAAGTCATCGGCCGTGCCGGCGTCGGCGTGGACAACGTGGATGTGGCTGCCGCCACCGAACACGGCATTGTCGTCATGAATGCCCCGGGCGGCAACACTGTTACCACGGCCGAGCATGCGATCTCGCTCATGCTCTCGCTGGCCCGCAACATCCCCCAGGCCACCGCTTCGATGCGCGAGGGCAAATGGGAGAAAAAACTGCTCACCGGCGTGGAAATCACCAACAAGACCCTGGGCGTCATCGGGCTGGGCCACATCGGGCGCGTGGTGGCCGAAAGGGCCCTGGGACTGAAAATGAAAGTGATCGCCGCAGATCCCTTCGTCAGCCCCGAGGCCGCCAGGCAGTTGCACGTCGAGCTGATGCCTTTGGAGGCCCTGCTGGCGGCGGCGGACTTCATCACGCTGCACGTCCCGCGCCTGAAAGAAACGATCGGCATGATCAACGCCGAGACGATCGCCAAAATGAAACCGGGGGTGCGGATCGTCAACTGCTCGCGCGGCGACATCATCAACCTGGAGGATCTGTGGCAGGCGCTCGAAAGCGGTCACGTGAGCGGGGCGGCCCTGGACGTTTTGCCGAAGGAACCCCCCGAGCCGTCTCTGGCCATCTTGAAACACCCCCATGTGATTTTCACGCCGCACCTGGGCGCCAGCACCGACGAGGCCCAGAACAAGGTCGCCGAGATGATCGCCCATCAGATAGCCGATTACCTCATCGAGGGCATCATCACCAATGCGGTCAACTTCCCCTCGGTTTCCCACGAGGTCATGGAACAGATCCGTCCCCACATCGATCTGGCGGAGAAATTGGGGTCGCTGATGGGTCAACTGGTGCGCAAGCCTCATGATGTGACCATTACCTACAGCGGCGATGTGACCCGGTTCGACACCCGGCCCCTCACGCATGCGGTGTTAAAGGGCCTGCTGGGGGCATTCACCGACAAACCCGTCAACTACGTCAGTGCCCCGGCCATCGCGCGCGACAAGGGCATTCACGTTCGCGAGACCACCAGCCAGGCCAAGGGCGATTTCGCGAACCTGATCAAGGTCAAACTGGAGGGGCTGGACGAGGAAACAGACGAAATATGGGGGACCATCTTCAGCCGGAAATACCCGCGCATCGTGCGCATGGGCCGAATGTTTCTGGACGCGATCCCCGGCGGCTCGATGATCATCATCCAGAATATCGACCGCCCGGGCGTCATCGGCAATGTGGGCACCACGCTCGGACGCCACAACATCAACATCGGACGCTTTCAGCTGGGCCGCCGCGGCGACCGCGCGCTGTGCATGGTCAACATCGACACACCGGCCGACGACCGCGTCCTGGAAGACATCAAGGCGCTGCCGAACATTCTCGCCGTCAACCAGGTGCACCTGAGCTGAGCCGGGTGAGGCAAGGGGGATAAAGTTTCTATTTTCCTTCAGGTCCTGCAGGGCGGAATTTATTCCGATCTGGCCGGAGATAGTTCACAGGCGCCGGTTTTATCGGTTTCTATTCCGGCCGGTGACACCAGGATGTCGAGGCCGGTTCTCCTCCAGGTTGCCCGCGCTTGCGCCAGCGTGTCGACCAGGGGCTCCTGGCAGTTGAAGGACGTATTGAGCAGCAGGCTGCAACCGGTTTTAGCGCGCCAGGCCGTCAGCAGGTCCAGAATAAACGGATCGTCTCCCGCCGCGACAATCTGAGGGCGGCTGGTGCCGTCGACATGGGTCACGGCCGGAACCTGATCGGCATTTGTTGGGACAATGTAGGACATATATTTGCTCGGCACCCCCCAGTCGCCCAGCACCATCGGCGCGAACGGCCGATACCATTCGCGCTGCTTGACATACCGGTTGAGCCGGTCTCTTCCATCAGCCAGGCGGGGATCGAGAAGAATGCTGCGGTGGCCCAAAGCTCGTGGACCGGACTCCGCGCGGCCATAGCACAGCCCGACACTTTTTCCCTCCTCCAGAAACCGCACCACATCCGCGATGATGTCACGGTCGATGCTGCCCGCGTCCGTGCCCAGATAAGGCGGCCAGGCGCGGGCGGCCCGGGGCCGGTTCAAAACGTGGTGCCACACAAAAAGCGCCTGGCCCAGGCTGATGCCGCCGTCATGCGGCTGGGCCGGCACCCAGGTTTCCGTAAACAACCCACTCTGGTGAACGGCGGTGTTGGCCGTGCAGTTCATCGAGCATCCGCCCGTCAGGATGAGCCGGTCCACCGGCCGCCATGACTTCAGCCGGGCCGCGGCCTCGAGGTATAAAGTTGTCGTCAGCTGTTGCAGCGAGGCGCAGACATCCTGGGCGAAAGGCTCTTTCGGATCGAGGGTGGCGATCTCGAAGCGTCCGGCGGCATCGCGCAGGAAAGGGGAAAACGGATGATAGAGCATCTGCTGTTTCAACGTGTCGACGATCTCTTCCCGCGGCGTGCCATAGCTGGCCAGGCCCATTAACTTGCCGGCGCTCTCCAGGCGCATCATGTTAAAATTGTACTCGCCGATGGACGCCCAGGTGCGGCCGATATTGAGCTGCAACTTCCCGCGGCCCTCATAGCCCCATCCATATTCGATTTCCTCGATTCTGTTGCCCGCTCCCCAGGCCAGGGCGCAATTGCGAAAGTCGCCCCCGCCGTCGGCGGTCAGGATTCCGGCCGTCTCGAATGGCGAGGTAAACAGCGCCCCGGCCGCATGGGCCAGATGATGGTCGACCGCGACGCCGTCGTACCAGCGGCCGAACAGCGCGATGCGCTGTCGGCTGTAGCGGGCCTCGACCGGCCCCCGCCATCCGGATTTCTTGAAATCGGGATGCTCCTGGTAGGTCTTGCCGTCCAGTTGCCACGGCTCCAGGCGGCCGTCGAAAGTGGGCTTGATCCAGGGGCTTATGGCAACGATGTCGATGGAATCGGGATTCCAGCCGTAAGCCTCCAGAATCGACTCGATGTCCATCAGCCCCTTATCGTGCTTGACCCGCGTCAGGCGTTCTTTTTCAAGGACGACGACCGGCTGGCCATCCTCCAGCAGGGTGCAGTTGGCATCATGGCCGTAAAACAGGGAAAGAATTCGCATTCACCCTCCGGTGATTCGCCATGTGGCGACCGCGGCGCCGACAAGTCTCTTGACGAAACGGCGCGGGGTTAGGTATAATACAAAAGTTATACAAAGCATATCAAAGGAGTGCTTGTGAAGATCGCTTATAAATTCAAGGGGTATCGCGTCCTTCTGGTTCACAACGACGAGCCTTTTTGGGATGACATCCATTCCCGGATCATGAAAACCGATTGTGATCTGTTCGCCGTCAATTCGACCAAAGACGCCTCGCGGCTTATGCAATTGATGGCGTTTGATATCATCATCAGCGCTTTCGATCGTCACGAGGCCAATGGGCGGGACCTGTTCCGACAGGCTAACGCTTCCAACCGCAACGCCATTAAAATTCTGCAGAAAAAACGTTCCGATTGCGGCATGAAATGGCGCTTGCAACTGAGCAGCGTCGACGGGCAGATTAGAAATTCACTCGAATTGGAAAGCATGCTGGCCGTCATTTCCGGTGAAATGGATGGAAATGGCGGCACCGGCCAAATGCCCCTCTATTCTTTAAAGCCCCACCCGGCGGCGATACACGGCCCAGACCCTTCGAGCACGGTCCCCCAGCCGGCGTGATTTTCAGCCACCATTCTTGCCGGACCCGATCCTATCAAAAGAACCGCGGCATGCGGCATCCAAACCCGGCCGACCGGCACGGCTGATTCTATGATTCTTTACCGGCCAGCATGATGCGGGCATCGGCCACGACACATTTCCTGCCGGTGCACTTCACGGGGTTGAGATCGACGGTGTCGATGACAGGTGCCAGGTCCATGACCAGGGCTGAAAAATCGGTGACAAGGCTGCATAGGGCCGCCATGTCGATCGGCTCCGCGCCGCGGTAGCCTTTTAACAGTCGAACACCTGCCAGACTCTCTACCATCGAAAAGACATCGCCGTCCGACAGCGGGGCCATTCTCAACGCGATGTCCTGATAAATTTCAACAGCGGTGCCGCCGATACCCAGCAGGATGACCGGACCGAACTGGTGGTCGATCTTGGCCCCGATGATCAGTTCGATTCCGGCGACAAGTGGTTCGATCAGGATTCCGGCAAAGCCCTGCATCCGGCTGAAACTCTCGAAAACCGACGTCAGTGCCGCGTCATCTTTTATGCCGACTGCCACGGCGTTGTGCTCGGACTTGTGCACGATCGCCGGAGAAACGACCTTGGCCACTACCGGGTATCCGATCTCGGCGGCCGCTTCGAGCAGCGCGGGCAGGGTGGGCATCCAGCGGAAATCCGGCACGGGAATGCCTGCCAGAGACAGCAAGCGCTTGGCTTCCGGCTCCAGAACCCAGCCGTGTTTTTTCGCACCAACGAGAATATCTTTCATATCCCGATTCAACATGTCCGGCACCTCCGCAAGGCATCGACCATCAGCACCGCCCCCTCGATGGAAGAGGAGACCGGAACGTCGTTCAATTCGAACCCCTCGATCAACATCCGGTATTTTTCATGGTGGGGCACGTAGGCGACCAGCGGTTTGTTTTCGCTGCGAAAGACATGGCTCAGCCGCGCCCCCAGATCGGAGGTGATGCCGGGTGAGTACGGCAGCAGCAGCAAAATCACGCAATCGACCTCCGGAGCCTGGCTCAGGCCGTTGGCGGCCGCGACAAAATCGTCATCGCGGGCGCTGCCGGTCAAATCGACCGGGTTTTCAAGCGAAGCGATCCCCTGAACGCTGGCGGACAGGTTTTCTTTTATCTTTTGGCGGACCGGCTCGGAGAGCTGGGGAACCGCCAATCCCGTTGCGGCGCAGATATCGGTCACGAGAACGCCGTGTCCGCCGCTGACGGTGATGATGCCGACCCGGCCCTGGATTTTCTTGCGGTAACAGCTCAGGGATTCGCAGAATGATACCATCTCGAACTCGTTGTCGGCCTCCACGATGCCGTACTGGGCTAAAACGGAAGCAAAAACCTTGTGGTCGCCGGCCAGAGAGGCGGTGTGACTGGAGGCGGCCCGCCGGCCCTCGGTGCTTTTTCCGGACTTGAGCACGATGATCGGCTTGGGGACTTTCGCGGCGGCCTGGACGAAACGCCGGCCCTCATTTTTATCGAAACCCTCCACGTAAAAGGCAATGACGCGGGTCTCGGGATCATCGGACAAGTAGTCCAGCATGTCCACCTCCCGGATCAGGGCCTTATTGCCGATGCTCACCGCCAGGGACAACCCGACGCCCTGCTCGGCGAACTTGACCATCTGGTCCACCAGCACCCCGCCGCTCTGGCTGACGATGGCAACCGGACCGGGATCGGGGCGTATCAGGCGCTCTCCGGGCAGAAAGAACGTATCGAAGCGGGCCGGAGCATAGATGCCCAGGCAGTTGGGTCCGATGAAGGGAAATTCGGCCGCCCGGGCCAGGTCGACCAGTTGTGACTGAAGGTCGGCGCGCCCGCTTTCGGCGAATCCGCCCGAAATGATCACGGCTGCACCGACCCCGCTCTCGATGCAGCGCGTGATGATCGCGGGCACGAATTCGGCGCGCGCCGCCACGACCGCAAGATCGATGCGGGCGGCAATATCGGCGATGTCGGCATAGACCCGGTCTCTCTGGTAATGCCCGCCGCGGGGATTGACGGGAAAAACGTCGACCGGGTAGCGCAGGTGAATTTTATTGTAGATGACATTGGCCGGATGGCGGTCGTTGGTCAGGGACACACCGAAAACGGCGATGGTTCTGGGGTGAAAGAGCGGGGTAAAATCCAAAACAGCCTCCGGTCAAAAAGAGTTCAGAATTTTTTACCGATGTCGAACGCCCGCCCCAGGTAACGGCCGATGCCATGGTAAGAGCGGATCTCGGGGCCGAAAACAATGGGTGCCACTTTTTCGATATCCGGCAGGCCGTTTTCGGCCAGGACCGCCTCGTCGGCCTTGACGTCCAGGACCTCCCCGATAAATTGCGTGTGCAGGCCGAGATCGATGGTCTGAACGAGCTTGCATTCCAGGACCAACGGGAACTCGGCGATATAGGGCGCATCCACCACATCGCTTTTGACGGGGGTCAGGCCCGTGGCGGCGAATTTGTCGGTCGTGCGCCCGCTGACAATGCCGAAGTAATCGGCCTCCCGCGCATATTTCTCCGAAGGCACGCTCAGCGTGTATGCCTGCCGCGCCATGATGTTAGCGTAGCTGTAGCGCGGCTTCTGGAGCGACACGTACACACAGGGCGGTTTGGAACAGCAGATCCCGCCCCAGGCGGCCGTCATGCCGTTGGGCCGGCCGTCCTTGTCGTAGGATCCCACGATCCACACCGGGGTGGGAAATATCAGCGTTTTGGCACCTATGGATTTTTTCATCGATTTTTTCCTCGAACCTTTTTGGATGTCATTTGATATAGGCTTTAAGATTAAGGTTTTGGCAAGGCCAGAGGGAGGCGGCTGTTTAGTCATACGC